>JAGQRH010000019.1 GCA_020425605.1 Planctomycetota bacterium | reverse complement strand
CGTAGTCAGCAGCACCAGGAACAGGCTGATGCCGTCAACGCCCATGGAATAGCGGATGTTGAAGGCTGGAATCCAGTCCACGCCCTCGACCATCTGGAAGCTGCTGTTCAGCTGAAACTCGAACAGGATCGGCAGGCTGGCCACGAAGGTGATCAGGCTGAAGAAGATTGCAGTCGCCTTGATTTCGCGGGCGCGCTTGCCGTTGATGAACGTGATGAACAGCGCCCCCAGCAACGGCAGGAACGTGATCACGCTAAGGTGATGTTTCAGGTTCTGCGGATCAAATGCCGCTGCCAGAAAGTCCATCGAGCCTGTCCAAATAGCCGCTAATGCACTAGGTCGCCGGATGTTAGAGGGGGGACCGACGGATGCAAGCCCATAAGCGGAGCCCGCAGGGCGTGCCTTCGGTCGCAGCCTGGGCTAGTCGGGATAGCCCTCCGCCTGTTTGACCCTTTCGGCCTGTGCGAGGTGGCGCGGCTCGTGGAGAGCCGGCATCTCGAAGGCCTCCGCCATTGTGACTCGTGCGAGTGACAGCACCGGGGTGCCGAACCGGATGCGCCCGAGGTCCAGCCCGTCGGCAGACTCGGCCGCTGCGATCATGCGCTTGTTGACGGCCCGAAACTCGTCGGCCAGCCTGGCAATATCCAGCTCGCTTGGGCCCGGCTTGAATGTGCCCGGCGCGGGAACTTTCGGCGCTTTGGCGCCCTGCCGAAGGTTCTTGAGAATGAAACGTCCGACGAACGAGCCACGCCCGTAAGGCTCGCCACCGGTCTTGCCGGCTTCGCGCGCGGCCTTGAGCTTGGGCTCCATCACGTCGAGGTACCTGGTGGCGCTGATGTTCAGGTGCTGGATGCACTGGGCGATGGACCACTTCTTTGGGCCGGGCTTGAAGTTGGCCTGCGCCGGCGTAAGCCCGGCCACGACGGCTTCCATCTGATTCGTGGCGCTTTCATAGGCGGCGATGCAGTTGCGCAGCAATTCACTGTTCAGGGTCGCGGTCATTGCGCCTCCGGCGGGTTTATAGCACGGGAACACCGCGTGATTTCGATCTAGTTCCGGTTTCTAGACTTCGAGCTCGCACAGCACGGGCGTGTGGTCGCTGGGGCGCTCCCAAGTGCGCGGCTCGATGTCGATCCAGGCGTTCTTAACCGATTCCTTGAGGCCGTCACTCACCCAGATCTGGTCGATGCGCAGGCCCTGGTCCTTGGCGAAGCCGCCGCCGCGGAAGTCCCACCACGAGAACTGCTTCGGCTTTTCGTTGATCAGCCTGAACGAGTCGTGCAGGCCCCAGTCCTTGAAGTGTTTGAGCCACTTCAGCTCGTCCGGGTGGAAGCCGATTTCGCCGGAGCATCTCGATACGTCCCATACATCGCGCTCTTCGGGCGCGATGTTGAAGTCGCCGCACAGGGCCACCGGCTCGGACGGCTTGCCCAGCCCGTCCAGATGCTCGCGGAGGGCCCCGTAGAAGCGTTCCTTGTACTTGAATTTGTCGCCGCCGACGGTCTGCCCGTTGGGCGCGTACACGCTGAATACGTGGACGCCTTCAATGACGGCCTCGATCACCCGCGACTGGCCCTCTTCGCCGGGGAAGCCCTCAATGACTTCCTCAATCGGCAGCCGAGAGAGAATGGCAACTCCGTTGTAGCTCTTCTGGCCGTAGGCGGCGGCTTCGTAGCCGGCCTCGCCGATTTCATCGAACGGGAAGTTGTCCGTCTCAAGTTTCAGCTCCTGCAGGCAGACGACATCGGGCTGGGCCTGCTGCATCCAGTCCAGCAGGTGCTGCAGGCGCACGCGGATTGAGTTCACGTTCCAGGAAGCAATGAGCATGGGGATCAGTTGATAGCTGGTAGTTGATGGTTGGCAGGCAAGGCCACGGCTCCGGCGACTTACGAAACCCCACTATCAACTATCGACTATCAACCATCAACTAGAAGTAATACGTGTAGCCAACGATCAGGCTGATCGCGAAGTAACTGATGTCGGTGCGGTAGGTGCGGCCGGTCAGCAGCAGGTCCTCGCGCGGGTTGTCGAAGTTGACTGGCTGGCTGGTGCGCCCGTTGCCGACGCTGAGCTGCAGCCCGATCATCAGCTCGTGCTTTGGCGAGCCGTCATCCTGGCGCGTTGTGTAGGCCACGCCGGTTGCGAAGTGGAACAGGTCCCAGGTGCTGATGCCGAAGTGCACCTTTTCGTCCCAGTCGACGTAGTCGGCTGCTGCGTCGCGGCGCATGCTCCAGTAGCCCTGCCAGTCCTTTCCGAACTCAGTCTGCAGGCCGATCGCCACGTTGAACGCGCCACGCTTGCCGTCATACACGGTCAGGAGCTCGCGGCTGCTTTCTGTCGAGACACCGCCAAGGAAGAAGGCCTTGTCGCCATTCGGTGCGGCGACCGCGTACTTGCCGACAGGCAGGAACCACTCGGCCGCCAGCGCGAGCGTGACGGGGCCGAAGTCGTAGTCGACGCCGGTTCCGAACGACCAGGGTGAGCGGTAGCGCGTGCTGACACCGTCGCGACGGTCGTTGGCTTCGAAGTCATTGCCGGAGCCGTCGCCGTCGACATCGAGGTCGTCCACCGTGATCTGTCGGCGAACGGTCGCGCCGCCGAACAGGTTCAGGCTCTGCGTGGTCACCGTCAGGCCCATCTTCAGCCCGCCGAATTCGGCGGCCACGCCGAATTTCCAGAGCATGCGCACGTTCCAGATCTTGTAGCCGGAGATGTTGTCGGCGCCGAAGGTCGCGCTGCCGGCCCCGACTGCGCGGGTGGTGATGTCGTAGTTCTGTTCTTCAAAACGCAGCGCACCGAAGTGGGTGACACCCAGGCTGAGCCAATCATTGGGCGCCCAGCCGAACCCGAGGCCTGCCCAGTATTCCTCTGTGCTGCTGTCGAACTGGAATGCCCCGATGTAGTCCTCATCGCCGGCGCTGCGGGCATCGTCGATCACGTTGAACCGGGCCTCGCGGCGCGCGCTGGATGAAACGTCCGAGAACTGCCGCGCCAGGATGTGAAAGCCGAGTGCAAGCCCGCTCTGGCCGAACAGGAATACGCCGGACGCCGAAAGCGGCACGATGTCGCCCTGGGTGCTGGTGAAGTCCTTTCCCTTGCCGACGCCGTCCTTCACGGTAAGCGTAGCCAGCTGGTAGCCGTTGGCGCTGACCTTCAGGGAGTCGTTGGTGATCCAGCCGAGGCGGCCGGGGTTGTAGTAGACGGCGCTGGTGTCATCGACGCCGCCGATCATTGCCCCGCCCATCAGGCTGGCGCGCGTGCCGAACTGGTGGGTCCAGTAGTGGTTGTCCTGTGCAGCGAGGGCTCCGGCGCAAAGGCACATCGCGATCAGCAGTCGCAGCATGGGGCGCTCCTTTCCGGTGTAGGGACAAAGGGTACAAAAGTCCGCTGCGGCTGGAGAGTGGCCAAACGAAAGCGGCCCCCGGAGGGGCCGCTTGGGAAGTACGCGTGCTAGATGTCCGCGTGCAGCGCTTCGTCGAAGAACGGGTCGTTCTTGGCCAGCAGAGGTGCTTTCTCAAGCGCCCGCAGTGTGACGAACAGGAAAAGCCCGATTACGCCGACCACGATGCCGATCAGCCAGAATGTCTCCCACGGCATCCAGTTCGGCTCAGGCAGTCCGTTGGCGTCGTGGTGCGGCTGCGGCGTGACGAACTGCCACAGGTCAACGAATCGGCCAAGCAGCGAGCTGACGGCGGCGATAGCAAGGACCTTCGTGTTGCGCTTGTTCGGGCGCGGAAGCAGGGCCAGGAACGGAATAACCCAGTTCAGCAGCGGATTCAGGCCGAACGTGATCCAGAACCATGGCGTGTTCCAGCGCGCGAAGAAGTGCTGCGTCTCTTCCGGGATGTTCGTGTACCAGATCAGCATGAACTGGCAGAACCAGATGTATGCCCAGAAGGTCGCCGCCGCGAACAGCCAGATGCCAAGCGTGTGGAAGTGGCTGGTGTTCACGGCCGTGCGCAGATAGCCGGTGCGGCGCAGCAGCAGGATCAGCAGGATCAGCATGGCAAAGCCGCTCTGCACGATGCCGCCGAACTGGTAGACGCCGAACATGGTGCTGAACCAGGTGGGCTCAACACTCTTGATGTAGTCGATGCTGGCGAAGGTGACCGTCAGGCCGAACAGGATGGCGAACACGGCCGACAGTTTGCGCGCGGCGAACGTGTGCTTGTAATCGCCGTCTACGTCCTGCTTGCGCGACTGGCGCACCATGGCCCAGGCAAAGCCGGCCCAGATGCCGAAGTACAGAAGTGTACGGCCGAGGAAGAACGGGATGTTCAGCCAGAGTTCCTTCTTCTCGATCAGTTCGCTGTGCTCATCGCCGTGATTGACGAAGTTGGCCCATGAGTACAGCTGGCGGCTGACTTCGCTGTGGTTGCCCTCGTCGGTGATCAGGAAGGACAGGCAAAGCACGCCGATGGTCAATAGGCCGACGGGGAAGTACTGAGTCATGGCCTCGGGCACGCGCTTCATGGTCGCTGCCCAGCCGCCGCTGCTGAGGTGGTTGATCGCCAGCAGGAACATGCCGAACAGCGGGAAGCCGACGACATACCACGATGCAATCGCCCAGCCGCCAAAGGCCAGGTTGGTTCCGCCGAGGAACGACAAGCCGAACGTAACCGCCCCGACCAGCATGGCCGCGATGCTGCCCATCTTCACCAGCGCGGGGAAGGTGAACGTTTCGGGCTCATCGAGATGGACTTCGTGGCTCATCCTACTTGCCCTTCTGCAGCTCGCGCAGGTAGCTGATCAGCTTCCAACGGTCGTTGTATTCCAGCTGGTTCGCATACGACGGCATCGTGTTGAATCCGTACGTCACAATGTGAAACAGCTCGCCATCTTTCCACTTATCGCGTGTTGTTGCGCCGTTGATCGTGGGCGCGCCGATGCCGTACTTGGTGACGGGGGCAAAGCCCACTCCGTCAACACCGTGGCAGGCCTGGCACTTGAAGCGGAACAGGTTCTTGCCGCGCGCCAGTACTTCCTGCTTCTCTTCCTTGCTGACGGTGTCGAACGGGTTGAGCAATTCACGACCTGCACGCGCGCGGCCATCATCGCCGGCGGGAATATCCAGCGTGCGCTGCCCGCGGTAGATCGTGCCATCGGGCGGTGCCATCTCGGCCGTGCCCCATTCGGCGATGTGCGGAGGCAGGTCCGGGGTGTAGTCGGCGTAGTCGTTGCGATAGTCGTTCTTGACCTGGCTTTCCCAGGCCTCGCTGTAGCCCATGTCGGGCATGTACTCGAAGTTGCGCTTGCTGTAGTCGCGCAGCAGGAACGCAGCAGCGGCCGCGCAGACGATCGCGCCGGCAAGTACGCCGCCGCCGATCCAGGCACGGGCGCCGTACGTGGAATGCGCCCGCACGGCGATGTCCTTGGCCTTGTCCAGCTGCGCCGCCTGGATGTCGATCGCCTTGTTGAGGATCTTGTCGATCATGCGGCACCTCCTTCCACGGACGCTTCGGCGTCAGCGGGGTCGGCCGCATAGTCGTGGTCAACCAGCTTCATTTCTTCTGCGTTGTGCCTCGTGAATATCTCGCGGCACTTGGCCTCGTCGAAGTCTTCGTCGACCTCGATCACGATCACGAACCGATCGTCGGTCACACGTGGGTGGAACAGTCGTGCCTTCTTGCCGGGGAAGATGCGGCACAGTGCGAACAGGCCCATCATGGTGCACACACCACCGATCAGGACGGTCAATTCGAACGTGACAGGAATGAACGCAGGCAGCGGGAACGGCGACTTGCCACCGATATTCAGCGGCCAGTCCCACCAGGAGACATACGACATGCCTCCGAGCGCGATCGTCGTGCCCATCAGGCCGCACAGGAACGTCACCCAGGTGATCTTGCTCTGGCTGAGTCCCATGGCGCGATCGAGCCCGTGCACCTCATACGGCGCGAAGACGTCATGGAACGTGAAGTCCGCGTCGGCGCACGCCTGTGTCGCCGGCTTGACGTCGTCCTCGTCGGTGAACACGCCGAGGAAGAATTTGTTCTTCTCCTTAGGCATGGCTCACCTCCGGGGTACCTTCCGCCGGCTTGTCGTCGTGCGGAACGTGCTTCTTGGCGCTGGCGCCCGTTGGATCGTAGTTCTTGCCCATCTTCAGCACGCCCTTCACTTCGCCGAAGGCCACAGCCGGCATGACTCGCACGAACAGGAAGAACAGGAAGAAGAACAGGCCGAAGCTGCCAACCAGCTCAAGAACCTCGATCGTTGTCGGGTAGTAGTATGACCAGCTGCTCGGCAGATAGTCGCGGTGCAGCGACGTAACGATGATC
Organism: Planctomycetota bacterium; assembly: GCA_020425605.1. GTDB lineage: Bacteria > Planctomycetota > UBA8742 > UBA2392 > UBA2392 > JACKID01. Next base: position 84,519 of record JAGQRH010000019.1, on the reverse strand, counting down.
ACGAATCGCTCAAACCACATGCCGATGTTCACGAAGATGCTGAGGATGAACAGGAACCACGGGTTGCGCCGCAGTTTACGGAACCAAAGCGTCTGCGGGCTGATCACGTTGCAGCTGACCATGATCCAGTAGGACCAGGCAAACGGGCCCGTGGCACGGTTGATGAACGCGAAGCTCTCGTAGATGCTGCCGCTGTACCAGGCGATGAAGAACTCAGTGCCGTATGCCAGGCCGACCATTGAGCCGGTCAGGATGATGACCTTGCCCATGCTCTCGAGGTGGTCGAGCGTGATGTAGCTCTCGAGGCGCATGGTCTTGCGGGCGATCAGCAGCAGCGTCAGCACCATGCCGAAGCCTGAGAAGATCGCGCCGGCCACGAAGTAGGGCGGGAAAATCGTTGTGTGCCAGCCCGGGATCACCGACGTCGCGAAGTCCATTGACACGATCGAGTGCACGCTGAACACCAGCGGCGTCGCGAGGCCCGCGAAGATCATGTAGGCCTTCTCGTAGTGGTTCCAGTTGCGGACGCTGCCGTTCCAGCCCTGGGCCAGCGTGCCGTAGAACAGCTTGCGCGCCCAGTGCTTGGCACGGTCGCGCACGGTTGCCAGGTCGGGAATCAGCCCGATGTACCAGAATACCGCCGAGATCGTCAGGTACGTCGAGATGGCGAACACGTCCCACAGAAGCGGGCTGCGGAAGTTTACCCAGAGGGGCCCGCGCAGGTTCGGGTAGGGGGCGACCCACAGGAAACCGATCCAGAGCCGACCCATGTGAATCAACGGGAACAGGCCTGCACAAACGACCGCAAACAGCGTCATCGCCTCAGCCGAGCGGTTGATGGATGTGCGCCACTTCTGGCGGAACAAGTGCAGCACGGCCGAGATCAGCGTACCGGCGTGACCGATACCGACCCAGAACACGAAGTTCGTGATGTCAAAGCCCCAGCCGACTGTCTTGTTCAGGCCCCAGACGCCGATGCCTTCATAGAGCGTCCAGCCGGTGACGACCAGGAACACGCCGAGCACGGCCGCCGATACAAGGAAGCCGTACCACCAAAGCGCGGTCGGCTTGCCCTCGATGGAGCGGCACACGTCGTGCGTAATATCGTGCATCGACTTGTCGCCGTCCACGAGTGGCTTACGCAATGGTGAGTAAACGTGCCCCAAGGTTCAGTCCTTCGTGTTCAGTGCTGCTTGCCTGCGTCAGTCCTGCCTCTGCGTGATCAATGTTCTTCGTGCGCGTGGGCGTCATGCTCAAGCGCCAGCTCCGACTTCTTGGCCGGGCGGTTGCGGACCTTGGTGAGGTACGTGACCGCCGGGCGGGTGTTAATTTCTGCCAGCACCGCGTAATTGCGCGGGTCTTTCTCGAGGCGTGCGACGGTGCTCTTCGCATCGTTCCGGTCGCCGAACATGATTGCGTCTGTCGGGCAGGTCTGTGCGCACGCCGTCTGGATGTTGCCGTCCTTGACGTCTTCGTTGTTCAACGCTGCGTTGCGCTTGCCCTCGTAGATCCGCTGGGCGCACATGCTGCACTTTTCCATGACGCCGCGGCTGCGGACCACGAGGTCCGGGTTCAGCGCGAGATTCATGGTCAGGTTGTGATGCTCATAGCGGAACCAGTTGAAGCGGCGAACCTTGTACGGGCAGTTGTTCGCGCAATAGCGGGTGCCGATGCAGCGGTTGTAGGCCTGTACGTTGAGGCCTTCTTCGCTGTGACTGGTGGCGATCACCGGACAAACGGTTTCGCACGGCGCGTTCTCGCAGTGCTGACACATCATTGGCTGGAAGCCGACTTCCGGGTTCTCGTTCTTCGTCAGGTTACCGTCGAACGGGCTGTCGTCTTCGTAGTACGCGTCAATGCGCACCCAGTGCATTTCGCGGCGACGCCAGACCTCTTCCTTGCCGACGATCGGTACGTTGTTCTCAACGCTGCAGGCAACCTGGCATGCGCCGCAGCCGATACAGGCGTTCAGGTCGACCGTCATGCCCCACTTGTGGCCCTTGTACTCCCACTTCGGCCAGATCGTGAAGTCGGCCGACGGCAGCTCCTGGTCGTTGCCTGCGTTCGGCTTCTTCTTCCATTCCTCAAGGCTGGTCTGCTTGAGGATCGGGCGGCCTTCCTGGCTGTCGTGCTTGCTGATCTTGGCCAGTCTAATGCTGTCGCCGGTCTTGCTGATGCTGCCGCCGACGGCCGTTGTGCCCATGAGCGGGAATGCGTTGCCGCCGATGCGGTACACGCCCTCGGCCAGCAGGTCAGGGTCTACCGCGTCTTCTTCCTTGCCGCGGCCGTGGACGATCGGGCCGGCCTTGGTACGGCCGTAGCCGAGGCTGATTGCAACGGTACCTTCGGCCTGGCCTGGCTGGCGCATGACCGGTACCTTGCAGCTGGCTTTGCGCCCGTCGACATCGGCGCTGACTTCAACAATGTCGCCTTCGGCCACGCCTTGAGCTTCCATCGTTGTGGGCGACATCAGCGCAAGGTTGGTCCAGGAGACGCGGACCATCGGGTCGGCCATTTCCTGCAGCCAGCCGTTCACGGCGTGGCGTCCGTCGCGCAGGTTGTAGGACTCGTAGACCGTTACCTCGAGCGCACCGGTGTCGGCCACGCTTCCGGCCGCCTTGGCATCACCCATGCCTGCGGGTCTGAAGTCGGGCTGCGTTTTACTGTTGGCCGCGCTGCGGTCAACGAAGCCCATCTCGACAGCCGAGCCCCAGCTCTGGCCGTTGAGGACGTTGGCTTCCCAGTGGGCCTTGAGGACGTCGCGGTACTCCTTGTTCTTGTCCGCGTCGTCCATCCACTTCAGCAGGCAGCTGTAGCCGTTGCGCGTGTCCCACAGGCGGCGCACGCCGGGCTGCGCAAGCGTGTGCAGGCCCTTCACCGGCTCAAAGTCGTTCCAGCTTTCGAGGGCGTCGTCCGAAGCCGCAAGCCAGGTGCACTCGCTGGCTGTTTCGTCGGCGCGCAGTGTGATCGCGATGGTGTTGCTGACCTTGCCCATCAGCTCTTTGAATTTCTCGCCGTCCGGCAAGTCGTAAACCGGGTTGCAGCCCCAGACGATCAGGGTGCTGACGCTGCCGGCTTCCATGTCCTTGAGCAGCCTGGCGAGGTCTTCGTCGTTGCCGAGTTTCTGGTGCGACGCGGCTGCGAGGTCGAGCGTCGTTCCGTACGCGCCAAGCGTGTGGTTGATCCAGTTGCACAGCTTCTGCTCGCGGACGTCGCGGCTGCCAGTGACGACCAGGCCGCGCTTGCCGGCGGACTTGAGCTCGTCAGCGAGCTTCTCAATCACATCGGCGGGGACGGAGTGTTTGCCTGCGGCGCCGAGGTTCGCGCCCAGCTTGTTCGCGAGCTCAACCAGCACCGCGCCGCGCTCTGAATCCTTGATGCGATGACGCTCGTCGGCGTTGGCGCCGGTGAGCGACATGCGTGCCTCGAAGGCGACCAGACGACTCATGGAATCGCGGCCGAACTTCAGGTCGCGCTGGGTGGCCCAGTCACGAGCATGCTCAACCGGGCTGATCCAGGTGCCGAGGAAGTCGGCGTCGAACGTGACAACCACGGTCGCTTCGGCAAAGCGATAGCGGGGAACCGCCGACTTGCCGTGCGTGTCGGCATGGGCCTTGGCGATCGAGTAGCGCGAGACCGCATCGTAGCTGACGTGGTGCGCGCCCTTGGCCTTAAGCTTGCCGATTACCGCGTTGGCGCTCGAGCCGCTGATCGTGCCGGTCAGCAGCACAACCTTGCCGCCCTTGACGGCAGCCGACGCCGCGGCGTCCAGCTTGCTCCACTCGACTTCGCCGTCTTCCTTGTGCCGCGGGCCCTGCAGGCGGTCCGGGTTGTAAAGAGTCCAGAGCTGGGCCTGGCCGACCGCGCACAGGGCGCCGGCCTTCGGCGCGTCCATGTTCAGCCCGCGGTGCTTGCCGTTGATCGGGCTGAGATTATTGCCTTCGATCTTCACGGGACGGCCGTCGCGAACCTTCATCAGGGTGCCGCAGTTGGCGCTGCAGCCCTGGCAGGTGGACGCATACTGATAGGCAACACCCGGGGTAATGCCTTCGGGCTTGTTGACGAGCGGCTTGACGATGCGGTCTTCAGCGGTGCAGCCTGCAATGACGGCGCCCATGGCGGCCATGCCCGTGACCTTCATGAAGTCACGACGCGACTTGCTGACCTGCTCGGCCTCCTGGCGGAGCTCGGCCGGCATGTCGCTAAAGTCATCGTTTTGCGTCTGTATTTCCATCTGCTCTCTGATTCGCCTTCCGCCCTGCTGGTCCTACCTGTGGCACGCGTCGCAGGCACTGACCGGCGCGCGCGCCGGCAGGTTTGCCGTTTCATGCCGCTCATTCTGGTCGCGGTGGCAGTTGATGCAGAACCCCATCGCGAGCTGCTCCTGCTGCTTTGCCACGCCGTTCTTTGCCATGTCGCCGTGGCAATACTGGCAATCCACGCCGTCGCTGATGTTGCCGTCCGCATCGATGTACTTGGCGATGCGCACGTGTGTCTGGTGGTTGAAGTAGACGAAGTCGGGGTTGTTGTGCACCCGCTTCCATTCGACGCCTTCGCCGCTCATGTACGCCTCGCGGAGCTTGGCGATTGATTCCTTGGCGGTCTTGGTGCGCCCGGCGACGGTCTTATGGCAGTTCCAGCAGGTGTCGAGGCTTGGTACCGTTGCGTGGCGGCCCTGGTCTGCGCCCGAGTGGCAGTACTGGCAATCGATGTTCAACACACCGGCGTGAAGCCGGTGGCTGTACGGGATTGGCTGCTCTGGCTGATAGCCGGTGTGCAGGTTCGGCAGCTGGATGTCGGGAATGCTGCGAATGCCAAGCAGGATCGGCATCGCCATGCCGACGGTAAGCAGGAAGAACAAGACGGCGAGCTTCGCGTTCATCGCTTAGTGGTCGCCTTTCTTCTCGGCCGAGATCCCGTACATCAGCGCGGCAGCTTCTGCTGCGCCCACGTGTCCATGCTCAGTGCCGATCGCTCCCAGGCGCCAGAGGCTCGGGCGCGGGATGATAAGGTGTGTGAGCAGGCGGCTGTACAGCAGGTGTGCAGACGCCAGCGGAACGATAATGATGTGCAGCTTCATGAACACCGGCATGTCTTTGTAGAAGTCGGTGTGGTTGAAGTTGAAGGTGAAGGCATCCACCCAGTTCTGCCAGAACACTGTGCCTGTCCACACGCTGGCCCAGCGAACGGTGGACCAGGCGTACAAGCCAACGCCAAGCGCGGGCAGCAGAACCGTCGCGATGATGGCAACGTCGAGGTAGCCCAGTTTGCCGAGGCTCTTGCGAACGTCTGCATCCAGCCCGAACCGCAGCAGGACGTTCAGGAAGCCGAACAGCGTGAAAAAGGCAAAGCCCATCACGACAATTTCAAGCGTCGCGCGCGCGCCTTCGCCGGAGGCAAAGACCTGCGCCATGCCCGGGACGGCGAACAGGATCATGTGGACGAACAGCAGGCCCCAGATGCCGACTGACAGCGGCACGCTGCGCAACTTGCGATCGGTATCGTCGTTCAGGAAGCTGCCCTTCGATGCCTCAATCTTGTACTGCAACATCGCGCGCAGGAGCCCGGGCAGGAAGGCCATGACGACAAGGTAGGGCACGAAAGGCACGACAGCGTCAAGAACCGGGTTCACCAGGTTCGTGATGTCCGTCAGCGTGTCCTGCGGGATGTACCTGAACTCGCCTGCCATGCCTTGTTAGTCTTCCTTCTTTTCTTCACTGCCCTTGTCTTCGTCGGTCTTAGCCTCGTCTGCTGGCTTTTCGGGCTCAGCCGCGCCTGCCTCAGCAGCTGCTTCTTCCGGCTTGGCTTCTTCTTCTGCTGCTTCAGGAGCCGTCGCTACAGACGTTGTCTCTTCCTTTGTCTCTTCGGCCGGTGCCGATTCTTCTGCCTTGGCCTCGGCGGCTGGCGCTTCTTCGGCAACCTTCTGCTCTTCGGCCGGCTTCGCAGCTACTGCTGGCTCTGGCTTGTGTTCGTGCTCGTCGTGGTGGTGGTCTTCTTCCTTGTATGGACCGTCCACAAACTCGTGGTCTTCCTTCACGAACAGGATGTTCAGCACCGTCGGCTCGAGCACCAGGATGCCGAGCGCGGCGACCAGCAGCGCGAAGATCGGCAGGTAGTTCGAGTCTTGCTCAGTGCCGACTTCCCGGGCCTGCTGCTCAAAGAAAGTGGTGACCGCCTTCAACTCACCCTCAGTAAGCGGGCGGCGCGGCGATACGCCTTCTTCATCCTTGTAGTAGTAGTGAGCGGGCGGCGCGTCAGGCCCGGACAGGATCTGCCACAGGCCATCGCTGTAGTTGTTCTTCTCGTCGGTGCCGCGCCTGCGCGCGATGACATAGGTATCCGCGATGTTGGGGCCAACGTTTGCGCCCCGCAGTGCGTGGTCAGCGCCGGCCGTATGGCAGCCGGTGCAGGACGGGCCGCCATAAGTGAAGCTGGTGCCGCCTGAAACCAGGCTGCGCCCGAGCTTGACCTGCGCCCAGTATTCTTCCTCGACGAACTGCACTTCGCGGAAGCGGAAGATGTAGTCGATTACGTTCAACAGATCGCGACGAGTAGCCGTGGGCGGAAGGTTGCCCCGCGTGGACATCTGCACGCCGGGCCCACTGACCGATTCCTGGACCTTTCGGAAGTACTCATCCTTCGAGTAGTTCTCTTCTCCGCCGCTCTGCACGGATTCGACAAAGTCCGCGACTACTTTGTATGGATCCTCACCGGGGTGGGAGTCAGAGACACGCTTGTAAAGCCCCGCAAATCCCGGACCCACGACAGTGACATCGCTCAGCTTGTGGCAGACGCCGCAAGTTGAGTCGAAAAGCTTCTTGCCGGGGTGTTCGCCGGAGCCGCTCCAGCCTGGGGCCGCGTTATCGCCGGCACTCTTGACGCCGTCGGGCAGCTCGGCGTCGGGGAGTTTCTCGACGGCCTGCGCGAGCACGACGGAATAGCCGAAGGCGCCTAAGGCGATTGCGGCAAAACCGAGGACTGCCAACCAACGCAGCGAGCGCACTCGCACCTTACTCTCCCAGTACCGCGGGGCCGTCTGGAACAGGCTTCGGCGAGGCACCAACCGCCTCGCGTGGGTAAATTCCGCCTGGTTCCGGTTTCAATCTCCGCCTGATTTACGCGCGTTTCACACCGTTTTGACGCGCGCAAACTGCTCCCGCGGAGCCCGGTGTATACATAGGTGGAAATGGCGAATAAACCCCCTAGATTTAACCTTGTCGTCGAAATTGCGCGCGCGAAGATGCCGGCCCGAAACCCCGTTCGTTCAGGGGCTGGCGGCGTGTGACACTCGGCGCAGTCATGCGGGCATCGCGGACCGTTTCGGTCCGGATTGCAGCACAGGAATTTGCGGGCGTTAGGTGTTCTCGACCTTGAGCACGGACAGGAATGCGCCCTGCGGCACCTCGACGCCGCCGATCATCTTCATGCGCTTCTTGCCCTTCTTCTGCTTCTCGAGCAGCTTGCGCTTGCGGCTGATGTCGCCACCGTAGCACTTGGCCAGCACGTTCTTGCCCATGCTGCCGATCTTCTCGCTGGCGATGATCTTGCCGCCAATGGCGGCCTGGAGGTTCACGACGAACAGGTGCTTGGGGATTTCTTCCTTCAGCTTCTTCAGCAGGTTGCGGCCACGGGCTTCCGCAAACTGGCGGTGCACGATCATCGCCAGTGCGTCCACTTCCTCGCCGGCGATCATGATGCGGACCTTCACGAGGTCGGCGGGCTCGAAGCCTGTGGGCTCGTAGTCCATCGTCGCATAGCCGCGCGTGCCGGACTTCAGTTTGTCGAAGTAGTCGAAGATGACTTCCGCCAGCGGCATCTTGAACGAAAGCAGCACGCGGTCCTTGCCGAGGTGCTCCTGATTCATGAACAGGCCGCGGCGCTCAAGCGACAGAGACATCACGTTGCCGATGAACTCGGTCGGCGTGATCACGCTGAGCTTTACCATCGGCTCAAGGATCTCTTTGTACTGTGTCGGGTCGGGCAGATCGCCGGCCTTCGAAATCCGAACGCGCGTGTCGTCAGCCTTGATGATCTCGTACGTAACGTTCGGCGCGCTTTGCACCAGGTCGAGTCCAAGCTCGCGCTCGACACGCTCCTGGAAAATTTCCATGTGCAGCAGCCCAAGGAAGCCGCATCGGAAGCCGCTTCCGAGCGCGTCGCTCTGCTCGGGCACGTAGGTAATGCTGCTGTCGGAGAGCGTGATCTTCTGCAGGCCCTTGCGAAGTGCATCGAATTCGGCCGCGTTGGTCGGGTAGACACCCGCGTAAACCATGGGTTGCGGGCGCTTGTAGCCGGGTAGCGCCTCGACCGTGTCCTTGTGCTTGGCGAGGGTCAGCGTGTCGCCGACGCCAACATCCTGGACCGTCTTGATGCCGCAGATGATGTAGCCTACTGCGCCGGTGTTCAGTTCCGGCTGTTTCAGCATGCCCATGCGCACGACACCGACCTCAAGCACTTCGTACTCGCTGCGGGTGCCGATCATAAAGATGCGGTCGCCTGCCTTGAGTCGTCCTTCGCGCACGCGCACGTAAATCACCACGCCGCGATAGTCGTCGTAGACGGCGTCGAAAATCAGCGCGCGCAGGGGCGCGTCGAAGTCGCCGACCGGCGGAGGAATGCGCTCGACGATGGCCTGGACGAGGTCTTCCACGCCGAGGCCGGTCTTGGCGCTGACCTGAACAACCGTGTCAGGCTCGGTGCCGAAGGCACTCTCCAGCTCATAGCAGGTGCGCTCGAAGTCCGCGGCCACCATGTCGACCTTATTGGCAACCGGGATGACTTCGAGGTCCGCGCCGATCGCCAGGTACATGTTGGCGACCGTCTGCGCCTGGATGCCCTGTGTCGCATCCACCAGCAGAAGCGCGCCTTCGCAAGCATTCATGGCCCGGCTGACTTCGTAGCCGAAGTCGACGTGGCCGGGCGTATCGATCAAGTTGAACAGATATTGCTCGCCATTGATGGTCATCGGCAACGCGATCGCCTTGGCCTTGATCGTGATGCCGCGCTCGCGCTCAAGATCCATGGAGTCCATGGTCTGCTCGACGACCTTGCGCTTGTCGACGGCGTGGGACATCGACATCAGCCGGTCGGCCAGCGTGGATTTTCCGTGGTCGATGTGCGCGATGATGCAGAAATTGCGAATGTGACTGAGCGGAAAGTCTTGCACGGCACCCCGTTGTTCAAGCGTCGAGCGTCCTAGATACCAACGGTGTGCTCGCGTTCCAGTAGCGGCAGCCGGGATTCGGGATCGAGAATTATCACGGTACCGCGTAGCCGTCCGTCCGGAGCTTGGTGTTCAGGTCATCCAGCGCCGTCAGGAACGCGTCTTTTTCCAGGCCTTTCAGGGTCACGCCCTCGTACTTGTTCGGGTGCGCGGCCTTGAGGCTTAGCAGCAGAATCTCGGAAACGGTGTCCCGTGAAGCGCCCGGCGCAGCCGCCTTGCGTAATTGCTCAACGGCCGTCGGCACGAACTGCTCGCGTAGCGGGCCGGACGCCAGCCCGGTCAGGTCCTTCTTCATGTCGTCGTCGATCGGCCCCGACAGTGCCTTTGCCAGCTTGTCGGACAACGATGTCCTGACGGCCGAGTTCAGCCCGGCGCGGAACGTCTTGTACTCGTTACTCTCGCGTTCCGTCTGGTTGAGGATCTGATCGAGACGCGCTACCAGCAGCGCAAGCTTGACCGGCTTGCGGTCTACCAGCGGCTGCATGGCGGCGGTCATTACCTGTACACGGTCGGCCTTGAGTACCATCAGATACCCCAACGCGTCATTGCCGCCGTACTCAGCCTCCAGCAGCTCTTTCACCAGAGCCACATGCGTTTCGATCCGGTCAGGCTGTTTGTCGAGCAGTATGGATATAAGCGCCCGCAACGCCTCGCGCAGTGTCTTGCGTGAATCCGGGCTTGTGGGCTGGGCTGCTTCGGTACTGCTGGCCCTGTCGATCAGGCGCTTGCGTAGATCAGGCAACGGCTCGGGTGCGACGCCCATTGCCTCATACAATCCGATCAGGCTTACCAGCATCTGCTCATCGCCGTTGCCCGCCAGCTTGGTGTACTGCGCGCTGAGCCGATCACTGACCGGCGGGTTGGTCAGCTTGTCGAGCACGGCCAGGTGCGTGCTGGGAACATCCAGTGCCTGGCGCAACGCGATCATGGCGCGAGAGGCCGCACCGCTTTCCGCAGGCTGGAATGAGATGAACGCGAAATCGAGCAGCGAGTCAACGCATGACGCAATGCCCACAACTTTCTGGCGTGCGATGTACCCGAGCGTGTCACACACGTTGGCTGCCAGGTCGATGTAGCGTTTCCGGGCGGGCGCTTCCAACTCTCCACCCAGCTTGGCGGTGATCAATCCCAACAGCCGGCTCAACTCGTCCAGGATGGCCGCCTTCTGTTCGGACTTGTCTTCAACCTTCACGACGCTGCTGACTTTGGCGATCAGCGTGTCCAGCACCGCGCCGCTGCGGGTTTCCACCACGTCGACTTCGGCCTTCAGCATTTCTGCCAGCCGCCCGGCCGCTACGGGCCCGTTCAGGCCCTTTACCAGCTCCAGCTTCAGGTCGGCGCTGATGCCGTTCGCCTCAAGCGCGGCGTCGATATAGGGAAACGCCACCTGTGGCTTACCGCACTCCGCGAGCGCCATTGCGCAGCCCTTGCGGACGTCTTCTGTTTCGTCGCGGTTGTTGAGTGTGGCGCCCAGCGCGTCGATGATCGGCTTGGCCGTGTCGTCCTTCTGGCTGGGCAGCAGCTCTCGCAGCAGCTTTACGGCTTCAAGTCGCACGGGCAGGTATTCAGACTTCTGCAGATGCAGGATCAGCGCGTTCGCGTCAGCGCGTTCGTCCTTTCGCATTCTTTCGAGCAGTACTTCCAGCAGTTCGGCTTCACGGCGCGCACGGTCTAGCTCTGCCTTGAGGCGCGCGTCGTGCTCGCGGTCGCCGATCTCCGCCAACAAGTCGGCCTCGGTCTTCTTGCCAAGCCAGTCCTTCCACTGGTCTGCAGTCTCATAGTCAAGCAGCGCGATTCGCTTCAGGCTCTTGATCGCCACGCCGGTTACGTCGGGCTCATTGCGCTGAAACACCCGTACCAGCGGTGGAATGACTTTGACGACGCCGGCCGCGCCGCCGACGCGCTCACCGCAGATGCTGGCTGCCGCAAGGCGGTCGGCGGCGGACTCGCTCTCCAGCATTTCGCGCACGATTGGGACGGCTTCGCCGTTGTAAGCGAGCACGGCCGAAATCGCGACCTTGGCGGAGTCACCAGGGTCGTTTGCATCCAGGATCAGGGTGTTGAGGAAACAAAGACGCCTCGCGCTCTTCGTGTCGCGCAGATACTCAAGCAGGTCTTTGTAGGTGGCTTCAGGCTTCTTGTTCTGAAGGACGCTGATCAGTGGCTCCGGATCGCGCTTCAGCTCATCTGCCTTCTTGAGCAGAGCTTCAAAAACGATTACTCGCGCGGCCTTGTCGGCTGCGTTATCGAGTTGCTTGCTTTCCTCGGCGAACGGCGAATCGGCCTGCAGTTCAGTGCCGGCCGGAATCGGCTGTTCTCTTGGTTCCTGCGCACGGCAGGGGCCGCACGCTATGCACAGGCCAAGGATCACAAGCACCATCGTGGGTGCCGGTCCTCGCATTGTCATAAACCTTGATTTTCTATGGTGATGCGCCCGCCAGCGCACATCCACCCCAACGGCCCTTCCATTAAACGTCATGTACCCTCAGGATGCGAAGGAATTCACGGAACGCACTGATGAACAGCGTGCAGGCGTACATTGGCCTTGGGTCGAATTTGGGCGATCGCGAGACAAACTTGCGTTCGGCGCTGCTCAAACTTGGCGAGCTTCCGCAGACTCGGCTCGTTCGGGAATCCAGTTTCATTGAGACAGAGCCGGTGGATTCGCCGGACGGATCAGGTCCTTTCATCAACGGAGTTGCCGAACTTGAGACGTCACTGTCCCCGCGCGATCTGCTTGAAGGGCTGCTCGGAATCGAGCGAGATCTCGGGCGAGATCGGCGGGGTCAGTCTCGCAACGCCCCACGCACGCTCGACCTGGACTTGCTGCTTTACGGCGAGCAGTTGATTGACGAGCCGGACCTTCAGGTGCCGCACCCGCGTATGTCTGAGCGCGAGTTCGTCTTGTGGCCGTTGTTGCAGATTGCCAGTCGGCTGAGCGACCCCCGCACCGGGGAGCCGTTTGCGGACGCCTACCAGAAGCTCAAAGCCTAGTGCGCCGTGCGCCGAATACTTAGGTTACCCGGTCATGAAGACGCTCAATACCATTGAAGAAGTGCGCGCGTGGCGAGGCGCACAGGCTGAGGTCGGCTTCGTGCCGACGATGGGTGCACTGCACGAGGGGCACGCGTCGCTGATTCGGCGCAGCGCCGCGGACAACCCCGCCACGCTTGTCAGCGTGTTTGTGAACCCCACCCAGTTCGGCCCGAACGAAGACCTCGCGAAGTATCCGCGCACGCTGGATGCAGACCTGAAGCTGTGCGAAGCGGCCGGTGCAACGGCCGTGTTCACGCCGGACAAGTCGATGATGTACCCGCCCGGTTTCCGCAGCTGGGTGATCGTCGATGAGCTGGGAGACCGCCTCTGCGGCTCCTCGCGGCCCGGTCACTTCAAGGGCGTCACTACCGTGGTGGCGAAGCTGTTCAACATCGCACAGGCGACACGCGCCTACTTCGGCCAGAAAGACGCGCAGCAGGCGCTGATCCTGCGTCGCATGGTGAGTGACCTGAACCTGCCGCTGGAACTGGTCGTCTGCCCGACCGTCCGAGAAGCGGATGGGCTTGCGCTTTCCAGCCGCAACCGATACCTGAACGAAGACGAGCGCAAGCGCGCCGTCGGCCTGCACAAGGCGCTGGCGGAGGTCGAGCGGCTATTTAAGGCAGGCACAACGAAGACGGCGATTCTGCACCCGGCGCTTGTGACGATCCTTGACGACTACGTTGACAAGCTCGATTACGCGGAGATTGTTGACGCAGACAGCCTGCAGCCGCTGGACGAGGTCGATCGGCCGACACTCGTGGCCATAGCCGCTTTCGTAGGCAGCACGCGCCTGATCGATAACACGATCATTGGGGTCTAGGGCTTGCGGGAAAACCTGCGCCCCGAAGCCCCATGCCCGAACCCCGGCGCGCAGCGCGTACGTCCGGATAATTTTCTCAAGTGGCTCAAGCCGGCCTGCCGATTTACGGATGCACCACGTTCCGAAAGGCGGCCATGGGCGAACTGGGTACCGAAGAAGTGCTTGAACGTGCGGCGCTTCCCAGCGACAGCGGCGACAACATCCTGCGCCCGCAGCGCATGGCCGATTTCGTTGGCCAGCGCAAGGTAGTCGACAATCTGGCACTGTTCATCAAGGCGGCCAAGGCGCGCGGCGAGACGATGGACCATGTCTTGTTCAGCGGCATGCCGGGGCTGGGCAAGACCACGCTCGCGCACCTGATTGCCGACGAGCTGGGCGTAAGCATGCATGCGGCTTCCGGTCCGATGCTGGAAAAGCCCGGCGATCTGGTCGGCATCCTGACCCGGCTTGAGCCCGGCGCCGTGCTCTTCATTGACGAGATTCATCGCCTGCCCCGCGCGGCCGAGGAATTCCTCTACAGCGCGATGGAGGACTATTACCTCGACGTGGTGCTTGAGCCCGGGGTGCAGTCACGCAGCGTGCGTTTGACGTTGCAGAAGTTCACGCTGGTCGGCGCGACGACACGCGAAGGCTTGTTGACCGCCCCGTTCCGCGCGCGCTTTGGCGTGCTGGAGCGGCTGGACCCATACCCTGAGTGTGAACTGGCAGAGATCGTGTTACGTTCGGCCGTCAGGCTGGGCGTCGGGATCGACGAAGCGGCTTGCGACCTGGTGGCGGCCCGCGCGCGCGGCACACCGCGCATCGCCAACCGCATCCTGCGTCGCCTGCGCGACGTCGCCGAAGTGAAGGGCCGTGGGCGCGTATCCGTCGCCGTCGCCGAAGCCGGGCTGGAGATGCTTGGGATCGACGGCTACGGATTGACCGAGATGGACCGGCGCATCCTGCGGTGCATCGCGGACCATGACGGGGCGGCGGGCTTGAAGACTGTCGCGGTCGCTGTCGGCGAAGAAGAAGACACGATCGAGGATACCTACGAGCCCCACCTGATCCGGCAGGGCCTGCTGCGCAAGACTCCGCGCGGAAGGGTGATCACCGAGCGCGGGCTGGAAGCGGCCGGGCTACACGTATCCGGCCGGGTTCAGCAGGCCGGTTGATTCCTCGATGCCGAGTAGCAGGTTCAGGTTCTGCACGGCCTGGCCGGCTCCGCCCTTGACGAGGTTGTCGATGGCGCACAGGCCGACGAGCATGTCGCCCTGCGCCCGGTAAGTCACGTGCGCCATGTTGGTGTTCTGCACCAGGCGCAGCTCGGGCGTGCCCTCCACGATGTGGATGAACTTCTCGCCTTCATATGCGCCCTTCACGAGTTCGTTGACCGTCGCCAGCGAGTGCTGCTGGTTCAGCGGGATGAATGCCGTGGCGAAGATGCCTCGCACCCACGGGCCGGACTGCGGCACAAAGAACAGGTCGAACTCGTTTTCTTTGTGCAGGTCCTCCAGGAACGGCACGCACTCGACGAGGTGCTGGTGCTCGAGCACCTTGTATGCGCGCACGTTCTGGCCGCGCTCCGGGTGGTGTGTGGTCTGGCCGGGCTTGTTGCCGGCGCCGCTGCTGCCGGTCATGGCGCTGATGCAGACGTCGCCGACCAGCTCGCCGTGCTTTGCAAACGGGGCGAGCAGGATGTTGATGCTGGTCGCGAAACAGCCGGGGTTCGCGACGTACTGCGCGCTCTTGATCTTGTCGCGATTGAGCTCGGTGAAGCCGTAGACGAACTTCGACTGGTATTCGCGCGCGGTATGGCGGGTCTTGTAGTAGGCCTCCCACTTGTCGAGGCGGGGGCTGCGGAAGTCGCCGCTGGCGTCGACCAGCTTGACCTGGGGGTACTTGTCGACTGCGACCTTGATGGTCTCCATCGCGCCGCCGTGCGGCAGGCACATGATCGCGGCGTCAACTTCACTCAGCAGTTCGGGCTCGAACGTGCGGAATTCGTCGCGCACATAGCCAAGCAGGTTGGGGAACTCTTCCCACACCTTTCGGCCGGCGCGCGATTCTGATGTTACCCAGGCTATCTCAATGTCCGGGTGCGTGGACAGCAGGCGCATGACCTCCGAGCCGATGTAGCCCGTGGCGCCCGCGATACCTACTTTGAAACTCTTGCCCATCTTGCTTGCTTTCTGTCGCCCCTCCGGGGCTCTCGTGTCGTTTCGTCTGAATCCCCGGACTGACGCAGGGGGCTAATGTCTGTCGCCCTTCGGGCTCAACTGCAAGGCAGGGGGTAAACTCGTCGGAACACCAGACACTCAGTTCAACCCGTATTCCTTCAGTTTTCTATACAGTGTTCGCTCGCCGATCTGTAGCGCCTTGGCGGTCTGTTCGCGATTGCCTTCCATGGCCTTGAGCGTGTGGCGGATGGCTTCGCGCTCGATCTGCTCCATGGTCATTCCGACCAGGCTGGCGGCACCGGTTTCGCCGCTGCTGATCTGCGCCGCGCGCACCGGCAGGTCGGCCTGCAACTGTTGCGGCAGGTCGGCCGTCGTGAGCTTTTCACCCGATGACAGCACCACCATTTCCTCGATCGTATTGCGCAGCTCACGTACGTTGCCCGGCCATGGGTGCGCGATCAGGGCGTTCAGTGCCGGGTGGTCGATACCCTTGGCCTGCTTGTTGTACTGCTTGGCGAACTCGTTAATGAAGTTCTGCACCAGCAGCGGGATGTCGCCTTGGCGCTCGCGCAGTGCCGGCAGGTGGATCTCGACAACCTTCAGCCTGAAAAACAGGTCCTCGCGGAACTTGCCGCTGCCGACCAGCTCAACGAGATTCTTGTTCGTCGCGCTGATGATGCGTACGTCCACGAGCCGCGGCTTGTTGCTGCCGACGGGCGTGACTTCCTTGGCCTCGATCACGCGCAGCAGCTTGACCTGGGTTTCCAGCGGCATTTCGCCGACTTCGTCGAGGAACAGTGTGCCGCCGTCAGCAGCCTCGAATTTGCCCTGGTGGTCCTTAACCGCGCCGGTGAAAGCGCCCTTGGCGTGGCCGAACAACTCGGAGTCCAGCACGCCGCCGGAGAGCGCACCGCAGTTTACCGCGACGAGCGGGCCCTCGCGGCGCTTGGAGTTGAAATGCAGCGCGCGGGCGACCAGTTCTTTGCCAGTGCCGTTCTCGCCGGTGATCAGCGCGCGGGCGTCGGTGGGTGCAACCTGCCGGAGTCGATTGAAAACCTGCTGCATGGCCGTGCTGCTGCCGACGATGCCCTCATAGCCGAACTTCTCGTTTACCAGCCGGTGCAGGGCCTGGTTGGCGAGGCTGAGCTGGCGGCGCTCCAGCGCCTTGGCGACCGTATTGCGCAGGGCGTCGCGGTTGAGCGGTTTTTCGAGAAAGCTGTAGGCCCCCTGGTGCAGCGCCTCGACGGCCTTCTCGACCGACCCGTAGCCGGTGATGATGATGACCTCGACATCAGCGTCGGTCGCCTTGATGCGCTTCAGCACCTGCATGCCGTCAGTGTCGGGCAAGCGCAGATCGGTCAGCACGACGTCGAACTCGCCCTCACGGAACTTGCGCAGGCCCTCGTCGCCGGAGTGAGCCAGCGTCACGTGATGGCCGGCGCGTTCCAAAGACTCGCCCGCAATCTCCGCATGGGACGCGTCGTCATCAATCAACAGAATGCGAGGCTCAGCCATAGGCCGGTATGAATACCCGACAATTTGGCAGTGTCAAGATGGCAGAGGCTTGGGACTACTGCAACCCGCGGGTCCAGTTGCCTTCGTGGGTTTGGGGCACGGCTTGGGCGTTCATGACTTGCTCGCAGATCTTGACGATCTCTTCGGGCTGGTAGTTGCGGTAGATGAAGTCGAGGCGGAAGCGATGCGCGCCCATCTTTTCGAGCTCGCGGACCCGCTTGCTCCAACTGAAGGCCTGCTCATTGAGGATGATGCTGCGGCACCAGCGGTCGACGGCGAGGTACTTTTTGCCATCCGGGCCGTTCATTTCCATCTGTTTGAAATCGCAGTTCGCTTTGCCGGGGCAGTGGCCGAGCATGTTGGCGTGCACGCAGGTCTCGGACGTAAACAGCGGCGTGTCCTGGTAGACCACGACGTCGGCATGGTTGGCGAACTCGCGCAGGATTGGCTTCAGGTTTTCGGCGCCGTCTTCAATGTTCAGCGTCACGCGGCTGACGCCCTGGTCAAGCCAGCTGCGCACGGTCTCGCGGCTCATGGCGTAGCAGGGCCAGTCGGTGGTGATGTCGACGCCGAGCTTGCTGAAGTCGGGCAGGCGCGGCTCGAAGATTGCGACGCCGCTCCGTGGCGCGAGACTGCGGGAGCGCTTCATGATCATTGATGTGTCAACCCGGCTGCGCTTGTCGATGCCGGCGGCCTGAGCTACGAATTCAAACCCGCCCAGGTTGCTGACCTGAAAGCGCCGTGCGCCCTTTTCAAACAGTCCCTTCAACTTGGCGGCGACCATCGGCGCGGTCCACGCGCGCAACACGATCGGCACAGCTATGCGCAGCTTGTCGCCATAGTCTTCGTATGCATCAAGCACGGAGTCTTTCGTGCCCTCCGCTACGTCGAGCACGACCTCATCCAGATGCTCCAGCGGCAACGACGCAATGTACTCCGGGCGGTCGACCAGTGCCGAAAAGCGAGTGGGCGGCAAAGCGTCGGTGTCGATGGGCCTCTCCGGTTCAGAGGTGATCTCTTCCACAGCCGCGCGGATGTTCTGCTGGTGCGCTTCCTCGAGCGTTTCTTCCAGTGCCTCGAAAAACTGGCGGCGCGCTTCATTGACCTCGGCAGCGGGGACAAACACGCCGGCCGGGATCATGCCGCTGAACGTCTTCAATTCATAGCGCGTGCTGCCCAGGCGCTCGAAGAAGCGGCGCAGGCGCTCTTCATCCATTGGCTGGCTGTCGGCGAACAGCAGCTTGCACGGGTACTCGCGCCGGACTTCATTTGTGAAGACACGGCCGACGATCTCGATGATGCCCGGCATGCCAAGCTCTTCGAGCCGCCCGGCGCCCGGGTTGACCTTTAGTGATACGTCCAGGTGAACCGGCAGCCGCGCGTGTTGTACTTTCTTGGGCACGCCGGTCGGGTAGCGGCGCTTGATGGCGTTGCTGCTGATGAGGCGAAGCTCGTCGCCTTCCTGCACGCCCTCGGGCACCGGCACGCTGACTTCTTCACCCGGCTTGACGGTGAAGACGCGTTTGCCCTGCAGGTTGATGCGGTCGGTGCCGAATTTGATGGGCTGCGTCGGCAACTTCTTCGTGCGGGCAAGAATGCCGTCGTGCCGCTCGAATTCGGTCGCGGCGCGGAAGATGGCGCGGTCGCCGGTGATCTTCGCGATGGTGCCGAGGTAGACCCCCTGCGGCTCGCTCTCGGTGACGTCCGCCTGGGCCTTGGCGTTTCCGTGGCTGCCCTGGAAGAAGAGGCTGGTCGTTTCGCGTGAATAGATCAGCTTCAGCTGCTCTTCCATTTCGCGCGCGTCGAACTCGGTGCCGTCGATCAGCTTGCGGTAGAGGTCGGTCACTGCGGCGACATAGAGCGGCGACTTGCGGCGGCCTTCGATCTTCAGGCTGCTGACACCGATGTCTGCAATCTGCTTGATTTCGCCGATGGCCATCAGGTCCTTCATGCTGAAGGCCTTGCCCTTGCCGTCGGGCGTGTCGAACTCTTCGCGGCAGATGTAGGTGCACTTGCCGCGGTTGCCGCTGCGGCCTTCTTCCTGGCTGGCGAACAGGCACAGCCCGCTGTAGCTGTAGCAGAGGCTGCCGTGGACGAAGACCTCGAGTTCAATGTCCGTGGACTTCTTGATCGTCTTGATCTCGTCCAGTGTCAGCTCGCGGGCGAGGATTGCGCGTTCAAAGCCGTTGCGCTCGGCCCAGCGAGCGCCCTGCTCATTGTGGATCAGCATCTGGGTGCTGGCGTGCCAGTCGAGCCGCGGGAACTGCTCGCGGATCGCACGCATCACGCCCATGTCCTGCAGGATGATCGCGTCCACGCCGATTTGCTCGCAGTACGCGAGTGACTCAATCAACTCGGGCCATTCGGCTTCCTGCACAACCGTATTGATCGCGACGTAGACCTTGCGCTCGTTGGTGTGGGCGTGGCCGACGGCCGTGTTTAGCTCATCGAGGCTGAAATTCACGGCGTTGTCGCGCGCACTGAACTTCTTGAGGCCGAGATAAACGGCGTCCGCGCCATAGTCCATCGCGGCATAGAACGCCTCAAGTGAGCCGGCCGGGGCCAGCAACTCAGGCTTGTCTGTCAGCGGCACGACGCGGGTTGCGCGCTCTTCGTCGTCGTGACGTGGCGGAAGCGCCGGGACAATGGTTGTTTGCTTGGAGTCTTCGCTCATCTTCGGCCTTGGCAGCGTGCTCGCTGCCTTCGTCCTACTTCGTTCTGCGATTCAGTTGGAAGATCAAAACTAGCAACACGCACCCGATGCGACAATGCAAAACGCACCGGGTGCACGAAAAGATCAATTTAGCAAACTGATTGGTTAGTTAGGCTTTCACGGACTTCCAGTCCGCCAGGAACTTGGCCAGGCCCGAGTCCGTCAACGGGTGGTGCACGAGCTGCTCGAACACGCTGAATGGAATGGTCGCCACGTCCGCGCCGACCAGCGCCGCATCGAGCACATGAATCGGATTGCGGATGCTGGCGACGAGGATTTCGGTCTCGTAGCCGTAGTTGTCATAGATCTGCCGGATCTGCGGGATGATGCTCATACCTTCCTGGCCGAGGTCATCGAGCCTGCCCACGAACGGGCTGATGTAAGTCGCGCCGGCCTTGGCCGCAAGCAGAGCCTGCACCGGCTGGAAACACAGGGTCACGTTGGTTTTGACCCCCTGCTCGCTCAGGCGCTTGCAGGCCTTCAGGCCTTCCGGGATCAGCGGCAGCTTGATCACCACGTTTTCGCCAAACTTCACCAGCTTGTCGGCTTCCTTCAGCATGCCGTCGCACTCAACGCTCGTGACTTCGAGGCTGACGGGCCCGGGCACCATCTCGCAGATTTCCTTGGCGACTTCGTCAAAGGGCCGGCCGGACTTCTTGATCAATGAAGGGTTTGTCGTGACACCGTCAAGAATGCCCAGCGCCGCCGCCTCTTTGATCTCGCCAACGTCTGCCGTATCGATGAAGAACTTCATGGTCAGCCCTCGGTGGATTGCAAAGCGGCAACGTATCGCGCAGGGGCGCATATCTCAACGCTGTCAGCGGAATGTTGGAGGCTACTCGGTCTGGATGAAGTCGCCGCGCCCGATGTCGCGGATTTCGATCTCTCTCAGCACTGCTCCGCCCCAGTCAGTGGCGCGCAGGGTTGCAGACGCCCTGCCGTTGACAGTCAGCACCCAGCTGCCAGCCACGGCGCGGCTCGAGCCAGGGCCGCGTGCCATGGCAGAAAACAAATCGCCCAATTGAAGTTCTCCCGGACCCACAAGATGTTTGAGTTCAAGCGTGCCGGATACTCTCGTACCGGGCTGCACTGCAGTGGTGTTGCCCGGTGGCCCGGATCCCGCGGTTCGGGTTGCGAGCCAAGGTCCACCTGGGCCCAGTGAGCGGTCGTTCTCGTCATAATACTGCTTCAGGCGCTTGAGAATGAGAGCCTGGTCCTTCGCAATCGCCGGCTCCATTTCGGCACGAATTCTCTGCTCGTCCCGAGAATGGCCGTGGATGAAAAGGCTGGTGATTCCAATTACGCCACAAACTGCAAGCGACGCGATGACCGTTCCAGCAAGCGCGAGACCTCGTCCGGAACGCTTGCCTTCCTTGCCAGTTTCGATGATTCCCAATATCCCGAACACCAGGCCGATCAGAACCACCGCTCCAACCGGCGGACAAAAGAAGGCTCCGATAAGCCCGCCCAAAGAAAAGCACAGCGCGGCAACCGCCTTGCCGCTGGTGGGCTTGGCCGAGAGAATCTGGCCAAAGGGGATGCCGTTCGGTGGGGGCGGCGGGACTGGGATCGTGGTGGGGCGCTGAGAATCTGGCGGTTGGCCTGCCATCACATTGCGGCCTTCCCTGCGCCTTCAAGGGGCACACCAAAGTGGATTCCACCGGCCGCATTCATCATTTGCCGAAGCCGTGCGTTTCCTCGAGGCTCCAGCTGCCGGCCCCGATATCGGAAATGATCATTCGTGTGTTGGTACGCGTGTGTGTGATCGTCGCCTTTGTCTTGCCCTCGATGCTGAGAGTGTATTCGCTGGGGCGGTTGTTCAGGTCGGATACCGAGACCAGGTCGCTGATCTTAAGTGAGCCTTCGACCTTCGGCGCATCTTCCGGGTAGAGACCGGTGCGCCCGTCGTTGACGATTGGCCCGCCCGGCTCAAGCGACTGACTGTTCTCAGTGAAGTACAACTCCATCCTCACACGAATGGTGGTCAGGTCGGACTCGATCTCCTGTGTGGCCACGATCCTGTCGTGCTGAATGTCTTTCTGTTGCTTGTCGACGAACACGAACAGGAACGCCATCCCGACTATCATCGCGACGCTGATCAGCCACATCGCGCTGCTGGTGATCGTACCGGCCAGTGCCAGGCCCCAGCCCTTATGCGTTCCGGCGGGCTGCTTGCTCTGCTTCATGCCCATGATGCCCGTGACGATGCCGATGATTCCGGTTACCGGCGCGATGATCCAGACTAGAACGCTCACGCCGCCCAACACCATGGAGGCGATGGCCAGGTTGCTCATCGGTTTTTCAGGCGTGTACTGGAACGGCGGCGGAGGCGGAGACTGGCTATAGGGCTGCCCCGGTTGTCCATACGCACCGTACGGCGGCGGGTACGGTGCCGGCGCCCTTTGTGTGTGGGCCTCGGAGGCCTGGCTGCTGGTCTGCTCGGGTCTTGAGTCTTCGATTCGGTCGTCGGTCATGGGTTTCCTAGCGTCGTCGTGGAGTGTCATCGAATCCGAAGTCGTCATCTTCCCAGCCGGAAAATCCACTGCGGAACGTCCCGACCTCCTGGCGCACCCCGTCCTTCGGTGTCCAGAAGATCGTCGCGGTTTCGTCCACCACTTCAATTGAGTATTGCTCGAGCGGATTCTGCATTTCGCCCTCAGAGACGAGGTCCGGCACGGTCAGCATCGGGCCAAGCGCGGCAGTATCGTTGCGGAAGCCGGCTTTGAACTGGGGGCCGCCCGGCTTCAGGTCGCCCTTGGCGTCCTTGTACATCTGCAGGCGCTGTCGGATCAGCATGGCGTCTGCGGCCGCGTTGGCCTGCTGTTCAAGGGCGCTGCCCGCGCTCTGAACAAACAGAAGCGCCAACAGGAGGAACCCGCCGTTCAACACCATGCATACGAGGTTCGCGATCGTGCCACCGAGAGCCATGCCGCGGCCGGATTTCTTGCCCCATGCCGCGGTTTCCCGCATGCCCAGGTAGCCGAGTACCGCGCCGATCAGGAACAACGGAATGCTGAAGAAGCCGAGCGAGACCAGCCCGATGACCATACCCACCGCAAGCGTGACGAGCGATACGATCGCCAGCACGCTGGTTGGTTTGCCCATCTGCGGGCCCTGCATTTGATATGGCTGGCCAGGGGCGCCGGCCGGCTGAGGCTGACCACCTGGCGGCGGATAGCCCTGTGGTGCCTGCCCATAGCCCTGCGGCGGCTGCGGATAGCCTTGCGGCTGCTGATATGCACCGCCCCCCTGCGGTGGAGGCGGGTAGCCGTTCGGTTGCTGCTGGTATGCAGCCGGCGCCTGCGGTTGGCCGGGGATCTGCCTCGTGCGTGCACGGCCCATGTCTCCCCCACCAAATCCAGGGCCGGGAGATTGCTGCGGCTGGTTCAGATAGCCCTGGGGCGCCCCGGGGGGCGGTCCGGCCGGACGTGGAGGCTGAGGTGCCTGCGGTTGCGGGTGTACAGGGCGTGTCTTGCCCGCTTCCCACGGTGCGGGCTGGAATCCTTCAGGCTTGGGATCATTCATGATCGGCTCCCATTGAGTTCTTGGGCATTCAGCCGGTAACGAGCGGAGTTTATCACACAGGGTTGCCGATGTCACAGTCGCTGCGGCCCAACAAGGCCCATGATACGGGCTTTGCGGACCGGGCACGGCTACAAACCCACCCAGTCGTTTGGAACAGAGCAGCTATGGTTCGCTTATTGAGGCGCGGACTTGCAGCAGAGTCAGCGCAGGATTTTGCAGCCGGGAATGGCAGCCGCCAGCGCTTCAGCTTCGGCTGCTGAGACCGACAGGCAGCCCTGCAATTGGAGGGTCTTGAGTGTCTTCAGCCCGCCCAGCCCGCGAAGACTGTCTTTGGGCAACAGTGAGCCTGAAAACGACAGGACCTCAAGTTGTCTGCAGACACCAATCTCCGAGACCAACTCGCTCTGAATGTTCAGATGGTCCAGTGTCAGTGAACGCAACCGGCTGAATGCCCCGAGGCCCATCGGGCCAACCATTGCCATCCCGCAGCCCACCAGGTGCAGCTCTTCCAGAAATGTGAATTTGGATAGTGCCGCCAACTCGATGCTTGCAGTGCGGGAACGTTGCAGGACAGGCTCAGCCAGCGTGAGTTGCCTCAGTGTGTTCAGCCCCGCCAGCGCCTGAAGGCCTAATGCGTCGGCGCCTGCGACTTTCACGAGTTTCAGCTCAATCAGTGAAGTCAGCTTGGCAAGTTCTGCCAGGTCGGCCGCCTTTGCCAGCCCGCCGTTGATTGTCAGGCGCGTTACGCCACTCTTGCGGAGCGCGATCAGGTCCTCACCCGCCAGGCCATCGACCGTCAATTCCAGGCTTCGGAGAGGTTTGAGCTTGGCTGCGGACTCAATGATGAAGGATGCGTCCTCGGCCGAGTCCGTCGTCAGCGACAACGCCTCGAGCATGCTGAGCTTGCGAATGAGCGCGGATGGAAACTCAGTCGTATGGATATCCAGCGTGCGTAACCTCGGCAGGGAAACGACTTCTTCGGCCGAGCTACGAGCGATTGTGCAGTGCAGCAAAGACAGCGATGTCAGCCCGGTCAGCTGCTTGATGCCGGCCACATCAGCGCCCGTAAGCTCGATACTCTCGAGCTTCGACCAGCCTTGCAACGGAGCGGGAATTGTCTTGAGCTGCGGTGCATGCAGCGCGAGGTGTCGCACGCTGTTCATGCTCTCTAGCGGCCCCATCAACGCCAGTCCGCGGTCCGCTTCGACAAACGTGAAGCTGAGTTCACTCAGTTGCGTCAGCGCGGCGATGGCCTTCATGCCTGCTTCGGACAGCTCCGCGCCCTGGGGATAGACGTCTAGGCTCTGCAGCTTCGGGTAGTCCTTGAGCGCACGCAGCCCGCGGTCGCCGGCCGGCGAGCCATACAGTACCAGCATGCTTACGGGCAAGCGCGCCGCCTGCGTGAGCAGAAAGTCCAGTTGCGCCCAGTCACTCGTGTTTGGCGGTTGTAGTTGAAGCGACGTCCCTGCAGGCACGACGAACGGGCCCGGGCTGGTCGCGTCCACCCTCCGCCGGCCGAACGGGCCTATGCGGTCTACGCCGGAGATGGGCTGGAGCCGCTCGTTGAGATACAGGAACTCACCGGGTGAATCGAAGCTGAACACGAGGACGCTGCCGTCACTTCGCTCGCGCACCGTCCAGCCCTCGAGCGGCGGCTTCCAAGCGGCGGCGGGTACGGCTTTGGGAACACCCGGCACAACGTCCGACCAGTCGAGCAGCGGCTCCGGCTTCGCCAGTTTTTCACGCCGCGTGACCTTGTAGAGGGTCACGTCCTCGGCAATCCACTGCCAGTCGCTTCCGAACCAGTTCTCGCCTCCGTGGCTGCGCCGAAGTTGGTAGTGCACCCCGGCGTACTCGAACTCCGCGCCTTGTACCGTCAGCTCGACATCTCCGAGCTTGAACTTCTCCCCTTCGCTGTAGTTCAACGCCGGAACGCTGTAGATTTCAAATGGCCATGGTACACGGACGGCGTCGTGCATCAGTCGCTGCATGTGCACGTGCCTTGCGCAGCGGACTTCGGTCGGTTTGGTTCCGGCGCGCCCGACCCAGCCTTTGCTGAATTCGCCGTTGTTGTTCATCAGCCCGGCAAACACCAGGCCGCGGCCGTTGTGTACTTCGCAAACGAACTCGTCGCCGAGCTTTGCCACGACATGCAGGCGAATCGTGCGGTAGACGCCCCGGTCCAGTACCTCTGCTTCCTGCAGGTCGCCGACTTCGAACTTGTGCTCGTAGCCAACCGGAATCGCCCCAGGCAGCAGCTGTACGTTTTCCAGATAGCTCTGCAGAAGCTCTTCGTCCCGGGGTTCCAGCGCCGGAAGCGCAGAGCAAAGGAGCAGAAGGCAGAACAGAATCAGCGTCCGCATCCAGCGAGTATAGCAGGACCGCTAGCGTCCGCCGCATTGGCAGAACCCTGCGGGTCGGTTACCGTTTGCCCCATGACCGATCAGGCAACAGCGGCAGGCAAGGCCTTCATGTACACCATCGGGTGCCAGATGAATGTTCTGGATTCCGAGTTGGCCATGGCGTCGCTTGAGGGCGATGGGCTGAAGGTCGTCGACAGCGCCAAGAATGCCGATGTGCTGCTGGTGAACACCTGCAGTGTGCGCGAGAAGGCCGAGGAGAAGGCCTACTCGTGGCTCGGCCGCATGAAAGCGCTGAAGCGCGAGAACCCGGACATCGTGATCGGTGTGCTCGGCTGCATGGCGCAGAAGGAAGGCCAGCTGATTTTCCGGCGCGCGCCGTACGTCGACATCGTCGCCGGCACCGCGCACTTCACGAAGGTTGATGACTACGTGCGTCAGGTTCGGGCGACGGGCAAGCGCATCCTGGCGATCGGCCGAGACGAGGAAGTCGAAACCGAGCGGCGCCTCAAAGCGCGCGAGACCCGGCAAAGCGCTTTTGTTGCCGTGATGCGCGGCTGCGATCACCACTGCACGTATTGCGTGGTGCCGAACACTCGTGGCATGGAGAACTCCCGCCCGCTCGAGGAGATCGTCGAGGAGTGCAAGATCCTCGTCGGCGAGGGCACGCAGGAAATCACGCTGCTCGGCCAGAACATCGACAGCTACGGCAAACGGATGCAGCCGCGCCGCCGGACGCTGTCGGAACTGCTGTATGCCGTGGCGGACATTAGGGGCCTGAAGCGCCTGCGCTTCATCACCAGCCATCCCAGCGACCTGAAGCCGGAGCTGTTTGCCGCGTTCCGTGACCTGCCGAACCTGATGCCGTACCTGCACTTTCCCGCGCAGAGCGGCAGCAACGAAGTATTGAAGCGCATGCGGCGCGGCTACACCTTTGATCGCTATCTCGAGCTGGTTGCCGCCGCGCGCGAGGCCGTGCCCGACATCGGGCTGGCAGGTGACACGATTGTCGGCTTCTGCGGCGAGACCGAAGAAGACTTCGAGAAGACCGTCGAGTTGCACGAGCGCACGCGCTACCAGAACGCCTTCATCTTCATGTACAGCGAGCGCGACTACACGCCAGCGAAGGACCTGGGCCTGGCGGATGACGTGCCATTCGAAGAGAAGAAGCGGCGTGTGAACTACCTGATCGAGCGCCAGCGCGAATGGTCTCTGGCGGAGAATCAGAAGCACGTCGGCAAGACCATCGAGGTATTCGGCGAAGGGCCGAGTAAGCGTGACGCCTCCCGTCAGGAGGGGCGCAGCCCGCAGAACCAGATCGTGATCGTCGACTCCGGCCGCGACCTGAAGGGGCAGTTCTACCGCGCCGAAATCACGTCAGCCACCGAAGCAGCCCTTTACGGCAAGCTGGTGTAGCCCACAGAACCATGGCCTGGCCCGCCAGGGCTGGGGTGTGCATGCGCGAGTAAGCAGAACTGCAACTGTTTCGCGCCTTCGCGCAAGACGCAATCGCGCGAAGCGCCCGGTTTCGGCACCGTGCTTGTCACGTCATCAAGGCCCGATGTCGCCGGCGGGACTCCTTGCACGCCGGCCATAACCCCCCGCGCCCGTGAAGTAGCTACGCCGGCTGCTATCATTGCGGCATGCCTGATGAATCCGAGCCTAAGCCGGGACCCCTGCGCTGGATCAGCGTGGGGGTTCTTGCGTTTGTCGTGCTCGGGTTCGTGCTGCAGACATTCGGCCCTGGCTTGCTCCGCGCCGAGCCGCGTGACGCGATGGTCTACTGGGAGGCATCGCGCGTCATGCAGGAGGGCGAGGGCGACATCTACAGCACCGGCGGCTGGGAGTCCTTCAACCAGCCCTACATCTACCCGCCCGCTTTCGCGGCCGCATTCACGCCCGTCACCTGGCTGGACGACCGACCGGAGATGGACCCTAAACAGCGCGGGCTGATGCGCCCCTACCCGTTCCCGACGGGCACCTACGTCTGGGTGGCGCTGCATGCGGTCATGTGGGCCGCTGCAATCTGGCTGCTGGTCTGCGCATTGAGCGACGACCACACGCGCAGGCTGCGGCTGGCGATGATGGCAACACTCGGCACGTGGGGCGCAATCTGGATGGACGCCGACTTCGGCAACGTGAACCTGCTGATCCTGCTGGCAATGGTCGCGGGCTTTGCATCTGTGCAGCGCGGGCGCGAATTGCGCGGCGGCATGCTGATCGGCGCGGCCGCAATGGTGAAGGTCATGCCGGGCGTGTTGTTCGTGATATTCCTGGCGCAGCGCAAGTGGAAGGCCTGCGGAGGGATGGTGCTTGGGGCGTTGCTATTGTGGCTGGTGCCCCTGCTGATCACCGTGCCCAACCACGGGCTGATCGGCGGCATTGAGGCGAACATCGATATGACCGCTACCTGGCTGGGCGATCTGCTTTTCCCAAGTCTGCGCAGCGCCGAGTACGGCAACACCCCGCCATACATATTCGCGAACACATCCGTGGATGCAGCGATGCACCGCCTGTTCGGCGAGGGCGTGCAACTGAAGATCCTGACCTGGGACCAGGGCGATCTCGGCCCATTGTTGTTTGCCCTGCCCGACTGGCTGATCAAGTTCGTCGGCTTGTCGGTGCCGGTCGCGATGTTCGGCGCAGGCGTCACCGGTGCCCTGAAACGTCGCGATTCACGTGCGCAGTGGGGAATGGCCGGGCTGGCTTTCATGGCCGCAAGCTCCGCCAACGTGCTGTTCTGGCACTACCATTTCTGCGCGTTCGCGTTGCCGCTGGCGGCCGCGTTCGCCGCTGCACGGAAGCACGTCGACCAGCGGCTTGCCGTCGCGGGCCTGGTTTCGATCGGGTTGGTTGCGCTGGGGCCGCCTTTGCTTGCCGCGGGCTTTCACCAAGTAGCCATGGTCAAGCTGCTGGTCTGGGGAGTTCCCACTCTCGGGTTTCTGGCGGGCTGGGTGTGCCTGTGGCTTTGCCTTTGGCGCTCGACTCGTGACGAGCCTGTTGCCTAGCGGCGTTCACGTGCCCGTCTTGCTTGCTATGATCCCGACCGGGAGACCTGCATGGCGGCCATCACCTACGAGAGACTCAAGAACAACATCGCTGAAGACGAAGTGTCAGGTCCGCTGGTGATGGTCACGTTTCGCTGCCCCCTCACGGAGAAGCTTTTTCATTCCGTTGCGACGATGCGCGAAGCAGGCAGCGAGGCTTCTGGCGTGTCGGCCCTGGAGG
This sequence comes from Planctomycetota bacterium, assembly GCA_020425605.1. GTDB lineage: Bacteria > Planctomycetota > UBA8742 > UBA2392 > UBA2392 > JACKID01. The sequence goes on along the minus strand of JAGQRH010000019.1, from coordinate 55,937 downwards.
GCCTCCAGGCATCACTGCACACTGTCTTTGCACCTGTCCAGGAAACCCGGCATGACAAAGTCAGTGGCAAGCCCCTGGAGCATCACGGCGGCACGAACTTCGATCGTGCTGCGCACGAGCGCGCCGTAGTGGAAGCATTCGAGGCCGTTGCGCCCCAGTTCGCGTGGGACAACGAACGCAATGCGTTCATCGACGCCGAGGAAGCAAAGAACCCGCTGTGCCAATTTGACCGCCAGCTGCTTGATCATCCGATTGACGCAAGCTGGGAGCGCGTGGTTGCCGCCCGAATGCTGGCGGCGATCGCGGCCGCCGACGGGAAGGTCTCGGCAGGCGAACGTGCTTTCTTTGCGAGCGTATTGAACTCCGAAACCGGCACGCTGGACTCTCTGATCAAGGAAGGCGCCCCCAGCAAGCTTGAACTTGCGGAGACGCGCCCCGGCGGCCGCGCGACCATGCTGATGCTGGCCTATGCGCTGGCCCTGTCGGATGAGCATCTGGATGCCAGCGAGATCAAGCTGCTCGACAAGTTCGCCCGTGCGCTCGGCGTTAACATGGAGCGGGAAGAGAGCATCCGCCACTGGGCAAGCGAAAAGGTCGTTGAGAACATGCTGGCCGGGTGCTACGCGGACGGACGTCTCGACGCGGACGAAATGAAGCGCATCGAGGGGCTGGCAAGGAACATCGGCGTCAATGAGGCGCTGGTGGCAAAGATTGACGTGCGTGTACGGAAGCGGCTGGGAGACAAGTAATGGCAATCGACGAAGAGAAGACACTCGCGGACTGGAAAGAGCGCGGCTTCGTGCAGTCGAACACCTACGCGGATGGCCCCGGCAAGTCCTGGCTCGGCTACGTGCATGCCGCCGACGGCGTAGTGATGGCGGTTGAAGGCGAGCTGGAGCTGGAGATGGTTGGAGAGCGCAAGCGGATGACGCCCGGCGAGGAAGTACTGATCAAGCGCCACGTGCTGCACAGCGTGCGAAATGTCGGCGACGGCGAATGCCGCTGGCTCTCGGCCTACGGCAAGAGCTAGTCGGACTTGAGTGCGAAACCGGCGCCTGATGGCGCCGGTTTCTTTTTGCTAGCAGGGGAGGCTACTTGCTCAGGATGCTTACGCGGTAGGCATTTTCGATGCTCAGGCCCGCCATGGCCGCGCTGTAGACGTCGCCGTACAGGACGAAGTACTGGCTCGAGGCTGTCCAGCTTCCGTCAGTTTTCTGATTGGCCAGCAGCGTCTTGGCAAACGCGCCGTACCACTCTTTTGACTTCCTGCCGTTGCGCTGGTCGTTCAGCGCCTGGGACAGGCTGCCGAAGAACAGGTAGCGCATGTCGCCGTTGTCGCGCGAGCTGTCGATGTCATTGGGCGAGGCCGGCGGAGTCAGGTTCGGCAGCTCGCGGTTGATCTTCGACAGGTATGTGCTGGCGCGGTTTTCAAAATCAGTCTCGGTCGCGAACAGGCTCATGCCCGCGGCGGCCGAGTTGGCCAGCAACTCGTTGCCCAGCACCGGCGTGTCGGCCAAGGCGACCGTGCCGCGCGTCTGTGCCTTGTACCACTCCATCAGTTCATCGATGCGCTGCTGCGGCAGGTCGATCGGCGGCACCTTCACGTTGCGCGCCGTTGCCAGCGCCATGTAGCCCCAGACGGTCGTGCTCATGCTCGCTTCCTTGCCGAGCAGGAACGGGAAGCCGCCGGATTCTTCCGTCGTCTTTTCGTCGATCTTCACCGTGGCATGCACACTGCACAGCCAGCGGCAGGCGTTGCGCAGCGGCTCGCGCAGGCGCGGGGCGCGGGTCATGCCGAAATCCTCGGCCAGCGCCAGCGTCGCCATTGCATGCACCAGCACGTTGCCCTTGGCCGGCGGGCCGATCTGGCCGCTATCGCGCTGCTGCTTGAGAATCCAGCTGATGCCGCGGTTGACCGTGTAGTCGTAGCCCAGCGGCGACTTCTCGCTGCTGTGCCCGTCGCCGAGGAAGGCCAGCACGGATGTGCATGTCATCTCGAGCTTCTGCACTTCACGCAGGTCCGGGTTCTGGGAAATGATGCGCGGGTCTACGTTGACATAGCCCCAGCTGCCATCGGCTTCGGGCGTAAGCTGCTGCAGCTTGGCCAGCAGCGCCAGCGTCTTGTCGAGCGCGTCATACAGCTCAGCGCTGCCGAGGTAGTCGATCTTCTGCTGGCGGCTCGCACCCCGCAGCCTGAAGAAGCTGGAGACATTGTCGCGATCCACGTAGCCGGCCACCGCCTGCTCATCGCCGTTTACATGGTCGGGCGGAGGCGGGGCTGTGTCATTGTGCTCATAATGCTCGCGCGGAGGTGTCTGGGTGCCCCCGGTCCCGACCGGAGGCGCGGCACCGTACGAATTCCAGTCTTCGCCTCCCGGAAGAATCGGGTATTCGCGGTTCGTGCGCACGGCCGCATCGTTGCCAACCTGCGCACCGGGCATCGCCGGCGTTGCATACTGTGATGTCGCACCCTGGGCAATGAACGGCGAGGCATTGCTGGTGGGCGGACTGACGAACACGAACAGCAGCACGGCGATCACGACAGCGTGCAGTGCCAGTGTGAACACCAGCGATTTGCGACTGCCCTGCATGCCGCGCTTGATCTCACGGCCCCACTGGTACTCCTCAACGTCGACGCGCTTGGGCACATCGCGCACACGGCGTCGGCTGCTCAGCAGGATGTTCTTGAACAGGCGGCGACGGAACGGGTCCGATGCGTCCACGGCGGGAAGCAAGCTCTCCGACTTCAGGGACGTTGCAGGCTCCGCCACTTCGACTTCGCGGCTCGACTCCACCAGCGCGACCTTCAGGCGGCGCTCGAAGCCTTCGCGGACATCCATCTGCGGCAGGCTGGAAACGAGCGACCGGCCGGCGAATTCGGCGCGCAGTGCGGCCACGAATTCCGGGCGCGGCGCAAGTTGCGGCAGGCTGGCAACGACAGCACGCACGGCGAATTCCTCGCGAAGCGCGCGAATCCAGTCCGGGCGGGCCTTGATGAACGGCAGGCTGTCGATACGTGTGCGCGCCGCAAACTCCAGGCGCAACGCTTCAAGCAGGCTGGCACTCACGATCAGTTGCGGCAGACTGGCGCAGATCGCTCGCACACTGAATTCGACGCGCAGGGCACCGACGAATTCCGGCCGGGCGGTGATGTAAGGAATCAGGCCAATCCAGCCGCGTGTGTTGAACTCGCGATTCACGTCACGTACGAATTCTTCGCGCGGCGTCGTGAGCGGAATGGTCTCCGGAGCCTTGACGTCACCCAGGACGGGCGCCTTGGCCTGACCAATCTTCGGCATGCTGCGCAGAACGGCGTACGTATGGCGCAGGCGCTCGAACAGGTCGAACAGCGCGGGCTCCGCCTCAAGGCGGGCGCGCATTTCCGCTGCGGCACTCTTGTCGAGTTCGCCGCGCAGAAAATCAACCAGTTGTCCGAAGTCCGCGTCCATTTGGGGTGCTGCCTCAGGGGTACTGTCTTGTCTACATCGGCAGGTCGATCTGACCGGCCTAACATCAAAAATGCGCGCCGGAGGCTTCTCCGGGCTGGGTATCTAAACGGCACCAACGCCCATCGGTTCAGGCTTTAACCACGAATTGATGCCCGAATACGCGACATTTTTCACGCACAGAGCGCACATCGGGCGAGTCGGCGTAAGGTGTTTCGGGGTAGTGGTTTAGGCGCGAGGCCTCGGGCTGGGAAAAGGGCGGCTATCCACAGTATCCGGCTAGGCCTCGGCCGTGAGTGGCTTGTAGTCGCCCAGCAACTCCTGCAGCTTGCCGACGGCCGTGTGCATGCGGGATTTCACGGTGCCGAGCGGGATCTCCATGATCTCGGAGATCTCCTGGTACTTCAGCTCTTCGATCTCGGACAGCACGAAGACCATGCGCTGTTCCTCGGGAAGCTGCTCAAGCGCCTTCATGATCGCGGCGTAGAGTTCCTGGCGGTCCATGTCGTCATCGGGCGGTCGGATGTCGTCGGGCAAGCGGTCCATCAGGCTGGCCGCGTCTTCGTTGCCGCCGAACCTGGCGTTCAGGCTGACGTTTTCCTTCTGCGTGCTTAGCAGCCGACAGTGGTCGATCCAGTAATTGCGCGCGATGCGGTACAGGTAGGTGGTGAACTTGGCATTCGGCTCCCACTTGTGGCCGGACTTGTAGATGCGCAGCAGGACTTCCTGGGCGAAGTCCTCGGCCAGCGAGCGGTCCCAGCACAGGCGGAAGAAGAAGTTGAGCAATCCCCGTAGATGCGCCTCGTAGAGCTCGGTGAACGCGTCCACGTCGCCGGCCTGGAAGCGGCGCATAAGCTCGAGGTCGCGTTGGGCGTCCGCCATGGCGGCGAGTCCTGACAGGGAAACGGGGAAAGGGTCATTGTACGAACGTCTGTGCAGTCCCGAAAGTTCGCACAGAGGGCCCAATTCCATCCAGGGGAAGGGCTTTGGTCCCACGCCCGAGCGCCGTTTCGCTACAATAGGCACTTCGGAAAGGAGGGCAGAATGGACCATGATATGGGTTATCTAATTCTGCTGGCCGCGGCCGCGACCCCGTTCGGCCTGCTCGCCTGCCTGCTCTTGGCCATGGCCACTGGCATCATCCACGAGCGTTCTCCGGCCGAGAACGTTGCGCACAGCTACGGCGACAGTTGGAAGTCCATCGCCTGAAGCAGCTGGCAGCGACTTGCCAGCGTCGCCGGGAATAGACTCCAGCAACCAGTCGTTCCATAAAAGGACATTGATGTCTGTTTATGGAGGGTTCGCGATGCGCAGGCTTTCTCTGATGATGGGTGCGACGATGCTGGCTGTGCTGGGGCTCGTTGCTTGCGGCAATTCTGACGACAACCAACCTGCCAATGAGGTGCACAATCACGCTCCAGCTACACTCACCCTGGACAATGGCAGGAAGTGGCAGGCGGACCAGCACACGCGCGAGGGCATACTGGGAATTCGGCAGGCATTGGCCGACAAGCCTGCCGAGTCTCTCAATGACATGAGCGCGCTTGGGCAGGACCTGCAGCAGCGCGTCAAGCGACTCGTGTCCGGCTGTACGATGACGGGGGCGGCGCACAATCAATTGCACGTATTCTTAGAGGGTTTCATGCCGGCCGTCGACTCGCTCGCCGGAGCGAAGGACGAGGCAGGGGCGCGCGAGACGCTGACTGAACTGCATCACATGCTCGAGCAATACGACGACTATTTCGAATAGCCACTTGCATCCCATTAGCCGGGCAGGCCGCGACGATGCACGTGGACTCGCCCACGTTATACTCCGCGCATGGCGGACTTGGACTCCATCCTTCGTGAGCGCTTCGGCTTTGATTCGTTTCGTCCGCACCAGGCTGACGCCTGCGCCGCGTTAACCGCTGGCCATGACTGCCTGCTGGTAATGCCTACCGGCGCAGGTAAATCGCTTTGCTACCAGCTTCCCGGCGTGGCTCGTGGCGGCAACGCGCTGGTGATATCGCCGCTGATTTCGTTGATGGAAGATCAGGTTGCCAAGCTCCATGAGCAGGGCTTCAACGCTGCGCGCATCCACAGCGGCCGGCCTCGAGAAGAGTCGCGGCAGGCCTGCTTCGATTGGGCCGAGGGCAAGCTGGATTTCCTGTTCATCGCGCCCGAACGCTTGCGCGTGCCCGGCTTCGTGGACTGGCTGGCCAAGCGCAAGCCCAGCCTGATCGCGGTCGACGAGGCCCACTGCATCAGCCAGTGGGGCCACGACTTTCGGCCGGACTATCGCCTGTTGGGACAGCGTCTGCCAGGACTGATGCCCGCGCCGGTGATAGCGCTGACGGCAACGGCCACGCCGCTGGTGCAGAAGGACATCATCGACCAGCTTGGGCTGAAGGACTGCAAACGGCTCATTCACGGGTTCCGGCGTACCAACCTCGCGATTGAAGTGGTTGACCTCAAGCCATCCCAGCGCGGCGACCGGGTGCTGGAACTGTTGGCCCAAGGCGAGCGGCTGCCAGCCATCGTCTACGTGCCCAGCCGCAAGGAGTGCGAAGCGCTGGCCGCTCGCATTGCCGAGCAGACGCCTTGCCAGCCATATCACGCGGGACTTTCGGCGGCCGACCGGGACAACGCGCAGTCAGCATTCCTCGGCGGCGACGTCAGCGTGGTCGTCGCGACCATTGCCTTCGGCATGGGCATCGACAAACACAACGTCCGTACGGTGATCCACACGGCGCTGCCCGCAAGCGTCGAGGGCTACTACCAGGAGATTGGCCGTGCAGGCCGCGATGGCAAGCCCTCGCGCGCGATCCTGATGTGGAGCTGGGCTGACCGCAGGCTGCACGAATGGTTCATGGAACGCGACTACCCGCCGGTGAAAGAAATGCGCACGCTATGGGGCGCGCTGTCGCAGCAGGCCACAGACTTTGAGTCGCTGGCCGCCGAGCTGGACCTCGACCCGAATGCGTTGGGCGGGCGGCTCGACAAGCTGGCAGCCCAAGGTGGTGCCGTGATCGACATGGACGGCTATGTGACGCGCGGCGATGGCAAGTGGATCGAGCCTTACCAGCGCCAACTTGAGCACAAGCGCGACCAGCTGGATCGCATCGTCAATTTCGCCCAGAGCAACGGCTGTCGAATGCTGGCACTGCTGAATCACTTCGGTGATCGTGACGACGGCCACGCCTGCGGCAAGTGCGACGTCTGCGCGCCACAACAGTGCGTGCTGAAAAGCTTCCGCGAGCCCGATGAGCAGGAAATGTCAGTGTTGCAGGACATCATCAGCGCGCTGACTGCACGGGACAACCAGAGCACCGGCAAGCTGTTCCGCGACGAGTTCGAGGCGCGACTTCAGCGCCGTGACTTCGAAGATCTGCTCGGCGCGCTGGAACAGAACGGGCTGGTCTACACCACGCTGGATGAGTTCGAGAAAGACGGCCGTGTCATTCAGTTCAAGCGCATTTGCCTCACTGAGGCCGGTCAACGCACCGGCCGCGAGCTTGATGGCGCAGTGATGCTTCCCGGCCGGGCACCTGAGGCTGCGACGAAGGGTGCCCGGGCGCGCAAGAAGACCTCAACCTCTGCATCGTCGGCAGGCACGGCTGATCCGGAATTGTTCGATGCCCTCAAGGCATGGCGGATGCAGCAAGCGAAGTCCGAGGGCGTACGCGCCTTCCGCGTGTTCGGCAACAAGACGCTCGAGGCCATCGCCGCCCACAAGCCGAAAACGAAGGACGAGTTGCTCGCCGTGCCCGGCATCGGCCCTGCCAAGCTTGAGGCCTACGGCGAGGCGGTGTTGGGAATCACCCGTGGGTGATCTGATCATTCGGGATGCCACCCGCGCCGACCTGGCCGTCCTGCGCGACCTGTTTCTTCAGGCGCGGCGCGAGACGTTTCACTGGACCGATCCGTTGCTGTTTCGGCTGCAGGACTTCGACATCCAGACCGAAGGCGAGGCCGTGATGGTGGCCGAAGTCGAAGGCTTGATCGCCGGCTTCGTTTCCTGGTGGGCGCCTGAGAACTTCGTCCATCACCTCTTCGTGGGCAAGAGCTACATGCGACGGGGCATTGGCAAGTCACTGTTGCAGGCCGCGCTGTCACGGATGGAAGGCCCCGCACGGCTTAAGTGCTCGCAACGCAACGAGTCCGCGATCGCGTTTTATGTGGCGCTAGGTTGGCGGGTGCTTGAGCCGGGGCACAGCGAAGATGGGCCGTACTTCCTGATGGAATTCCCAGGGCGGACGAAGACACCGGAATCCTAGAAATAGGCTGTCTGGCCGCTCCAGGGCAACTAGACTGCCCGCGTTCGCCCAAGAGTCTGCTCGTCAAAATGCAGAAACGTCCATGTGGCGGCTGTGACGAACGGTCTTCCGCGATTCGCTACAAGGACATGCCAGAGGAGTCCATCCATGCGTCCGATATTGAAGCCCATCCTTGCGATTGCCGTGCTGGCTGCGATTGTCGGTACGCTCTTGATCACTCTGCCCGGTACAAAGCCTGTATCTGCGCCGGAGCCTTTGACTGTGGCGTCGCCGACACCCGAGCTGCCCGAGCCTGAGCCGGTGCGCGAGCCCGAGGAGGCGAACGTGAACGTGTCTCCACCTGCAGCGGAATCGGAATGGCAGGTCACCAACCTGACCATCGAAGACCTTGTGGCCGGAATCCTGCTCGCACGCCAGCGCGAAGATCGCGCCTGGCTGGCCCGCACGATGGAATCGACGGCCGGCAAGCCGTCACTGGTTGAAGACGACCTGCTTGCGGCGTTTCGCCAGTATCTCTGGCACAGCACGGACGGACTATGGGGCAAGGTCAGCCACGCCTGGACCGAGCGCAGCTACGAGGTTGTCGCAGAAGGTGACAAGGCCCAACTTGTGATGACGGTCGGCGGCAACCTTGGCCAGCTTGTTCTGCCATTCGTACGCATCGACGGCGCCTGGTACTACGCGGGCATCTAGACGAAGGGAATAATCATGCGGAGCCTACCGCCCGTCACATTCTTGACTCTTGTTCTCGTGTTCAGCCTGTCGGCATGTGGTGGAGGCGGCGGCAGTGGTGGTGGCGGAGGCAGCGGCGGTGGTGGCGGCGGCCAGAGTCCGTACGACATCCAGGTTTCCGGCCCGAGCGGCAACGGCCTACAGGTCGGCCGTCCGTTTTCTGTCAACCTGAGTTTCTTCCAGCCTTCGACAACCAGCGGCATAACCGTGGCGGGCGCCGAGGTCATCTCGGTAGGAGTGGTCTCAGGTCCCGGTTCTCTCGTCGGTACGACGACCAAGCCTGGCCCCGGAACTTCCACGCTGCTTTTTGACGGCATCGTACTGGATACGGTCGGCACCTATGTGCTGCAGTTCGACGGTCCTAACGCTACGGCTCCGGCCCAGACCGCCAGTTTCACGGTAAACGCCCAGCGCGACCTGCAGTTCGCGACTGTGCCTAGCCCGGCCTATGTGAATTCCGCCTTCACCGTGACCGTGCAGACAGTCGATCCCAACACCAGCACGCCGGCCGCGCCCTCCGGGCCGATTGACATCACGTTGTCGATGGTGACCGGCACGGGCACGCTGTATGGCACGTTGACGCGTACGCTTTCTTCCGGCAGCTCTCTGGACTTTACGAGCTTGCTGTATGACAGCGTCGGGTCGTTCTCTCTGAAGGCTTCATCGGCCGGCTACCCGGATGTGACCAGCTCATCGATCAGCTGTCAGAACGTCACTGTAACCGGCTCGATTGGACCGTTTGTAGCGCTGAAGACAGTTCGCGTAGGTGATCCCTACAGTGATTCGATTGCCTTTGCCGCTCCGAGTAGCGCGCTCGGATTCGGCGTGAAGACGGGCAACAATCTCCCTGCTGGTCTGAGTTTGAATCCACAAACAGGCGACGTGACCGGTACGCCGACCGCGACTGGCAGCTTTGAATTCGTTCTGTACGCAACGGCTACCGGCGGTCAGGCATCCAACATTCGCTGCGCGCTGGCGGTGTTCTCGGCGGCAGAGACCGAGATTACTTCCGGGCAGGATTTCTCGACGACGGGCTCCTACACGCCCGTTGGCCCGACGGTTGAGACGTTTACGTTTACGTCCAGTTATGACGGGATCAGCTACCCGCAGGCCAGTACCTTCAATTGCCGAGTTGAGTACTACTATCCGAACTTCTCGACAGCACCGTCGCCCGCGCCCGTTCTGGTGCATCACCGCGGACGTGGCTTCAACATGGTGGATTACCATAATCTCGGTTCGCACCTGGCCAGCCATGGGTTCATCTTCGTGTCGGTCGAGGACTATCAGTCTTTTGGGGATGGCGGCTACAGTGGCCAGTCTCCCAACAGCCTATATGACGGTGGCGCTCCGGAGCGCGGCATGGAGTCAGGCAGTGCGTTCCAGGAAGGCGCCCTGCAGTGGGTGGTGGCAAAGAACGCGCAATCGGGGCACGCGCTCCAGAATCACGTCGACGAGGAAAAGATCTTCGTTAGCGGACACAGCCGTGGTGGCGGCGCCACCCATGGCAGTCATGTTCGTTCGCAGCCGTACATGTTCAACGGCACGCAGCGCACTCCGATCAATGTGCGTGGCTTGGTCTACTTCATGGCGTTTGACTTGCGCTATTTCAGCAGTACCCAATCCGGCAGCAGCGTCACCTATCCCGTCCCAACGGAGCAGGCGCGCGTCCCGAGTCTGTTGATAGCGGCCGAGAATGACCGTGACCTACTGTACCCGATCTGCGACGAACTGATTGACCGAGCCAGCGGCCCAACCACGTTCGCAACAATCTATGGCGGCTGTCACGGGTTCCTGACGGACAACGCACCGAACGAACCGGATTACAGCGGAACGGGCGTCCCCTTAGCCTATATCACGCGTGCGCAGCAGCAGGCGCGCATCTTCAACCTAGTGGTTGCGTTCATGAAGCGCTGGGCCGACCTCGATCTCTCGTTGGACGGCCTGCTGTACACGAACGAGAAAGCAGGCAGCACTGAGGTCGGAGTCACCGCCTGGCGCAACATGGCGGAGCGCGTATTGCTGGACGATCACCAGGGCGGCAACAAGAACGTGAACAGCCTGGGAGGCGCCAATACTCTCAGTACCGGAACCTGGAGCACTAGCGGTGCGATTTACACGAACTACGGCTCGTTTGGCTCACTGGCGCTGCGTCACAACATCATGAGCCTTCCGGCTTCGACGACGGCGACCTACACCAGCAACATCCCCGCTACTTTCCAGGACATGAGTGACGCCAGGCGATTCATCTTCCGGGTCGGCGCTATCGATTCCGGCGCAGCACTCAAGGGGTTTGACTGGGTGACAGTGCGCGTGCGCCTGACGGATGTCCAGAATGACCAGGCGACTGTGACGCTCTTTGACACGGCCGCGCAGAACAACACGTACCTGCCTGATTACCCGGGCAGCGGAAGCAACGTGTATGACCGGTTCGTGGAAGCCAGCATCCTGCTGTCCGCCTTCACCGCAGGCAACCCAAACCTGGACCTGAACCAACTGAGCAAGGTAGAGCTTGTGTTTGAGACCGCAGCGGGTGCAACCCGTCAAATTTATTTCGACGACTTGCGGTTCGAGTAGGCCGGTTCTGCAACACAAAGCCCCGGGCGTTGGCCCGGGGCTTTGTGTTGGTGCCCAGCGATTCCTTACTTGTAGATCTTCTCGACGGCGTTGGCGTTCTTGTCGGTGAGCCACACAGGGCGGTTGCCGGCTTCGAACTCCTTGGTCATTTCCCAGTCCATCATCGTACCGAGCGTCTTGTACAGGTCGGCCGGGCTGACCGGGTCGACCAGAGTGCTCTTGCCCTTGCTGTCCTTGTTGTAGCCGAGCTCGTCGGTTTCGCCGATCACCTGGCCGGCCTTGACGCCACCGCCGCCCAGCACTGTGCAGAAGTTGCCCGGCCAGTGGCCGCGTCCGTCCGTGCCGGTAAGCTTCGGCGTACGGCCGAACTCACCCATCCAGATCACCAGCGTGCTGTCATATAGCCCGCGGCGCTTGAGGTCGTTGATCAGCGCGGCCCAGGGCTTGTCGAGCTGTCCGATCAGTCCCTTCACTCGGTTGAAGCCGTCATCGTGCGTATCCCAGCCGCCGAGCACGCACTCGACCGCCGGCACGCCCGTTTCAACCAGGCGGCGCGCGATCAGCAACGAATCTGCGAACGTGCCTTCGCCGTACTCCTTGCGGATCTCGTCGGGCTCGTCGTCGAGGTAGAACTTCTTGCGGAGCGGGCTGTCCATTAGCGCTCGGGCCTTTTCGTACATTGCCTTGTGCGCCTCGACGGCCTCGTCGCCGTGTTCCTTGGCAAAGTCCTTTTCCATTTCCTTGACCAGCTTCATGCGCCGGTCCATGCGGTCCTTGTCTACGCCCTTGGCGTAGTCGAGGTTCTCGATCTTGGCACCCGGGCGGCTGATCACGAACGGGTTGTTCTCAACGCCGAGGTAGCCGGCGGGGAACGGGCTTCCGCGCAGCTTTACGAAGTTTGGAAGCTCGAAGTTCGGGTCACCCATCTGCTGGGCCACGATGCTGCCCAGGCTCGGATGTTTGAGGGTCGGGTTGGGGATATAGCCTGTCCGAAGCAGGTAGCTGGCTCGGCTGTGGTTGCCTTCGCGGCTGGACATGCTCTTGATCAGCAGCAGGTCCTTGGCGCACTTTGCCAGGTTTTCGAAATGCTCCGCGGGCGCGAAGCCCGGCACTTCGGTTTCAATCTGCTTGTAGGGAGCCCCTGTTTCCTTGCCCGGCTTCAGGTCGAAGGTCTCCATCTGGCTGGGGCCGCCTTCCATGAACAGCAGGATCACGCTTTTGATCTTGCTGTTGCGGACGCGGGTAGTCTTGTCCTCACCACGTATGATGTTGTTGGCGAAGAAGCTGCTGGTGGCGATGACTCCACCTGCGGCCGCACTGGCGCGCAGGAAGTCACGGCGGGTGACGCTGATCGGCGTGGACATGCGTTGCTCCCTGTTTTCGGGCAGTTCGATGCCCGTAATTCGAGATTATCTGCTGCTGCTTGCATCCAACCCCGGTACCCGGGTGCGGATGCGGAAAATTCTAATGGTTCGTGATGAACTCCGTGGTGTTCATCAACGCAAGGAACAGGTCTTCATAGGCCGCGTTGTCGCTGCCGCCCCAGTTGCTGAAGGTCGCGTTGAGAATGGCCACGTCCATCTTTGACGGCTTGCGACCCAGTACTGTCATGAAGATCTGATGGATGCGGTCCTTATGGCAAGGGTAGCGCTCGACGATGTCGGTGACGGCGTTCTTGAGCCCGCCAGTATTCAGCAGATCGGCGTTCATCATCATGAGTGCCTGGATGATCGTGCCGTCAAAATCACCGAACTCGTACATCTGCGGGTCTGCGCCATAAGCGTCGCGGATCAGGCGGCTTAGGTTGCCGTTCCAGTTGTTGACGCGATCGCGGATGCTCTTGTTGGCCTTTTCGTCGGGTGTCAGCTTGTCTTCGGGCACATCACGGACCTGGTCGTATGGGTTCAGACGCTCGATGCCGATCACGCTCATGATGCTGCGCCGGATCTGCTCCGGCGTCAGGCGCTTCACAAAGCTGCGGCTGTAGAACATGTAGTCGTCGCGGTTTGTGCGGTTGGTGTCGACTTCGCGCTGGTACAGGTCAGAGCTGCAGATGGCCTTGATCAGGTGGTTTGTGTCGAAGCCGCTGGCGGCAAAGTCCTTGCCCATGATGTCGAGCACGACCGGGAAGGTCGGCTCATTGATGCTGTTGAAGTCGTCCACCGGCGTGACGAAGCCCATGCCAAGGAAGTAGGCCATGTAGCGGTTGATCGTCATCTCACGGAACCAGTGGTTCTCGCGGCTGGTCATCCATTCGGCCAGTGCCGTGCGCAGCGTCTTTCCTTCCTGCCATTCATACGTGGCGTCGCCAAGGAACGTTGGGCCGCTGTATTTGCCCTTGAGTCGGACTCGCTTGGCGAGGTCCATGGCATTCTTCGGTACCGTGTCGTTGGTGTACCAGTAGCGGTCGGCACCTTCGCCCTTCGCGCCGGTGCTAGACAGGTTGAAGAAGGCCTGCATGCCCTCGAAGTCATCGGTCAGCCAGTGCTCGTACGGGTGCTTGTGGCACTGGGCGCACTGAATCTGCTTGCCGAGGAATACCTTGCTGGTGATGCCCGCGATGTCGGCGCGATTGTTCTCGAACGACATCAAGTAGCCGATTTCCGGGTTCTCGGGCGTTTTGCCCTGGCCGGCGACCATCGCGTAGACCATCTCATTCCAGGGCGTGTTGGCTGCAAAGCTCTTCTCGAGGTACTCATGCAGGAAACGCCGTGCGTTTCCGTCGCCGTTGCGGTCGATCATCACGGTCGTCCACCAGTCGGCGAAATGCCTGGCGTGATCCGGATGCGCCAATAGCTTGTCGATCAGCGCCTCGCGCTTCTCATTGCCCTTGTTGCCGTCAGCATCGCGCCGGCCGGGGTTGAATGCTTCGATTTCCTCAGGAAGCGGCGGTCGACCCAGAAGGTCAAGATAGATGCGGCGGCAGAACGTGTCGTCGTCGCAGATCCTGCTGGGCTTGATATTCGAGTCTTTCTGCAGCTGGGCGAACAGCCCGTTCAGCCCATCGCGGAGCTTGCCCCAGTCTTTGCCGAGTTCTGGTCCCTTGGATTCGGTCTTCTTGTTCGGCTTGGCGGGGTCGTCGGCGCGGACCTGATATTCGGCAAGGATGCCGAACGTCAGCGTCAGTGCAGCGAGGGCGAGCAGAATCGGGGAACGTCGAAGCATGGTTCACCCTGCGGGGTAGGTATGTCCGGGAGGTGTGTCCTTGATACTCAGAATTGTAAGTGATCGTTTAAGGCTAAAGCAATTGCTGCTAAGAAGCAGTGTTCCATATTCGCAATGGGGCCCGGCGTCGATGCCGATTCAGTGACGGCACCATCGCAAATTCGGTCCAAAACACCCCCGTGTGCACAAAACGCCCAATGCGAGCATCCCATAAACGGTCTGGCCGGTTTGGGATGCGGGCGTAACGCAAGTGGATTGTACTCCACCAACTGGAGGATTCTCTGCCGAAACACGCGGGCACTGGGCCCTTCGGCAAACTAGTCTCGGGTACTCATGCATTCACGAAACGCAAAATTCTTACTGCTCATTTTCGCCGCTGTGTTGTTGATCGGGCTGCCCGCCACGCCGGCGGCCGAGAAGCTGTCAGGCGACGAAGCCAAGGCGGCCAAGGATCGTCTCAAGGACATCAAGAAGGAATGGAAGAAGGCGAGCAAAGCCGACAAGCTGCCCCTGTTGCGTGAGCTTGCGCGCCTGCCTGAGCGCACGGTAGCCAACTTCCTTCGTGACGTGGTGGACGACGACGGGGACGACGGCGTGGCATCGATCGCCGCCTGGGCATTGGTCCACCACGGCGAAGCCGACGACGCCCGCGATCTGACGAAGTCATTCAACAAGGCCAAGACGCCGGAGCGCCGGGCGGCCTGCATCCGTTGGCTGGGTCTCTACGGACCCGACGCACCATTGAAAGAACTGCGCAAGTTCGCGCTCGACAGCGATGCCTGCGCAGAAGCCGCAACGCAAGCCGTGGCCGACATTGACAGTGACGAAGCCTGGGACGCAGTCGAAGCCATCGCACAAACGGCCAAGCTGCCGGCCGCGCGCAAGGCTGCTGTGGCGCGACTGATCCGGGCCGGCGACAAACGCGGGGTGGCAACGCTGGCGGATTGCGCGGATATCGAAGACGCCGCCTGGGCGGCGCATTTTGCGATCGGTACGGATCTTGAGACCGACGCGCTCAAGCAGGTTCTCGAATTCGCCGCCAAGCCCTACCGCGCCAAGAACGGCGGGCGTCCGAACTACTTCGGCAGTCTGCTGGCACGGCTAAGGAAGATCGAGTCTCACGAGGCAGTCGTCGGCGCAATGGGCCGCATCAACAGTGCATTTGATGTTGAGGTAGGGTGGTGGCTGGTGTCGGTCAACCGCGGCCCAGCGGCCTTTTCAGGGGCATCGCGCTGGCTGAAGGACGACGACGTCGTGGACATCATCAGCGGTCTGCGCTATTTGCAGCGCCTGGGCAAGCCGCTCGAGGGTGATGAGCTGAAGTCGGCCGAGAGCACGCTGAAGGGTCTGCTCGAGCACGCCGATGACGAGGTGGTTGCCCACGCCATGTTCACCTGCAACGCAACGGGCGCCTGCGGCGACGAAGTCAAGCAGAAGGCCGAAGCATGGCTGAAGGACGAGGAGCCGTTCCGTCGTGCCGCGGCATTGCTGGCGGCGGGCAAAGCAGGCATGAAAGTCAGCGATCGTGCTCTCGAGTTGCTCAAGGACGAATGCTGGTACGTGCAGTCCGCGGCTCTGGATTGCCTGCTTTTTGCGCGCAAGGCCGAGTGCGCGGCGCCCGTTCTGGACTATGCAAAGGCACAGGGTGACGGGCGTATGTTCTCGGAGGCGATAGCCCTGCTGGTGGATATCACGGGCCAGAACTTCGGCGATCTGGTCGACAAGTGGGCCGAATGGCTGGCGGCAAATGAGAAATTTACGCCGGGCGAGCGCAAACTCGATTCCTTGCGCGGCGTGCCCTACAAGCGCATGAAGCGCGAGACGGGCGCAACGTTCTACGGGCTCGAGATCAACAGCAACAACGTACAGTTTGCCGTCGACCGAAGCGTCAGCATGGTGAACCCGGTCTCGCGCGAGCCGGACCGCCCGGACTTCACCAGCCGAAAGGACGACATCCTTAAACGTCGGCCGGAAGTTGGCCGCATGGTGCGCGAAGGCTTCCTGCCTCGGTTCTACGTTGCGGCCGCTGAGATTCATGCTGCCCTCGACGGTATGAACCAGAACGCGAAATTCGGCATCACGCTGTTCAACCACGAGCACATCGACCACGAGCGAGTAACCAATGACCTGAAGAGCCGTCGGGAGTCCGTGAACTGGATGCTCTCAACGGACGTGCAGGGCGGCACGGACATCAAGGCTGCTCTGCTCAGCATCATCGAGAAGGGCGAGGCCGACACCATCCTGCTGTTGAGCGACGGCGAGCCAATGAGCCTGAGCATTCTCGAGATGATCAGCCGCGCCAACGCGGTCAAGCGCGTCAACATCATGGTGGTCAGCATCCACAAGGAGCTCTATCACCGCCACTATCTAGACGCGCTTGCCACCCGCGACTACGGCAAGATCGTGGATGCGGAACCGTCGGACTAGTTGATAGTTGGTGGTTGGTACTTGATAGGCAAAGCAACAGCAGTGGTTGTAGTTCCCACCAACAATCAACCAATAACTATCAACTGTGGTCACACCGGATACTCAATCTGCCGCGTGTGGCACCACTTGCGTGTTTCGCGGTCGAAGCGCTGGAGCATTTCGCGCCGGGTATCTTCATCCATGAAGGCGCGCTTGAAGCCTTCGCGGGCGATGCGGATCAGCGACTTCATACCAACGCCCAGCACCTCATGCGCGACTTCGTACTCGCGCGTCACGCTGGTATGGAACATAGCCGGGTCGTCGCTGCTGAGAGTTACGGGCACGCCATGCGCGAGCAGCCGCGGCAGCGGATGATCGGCCAGCCGCTTCACCGCGCCGGTGCACTCGTTGCTGACCGGGCACACTTCCAGAGCGACATCGCGGCGCCTCAACTCTTCCATTAATGTCGGGTCCAGCGCGGCGCGAATGCCGTGGCCGATACGCTGCGGGTTCAGGTCCAGGGCGTCGTAGATGTCTTGAGGTCCGCTGACTTCACCGGCGTGCACGCTGACCCTCAACCCCATCTCGTGGGCACGCTTGAAGACTTCCGCGAACTGGGGCAGCGGGTGGACATGCTCAGAGCCGCCCATGTTGAAGGCACAGATGTCGACTTCGCCCAGAAGCGGTTCGATGTCTTTCAACCGGTCAAGCGAAAACTGCACGCCGTGGTCGCGCCCGGCCGCGACCTGCACGCGGATCTTGATGCCATGCTGGACCTCTGCGGCCTTGAAGCCCCGCCAGGCCGCACGGACGATCTCTACGGGGTCGTGCCCGCCGTACTTTACGCTGTTTCCCAGCCCGACCATGACTTCAGCGAACCAGACGTTCTGCTTCACCAGCGTCTTGGCGACTTCGTAGGCCACGAACTCGTAGTCATCGGCGGACTTCAGGAAGCTGACTGTCCATTTGTAGACCTCGAGGAAGTGTGCGAAGTCGTCGAACTCGTAGCGCTTGCGCACGTGCTCAATGGTCGGCGCTTCTTCGAGCCGGTTGTGCTTCTTCACGAGCTCAAAGAGCGCTTCTACCGGTATGGACCCCTCCAGATGCATATGGAGCTCGGTCTTCGGCAGATTCGTGAAGTCGATCGGCACGGCGCGCCTTGTCCGTTGGCAGGGGTATCCAAAGATGAAGTTTCAGCAAAGGATACGGCATGAAACCGAAACGTGCCAACACTGCTTCGAGGCTTCACGCCACGCCGTTCACGAAGCGTTCGAGTCCTGGCCGAAGATCAGCAGGTGGCCGTCGGGGTCGGGCATCTCGAACTCGCGCATTTCGTAGGGCTGCTCGACGATGCCGGTCGGCTCGAAGCCTGCGGCGATGACGCGTTCTCGGAGGGCGTCCAGCTCGTCCGTGTAGAAATAGTACTGCGCCTGGAAATAGCGGTCCTGCACCTTGGGCATGTCAGGAAAATAGTGCGGGCTGGCAAGCATCAGCTTGATGCCATCCTTGTGCAGCATGGCCCAGCCGGACTTGCCGACATCGTCCATGCGGCTGGCAACCTCAAGGCCAAATGCGTCGTTGTAAAACTTGATCGACGCCTGCACGTCGCTGCAGATCAACATGGGTACTAGGCCGGTGAACATGTGCCTCTCCTGGAATCCTGAGGGTCGCTATTGCCGGAAGAACTTGCTGAGTCGCGGGCCGCGTTGGGCCGCGTAGTTTGAACTCAGCCCTACGCCGTACAGTTTGCTTGGCCGTTGGGTCAGGCGCTCGTAGGCCATCTTGCAGACCGGTTGTCTGTGCCGAACGATCAGATCG
Organism: Planctomycetota bacterium; assembly: GCA_020425605.1. Lineage (GTDB taxonomy): Bacteria > Planctomycetota > UBA8742 > UBA2392 > UBA2392 > JACKID01. The sequence continues at coordinate 37,540 of JAGQRH010000019.1, read as the reverse complement.
TCTTCGTACGGGCGTACTTCCAGCACGGCCGGTGTGCCTTTGACTTCGCCGCTCTCACCGTAGCCGAAGCCAGGGTCGAAGAAGCCCGCATAGTGTGCCCGAAACTCGCCGGCGCTGGTGTCATACGGCAGCATCTCGACCGCGTAATCCGGCGGCACGCTCACGTACTCGTACGTGCTGAAGATGTAGAAGTCGCCCTGGCTCAGGAACAGGGTGCCGGTACTCGGGCGCTCGATCGGTTCAAAAAACTCCTTCGGGTCGTGCTGCCCGATCGCTGCGAAGTCGATTGGCCGAATGCTCTTGCGTGCCTTGAAACCTGCGACTGGTTGCTCGATATCGAGTGTCATCAGCAGGCCGTCATCCATCAGGTGGCGCTCGTTGCCGACGGGCTTGCCGTGCGGATCATAAAGCACCGGCGTACCGGCCACGAGTCTGGAAAGTGCATCCCCGCCGAGCAGGTTGCGGCCCTGATAGAAGATCGTCTGGTTCAGGCTGTCGCCCGCGCGCAACTTTACGTCGAAGCTTTTGGGGATGACCTCAAGCCACAGCTCGCCGTTATAGCCCTTGGGGATCTTGTCGTAGCGTGGCGTGCCGTCGCACAGCACGCGCGTCTGCAAGTCGATTCGGCCGGTGCTGCTCTTGTTGTTGGCGTAGGCCGCGATGCCCTCCGGCAGCGCCATCCGCTCGGCCAGCAGGATCAGGTAGACGTTGTCGCGTACGAGCACGCCCGGCTCTTTGAGGTCGATCGGATAGCGCGAGTAACGCTCGATCAAGTCCGTGACGCGCTCGCCCTGCAGCGGCATCAGGCTGCCCGGCATGCTGAACGCACGGCGCGAAAGCGTGAGGTCCAGGCTGCTGGGCTGGACCTGCTCAGGCCGAATCTGCGCGCTGCTGGTGACGCAGCCGTCGGCGATCAGCTTCTCGATTTCCTGTGAAGGCAACGTTCCGGGCATGCACGGTTTATAGGCGGGGAGCCACGAAAACACAAAAGCACAAAAAGCGTCGCGGACAGGACAGGCAGGAAGGGCACGACTTTCTTCCTGAACGTCCTGCCTGTCCTGTCTAGACTGAGTTTGTGATTCCATGTGTGAGGCCAAGATGTCACTGACCATTTCCGGTGAAGTAGAGAACCAGAAGTCATTCGCCTATGCAGACCTGAAGGCGATGCCGAATCAGGTTGAAGACGTAGCCAAGGAAGTCGAAGGCCGGCAGGGCCACGGCGTGCGTCTGCGCGGCCTGATCGACAAGGCCGGTCGCAAGGACGGCGCGACGCACGCGACGCTGGCCAGCACCGATGGCAAGTTCACGGCCAGTGTGCCGCTGGATGACATCCTCGACGCACTGCTGGTGTACGAGCTTGACGGAAAACCCCTGCCGGAGCAGTACGGCGGCCCGATCCGCTTCCTGATTCCCGACGCTGCGGCCTGCCACACCGGCGGCGCGGACACCTGCGCCAACGTCAAGTTCCTCGGCCGCATCGAACTCACACGCGGCAAAGTAGAGGATTCCCGTGACAAGATGGACGAAACGCCACACGGATAGCTAGCCGATCGGGTGTCATGGAATACAGATTCTCGCATCAGCTCTTCATGGCGGCCGTGGAGTCAGCGTTGGATCCACCAGACGGATGGCTTGATGTCATCCTCCAGATGGACCTGCCGCCACGTGAGCGCGGCCCTACGTTGGCCCGTGCGATCCGGTTGGGCGCCGCTGGCCGCGATGCCGATGAGGAAGAGCGCTGTGTATTGGTGTTGCTCGCGGATTCTGAGATTGAGCGGCTTGAGTACCGGCTCGATAGCTCGTACTCGCTTCTTCATGCCGCTGGGCGTTTGACACGTGCGTCTCATGCATCCCTCTGCAATGTCCACAGGCGAGCGAGCATTCAGTGTGACTGGCTGGGCCGGGTCCCCGCAGCGTTCGAACACCTGCAGCTCGCCCAGGACCACGCGGCCAAGATTCCCGACGAAGTCATGGTCGCGCGGCTGGTCTCAGATCAGGGCATTCTGGAGCTCTACCACAGGAGCGCGCGAGAGGCCCTCGATTCTTTTCTGCGTTCGGCAGCCGCAACCGGGGCTCTCGGTGCGAAATGGGAGCAGGCGATGGCGCTGGGCAACGCGGGGATTGCCTGCCGGCACCTCGGAGAGCTGGACGACGCTGTCGAGTACATCCAACGCTCCGAGCACGTGTACAACTCCATCGGTGACATGGAGGGCGTTGCGCGCAAGATGAGCGAGCGGGCAAACCTGCTTGCGTCGCTTGGGGAACCCGAGCGAGCGCTCGAATTGTGCGAGGAGGCGCTGGAGATCCGGGAACTGCTTGGCGACAAACGCGAACTTGCGATGGGCTGGGGCGTGAAGGCGAACATCCTGATGGAATTGGGCCGGCTGAACCAGGCGCGCGACTGGTTCTCGAAGGCGGGCGCAGCCTTTGAAGAGCTTGGCAGCAATCGGGATTCCGCCACGACTTTCAGCAAGCTCGGCATGGTCGCGATGTATATCGGCGACGGGCCGGCGAGTGAGAAGGCGCTGCTGAAGTCGCTCCAGCTCTCGCGGTCTGCGGGCGCGCACGCAGCCGCGGTCGACACGTTGTTTGAGCTCGCTTGGCTGAAAATGCTTGAGCGCAGGGCCACCGAGGCATTCGCATTCCTGTCCGAAGTCACGAGCGTCCCGTCCGAAGCCCTAAGGCCGGCGCAACACGCCCTCGTGCTCAGTGCAGAGGGGTGGGTCGCCTACTTTGAGCGCGACCTGTCCCGGGCATTGAGCTGCTTTGATCGGGCCAAGTCTCTCGTTCCTACTGAGGGAAAAGGGACACTGACGTCAACGGTTCACGCGGGCCTGGCCGCCGTGTCGCTTGCGCAGGATGACCGAAGCGTCGCCCGAGATCATGCTCTGACCGCCCTTGAGCACTTAAGCGTGACAGATCCTGCCCATGTTCTGGAGCACCTGATGTGCCTTAACGTGTTGGTGGCGATTGAGGCTGCAGCTGGAAATCTCGGCGAAGCGCGCGGTCTGGTCACGGAGGGTATGGGTAGGCTTCAGCAGATCCGTGACTCGGGCTGGCGTGCAATGCCCCTGATAGAGCAAGTTGTTACCGAGCTGGATGGTGCATTGCGCCAACCCCGGACGTAGCACGCTCCACGACACGACTTGCCACCGCGCTGTACGCCTGTACGCATGTCGCCCAGCTCAATTCCCTGGCTCTGGTGCGGCCTGTCCCACCCAGCGCAGTCCGCAGAGATGCGCTCGTCAGGGCTCTGCGGAGCGCGGATTCGAGGGCGGGCAGGATGGGCGCTTCATCGGGGTAGGGTACGGGGCCGACCGGCACGATCAGGGCGCTGTCGGGCGACACGACTTCGGGCACGCTGCCTGCATCGGTCGTGACAATCGGCAGCCCGGCGGCCTGCGCTTCCAGCAGCGCGTTGCCGCAAGCTTCCATATAGACGGGTGTCAGTGCGAATAGCTGAGCGTGGCGGTACAGCCAGCGCCAGTGGGCGTCGCGCACAATGCCCGTGAACAGTACGCGCTCACCCAGCCCCAGGCGCTGGGTTAGCGCCGCCAGGGCCGCGCGCGCCGGCCCGTCGCCTGCGAGTACCAGCTGCCAAGGCAGATCGACGAGCCGTGCTAGCGCCTTCAGCAGCACGTGCTGACCCTTTGGCTCTCGCAACATTGCCATGCACAGGATCAGCGGTGCGCCTTGGATTCCCGGCGGCGGCTCGGCCGTGCCTTCCAGCTCGGTGGGATCGACGCCGTTCAGTACACCGAAAACCTTCCCATCTCGTGGGTACTCCAGCGCCGCGCACCAGGCGTCAGCCGCCGACTCGGACAGTGCGACAAACGAGTCACACTCGCGGATCAGCAACCGCGCGCGGTCGTGCTTCCACGTGCCTGGGGCATTAACAAGGAAGCTGCGCGGGTTCAGCACGAACGGCACGCCAAATTGCTCGCGAAAGCGCAGTGCCGCCGCGGCTGATTCGAGTCCCATGGCCACCACCGCGTCGATCGGCCGGACGGCGTGGAGGCGCCCAAGCTCGCGGGCATAAAATCTCGGACGGCCGTAGCGGCTGGGCACCAGTCTCCAGCCGTAGCGGCGCAGGATGGCAGTGCCGCCGCCGGGCAGGTTCTCTTCGCGGTCGCGCGGCGCGATGCCGATCAGGCTGGAGGCGTGCCCAATCTCATCCAGCGCTGCAGCCATCGCCCGCGCGGCCTTGCGCGGCCCGCCGGGTTCCTTATGGAAGTGCTCGCTGACAAACGCGACGTGCATGCGGGGCCTTGTCCGGGGCTGCAACTCGGGTGTAAAACCCATACGGGTAGTCCAGCTAGAATGCCCGCTCGACTCAGTGTGTCCAACAGGAAGCAAACATGTCTGCAGAAGCGAAGAAGGGTTTTTTGCCTGAGGGCGGCGAGATGCTGATCCTTGCGTTTGTCATGTTCGGCACCGTCCTTGGCCTCATGACGCTGATGTACTTCCTCGCGCCGAAGACGGCCTAGCGGCTCTTCGCGCATCCACAGGGGTGAATACCCCTTTGCGATCCGGCGTAGTTTCCCCAACCAGTAGTTCGCCTAAGCTGTGCGTATCCGCTAAATTCTTCAGCGGAGGGATACGCCATGTTCACCCGCTTCTTCACCTGCACCATCGCCCTGGCCGTCCTTGCGGCCATTGCCTACAGCCCCGTTCAGGCCAAGGGCAAGCACATCACCAACATCGACGAGAAGCACAAGCTGATCAATGAGCGTCGCCCGGACGAAAAGAACGTCAACGGCGCCCGCGACGTATTGAAACAGTATCCAGGACGCGAACTTGCCGTGATCAACACCATGCGCGTGCTCGGGCGTGGCGACATCCGCATGAACGAAGACCCGTACCTGCATGGGCGGCTTCCGATTCCTCCGCTTGGTGCACTGAAGGGCAACGCGGATGAGCAGCCTGACAGCTGGGTCGTGCTGCGTCTGCTTTCGCTGCTGCGCGCGGGCTATCCCGGCGGGACCGACCTGTGTGACGAGCTCAATGAATGGCTGGCGTCCGCTGCGCCCACGCGAAAGCACATCTGGGCGGATGTTTCTCTGGAACTGCTGACGATCGACGCGCTCCTGCAGCGCACGGACCTGACGCTGAAGGCGGCCCAGCAAAAGGCCCTCAAGCGCGGGCAGGAAATCATCAACCGACGCGACTGGAACCTGGAGCCCACGGAAGAGCCCACATTTGAGCAGATGATCAAGCAGTATCACCTGCTGACGGCGCGGCGCATCGCCATGAAACGCGGTTGGGTCGACAACCCGGTCAGCGATAAGGTGGCCGAGACGATTCTCCTGCTTGCCGACGCGGTCAGGCTGAACCGCAACCCGGAAGGCGAACTCTGGTTCGACGCGCCGCGCGACGTGGACACGGTCTACTACCGCTCGGTGCTGCTGGTCGGTGCGATTCTCGCGCTGGCGGCCGACGATGAGACGCTGCCGAAGAAGGCGGTCACCAAGGCCGCAACATCATTGGGTTTTCTTTCGGCGCGTCTGCCCGAAGAGTTGACCGATGAAGACGCCTGGCGCACCTATGAAGGTGACGCACTCGCGCTCTATCTCGGCGGCGGCGAGAAGTTCGGCAAGCGCGCCAAGGGCCTGCGCAAAGACCTGGAAAGCCAGGCGCTGACCGAATACCGCCTCTGCTGGGCGTTGCCGCGGCCGCAGAACTCGCACATCGCGGCGCAATTGAAGTGGGTGCTCAGCCGCAGCTACGGCGACCCGGGCATGGGGCGCAGTGAGCTGACGGTTGAAGAACGCGACCAGGTCAGCAGCATCTGTCTCGCGCTGCTTGCGTCTGTGGGCGGGCTGGACCCGAATGCTCCGGCACACGAGGCTCTCGAGTGGGGTCAGGGCGTGCAGGCATTCGTTGCGCTCGAGACGCTCGACCTCGATGACTACTACGGCTACATGAAAACCACCGACCTTGCGATTGACTCCGCGGCCGAATACCTGCTCAGCACGCAGGAAAAGGACGGCACTTTCATGCCCGGCGGCTACAGCAAGATGCTGGGTGGCCACGGGCTTGCGGTCCACGCACTGTTGGACGCCGGCGTAGACCGCGAAGACCCGCGTGTGAAGCAGGCCTTCGAGCTGATGGTGGACATGGTCGAAAAGATGCTCGACGAGCACACTTTCGGCAAGTTCGGCCAGCAGAACTACTGCTGCGACATCGCAATGATGGCATTCCAGAGCTACTACGAGCCCGAGATCAAAGCGGCAGGCATGAACGAGGCCCGCCACCCGGAAGAGTACGAAGTCGCCGCGCAAAGCGTCTGGGCAAAGATCAAGCCGCGCCATCGCGACATTATTGCCGAGATTTCGTGGCGCCTGTCCAACGCCGACGGCTTCGGCTGGGGCTACAGCCTGCCGGAGGAACACCGTCCGCGTCCCAACCCGACCATGGCCAAGCGCAAGGACCCGCCCAAGAAGGAAGACGGCGACGGCCCCGTAACGGGCGGGAAGTCAGACAAGAAAGAGACGCCCCCGGAGATAGAAGACGAGCGCCGCCGTCGCATGCGCGAAGGAAAGTACCCGGATCGTCCAGCCGAGCCGCCGCTCGGCGTACGCCACGCCGACGGCAGCAACAGCCAGTACGCCGTGCTTGGCATCAAGGCCGGCATGATGCTGGGTGCGCCGATTGACCATAAGACGCTCGCGTGGGATGCCATGCGGCTGATTGATTGCTTTCTTCCGACCGGCTGGGCCGAGCGCCTGGTCGAGCCGATGCAGAGCATGACGCTCGATGAGCTTGAGCGCCTGGCGCGTGATCCGCGCTATGCAGACGAAAGCGACCCGAACAACCGCCGCCCTCGCCCCGTGCTGCAACGCTTCATGATCGGTGGCTGGAGCTACTTCGCCGGCAGCGGCAACACCTGGGGTGCGCCCAAGAACGTCGAGCGGGGCAAGGACAAAGACGGCAACCCGATCTACCTGTGGCCGTACTCGGTCGGCATGACGGCCGCGGGCATTTCCAGCCTCGCCATCCTGCGCGACGCGCTGATGCTCGCGCCGATCTATGACCCGCAGCTGATCGGCAAGATTGATGACCGGCTGGCGGGCGGGCTGATCGGCCTTGGACAGATGTACCCGTACTCCCGGACGTACTTCAAACTGGACGCCAAGCAGAGTGAATGCTGGATCGGCGGCGGCGAAGGCCGCGGCATGCTGTACGACATGTACGGCTGCGAGCGTGCCGGCGTACTGACCCAGAGCGTCTACTTCGGCAACACCGAGTGGTACCGCGACGGCGCCGACCTGATGATCAAGCTGCAACTCAAGGATGGCGGCTGGGCAAGCCTCAACAACCAGATCTGCAACTTCAGCTTCGCGCTGTTGTTCCTGAAGCGCAGCGCGCCGTACCTCGCCACCCAGCGGCCGCCCAAGCGCACCGGGCCGGTCACCGGCAAGTAGGCTGACCGGCCGGGTTGTGCTGATATCATCCGGGCATGGCCAACTGTCCAAAGTGCGGCTTTGCCGGCGCGTCGTTCACTCATGACGGTGCGCGGAAGTGCGCGAAGTGCGGTGAAGTGTACCGTACCGGCCTGCAGTACCCTTCGCCGCCGGTCTACTCCGCGCCAGTCGAGCGATCAGGCAACAACCGCCGCCCGATGCTGATCGCCGTAGCGGTCGGAGTCGCAATCACCGCCCTGGCGGGCTTTTTCGTATCGCTGGAATCCGCCCCGGGCGGCCCGCCCGAGTCCGACAGGGGCCTTGCGCCGGTCGCACAGACCGAATCGTCATCTTCAGCCGAGATTGAGCCCGAGAACGGCACGCTCAGCGCAACCGTCACACCCGTGCTGGAAGGGCTCAACGGCAGCTCGCCCTGATGGCTCCTGAAGTACCGCAACACGGCCGAAGTGACCATCTCAAGGCCCGCTGTGCTCGGCACATTCACGGCCGATGGCCGCCAGCTGAAATCGCAGAGCTTTCCCGGGACCGTGTACTCCGTACCGCCCGGCGGGGAAATCTGGATCCGGGTGGTGCGCGGGCTCAGCCGGGCTGCCGAGGCCACTTTCAAGGTAGCAAACTTGAGAGGACCTCGAGCTACACCACCATGTACCGGCAGCTTCAGGTAGTGAGCCACGACGCCAAGCAGACTTCAGGCAAATACTCGACTGTGAGTGGGCGGGTCCGGAACCAGACAAACGAAAAGTCCACCTCGGTGCATGTCTTTGCAGTCGGATACGACAGCACCGGCGCAGCCTGCTCCTTTGTGGATGCCTACGTGAGCGGATCAGGCATTGAGCCCGGCGCGGAGGGCGAGTTCAAGCTGTCCGCCGGGATCTGGCAGACGGAGCTGCCAAAACGCTGGGAGTTGACCGCCTGGGGCCGCGCCACGAAATAGTGGAATGGGTACGCGTTGCGAGCGCGTTACAACAGAAACCAGAGGGGAGATCACATGCAACCGAACATCGGAATCGACGAAGGCAAACGCAAGGAACTCACAAAGGGCCTCAGCAAGCTGCTGGCGGACACCTACACGCTGTACCTCAAGACACACAACTTCCACTGGAACGTGACCGGGCCGCACTTCAACGAGTTGCACCTGATGTTCATGAACCAGTACACCGAAATGTGGACGGCCGTGGACGAAGTGGCCGAGCGCATCCGCGCGCTGGGTGAGTTCGCCCCCGGCGGCTACAAGGCGTTCGCGGCGCTGAGCAGCATCAAGGAAGCGGAAGGCCACCCCGACTGGAAGGAAATGATTACCCAGTTGGTGGACGGTCACGAAGAGGTGATCCGCACCTGCCGCGCCATGCTGTCTAACGTGCAGGAATCCGGCGACGAAAGCTCAAACGCCCTGATCGGCGATCGCCTGCGCGTTCACGAGAAGACAGCCTGGATGCTCCGCAGCCTGCTGAACTAGAATTGCGAAACGAGTACTTGCGTATCAACCCGGCATGAACAGCTCGACCACCACGGGCACAAGCGTCCGGCAGCTTACAACGCGCCGGGCGCTGCTCGTTTGTGGCACGCTTGCGGCGGGCTGGTACGTGTTGATGAACATCTTCGTGCCTTTGCAGTGGCCCGAGTACAGCGCAGCCGCGCAGACCGTCAGCGAACTCTCGGCCATCAACGCGCCGACGCGCGGTCTGTGGGTTGCGCTCGGCGTGGTCTATGCAGTCCTGTTGTCAGCGTTTGCATTGGGAACTTGGTCGGCGGCGGGCGAATCCAAAGCATTGCACGTGGCTGCGGCTGCCGTTGGCGCGCAGGGGATCCTCAGTACCTATTGGCCGCCGATGCAGTTGCGCGGTGCCGAGATGGCGCTGACGGATGTGCTGCACATTGTCTGGGCCGGCGCGACCCTGCTGCTGATGCTGGTCTCGATCGGCTTCGGTGCAGCCGCGCTCGGCCGCGCCTTTCGCGTCTACTCGCTGGCGACGGTGGTTGCGTTCCTGGCGTTCGGAACGCTGACAGCGATAGACGGGCCACGCATCGCGGCCAATGAGCAGACGCCGCTGATCGGCGCGTGGGAACGCATCAACATCGGCGCGTACATGCTCTGGCTGGCGGTCTTCGCGGCCGCGCTTCTGGGGCGCATGAAAGCCAATAGCGCAAGTTCTACGAGTCCCCAGACTCACAGCGCTGCCTGAGCGCTTCGTTCATCATCTCGAAGCCGCGTTTGGTCTTCGGTTGCATGGACTTCCACATGAGGGGAACCAGCAGTCCGCAGAACGTCTCGGCTTGGGTGAGCTTGGTGCCACCCTCGTGGTGCTCCAGCACAAAGCGGTGCTCGCCGTCGAACAGGCCCGGCAATAATATCTGGCCTAACCAGCGCAACTCTTTGCCGGGGCTGGCGATCAGCACGCGCGGCTTGAAACCCATCGGCTTGCCGCCGGATTGCTGGATCGTGACCGTCAGCCGCGCGCCTTCCCGAACCTCGCCGGCCGCGTAGGTGATGAACGGATTCCAGTCCGGATACGAGTCAAACGCGACCAGGTGCGACCAGACGGTTTCCGGCGCAGCGTTGATGCTGATCTCCGTGACGATCTCTCGCATGTCCAGGCACCAAGCAGACGGCACTCAGTTGTAGGTCAACCAGAGGATCACGAAAGGAGTCGATAACGCCGATTTGGCAGTCGAGCGCTGGCGGCACACCAACAAGCGCCATTCCTGCAGGAGTGGCAGATCGGCCGCATCGCCTCAATCACGCTAAGTCACACAGCCAGAACGACTTAGTGATGTTTCGCCAACCGTTGGCACCGGGCTTGCATATGTGCTGATAACTTTGATTCGCGGGCGAAAAGCCCGCTGCAGGAGGGTCATCATGGGTAAGACAGTTGGAATCGACCTCGGTACCACGAACAGTTGCGTGGCCGTCATGGAAGGCAAGGAACCGAAGGTGATCGCGAACCCCGCGGGCGCGCGCATTACCCCTTCGGTCGTCAGTTTCGCGGAAAACGGTGAGCGCCACATCGGCCAGATGGCAAAGCGCCAGGCCGTCACCAACCCGACGAACACTATCTTCAGCATCAAGCGCTTCATGGGCCGCCGTCACAACGAAGTGGCCGATGAAGAGAAGATCGTCCCGTACGAAGTCATCGGCGGCGCGGGCGAAATGGTGAAGGTCAAGGCGCGCGGCAAGGAGTACACGCCGCAGGAAATCAGCGCCATGATCCTCAGTGACCTCAAGAAGACCGCAGAGGCCTACCTTGGCGAGCCGGTCACCCAGGCCGTCATCACCGTCCCCGCTTACTTCAACGACGCACAGCGCCAGGCAACCAAAGAGGCCGGCGAAATCGCGGGCCTGAAAGTCCTGCGCCTGCTGCCCGAGCCGACCGCGGCCTGCGTCGCGTTCGGTTTGGACAAGCGCAAGCAGGGCCGCTTCGCCGTGTTCGACCTCGGCGGCGGTACGTTCGACGTGAGCGTGCTGGAAGTCAGCACCGACGGCGACGAAAGCGTTTTCCAGGTTCTCAGCATCACTGGCGACGGCCACCTCGGTGGTGACGACTTTGACCAGGTGCTGATCGACCACATCGCCGACGAGTTCAACAAGACCCAGGGCATTGACCTGCGCAAGGACCAGATGGCCCTGCAGCGCCTCAAGGAAGCCGCCGAGAAAGCCAAGTGCGACCTCAGCAGCACGCCCCAGACCGACATCAACCTGCCGTTCATCACGGCCGACGCCTCGGGCCCGAAGCACCTGCAGATGACCATTACCCGCGCCAAGTTCGAGCAACTCGCGGGCAAACTGTTCGACCGCCTGGTCGGCCCCACCAAGCAGGCGCTCACGGAAGCCGGCGTCAGCGCAAGCGAGATTGACGAAGTGCTGATGGTCGGTGGCAGCACACGCATCCCGAAGGTGCAGGACATCTGCAAGGAAATCTTCGGCAAGGATCCGAACAAGGGCCTCAACCCGGACGAAGTGGTCGCGCTCGGCGCGGCCGTCCAGGGCGGCGTGGCGACCGGCGAGTTCAAGGACATTCTTGTTCTGGACGCGACCCCGCTGTCACTCGGTGTCGAAGTCCTGCACGGCGAAATGAACGTGCTGATCCCGAAGAACACCACGATCCCGACGTCCAAGGAACAGACTTACAGCACAGCCGCCGACAACCAGACGGCCGTGACGATCAAGGTCTACCAGGGAGAGCGCAAGATCGCGGCTGCCAACCGCTTGCTGGGCAGCTTCGACCTGACGGGCATACCGCCGGCCCCGCGCGGCATGCCGCAGATCGAGGTCAAGTTCGACATCGACGCCAACGGCATCCTGAAGGTCAGCGCCAAGGACAAGGGCACCGGCAAGGAAGCCAAGATCGAGATCAAGAGCGACTCCGGCCTCAGCAAGGACGAGATCGAGAAGATGCGCAAGGAGGCCGAAGAACACACCGCCGGAGACGAAAAGCGCGACGAGGTGAATCACGCGAAGAATGACGGCGCCCGCATGGCCTTCAGCGTCGGCAAGATGCTTGAGGAGCATGCGGACAAGCTGGACGAAGCCGGCAAGAAGGAGATCGAGGACAAGAAGAAGGAACTCGAGGAGGCCATGAAGGGCGAGGACGTGCCCAAGATCAAGGCAGCCACCGAGGCCCTGACCAAGGCCAGCCACAAACTGGCGGAGAAAATCTACGCCAACGCCAAGCCCGAAGAGCAGGCAGAAATGCGCAAGCAGGCCGAAGAAGCACAGGCCCGCGGAGGCATGGGCGGCGAAACCAGCACCGAAGGCAGCGGCGACCGAGTTGTAGACGCCGACTACTCCGTGAAGGACGAAGACAAGAAATAACGGAACGCGGACGGCCCGTCCGCCAACAGGCCCCGCAAGGGGCCTGTTCCATTTCCCGCGAAATCCTTGTTCACGCCAAATCGGTTAGGATACGATCTTGGTACCCCGCAACATCCCCGCAGGAAACCCATGATCAAGCGCAACTGGCTGTTCGCAGCTTCAGCGGCAGTATTGCTGGCGTGCGTCGTTGTTCATCTCGGCGCGCAACCAGCGATCGATCCTGACGAAGGCGAGATCGTCTTCGTTAATCGCGAGTATGAACTGCAGGGCTTGTTTGATGGCTCTGAAAACTCAGACGACGGTCCGCGCGATCTCGTCGCCACGTGCTTCTATGCCTCGCTCAATCCGAAAAAAGGGGCTAGTGAAGAAGACTTGCTTGGCTGGAACCACATACGCTGCGAAGGCGGCGGGCTGGTTAGCGATGAAAAAGAATTAACCGACCTGTGCAAGAGCCTTAGCGATCCCGCCGAGTTCGGGTCGGCCATAATCGCCTATAAGCCCGGGCCCTTCCTTGTGGTATCCGCCAGCGCATCGCTGCACTCACGGCTTACGGCCGCGTTGGACTACCTGCGCGAGATGATGCAGGCGCGCATTCAGGTGCAGATTCGCCGAATAGATGCGCTGCCGGAGCGGCTCGTGCAGTCGCGAGAGCAAGTCTCCGGCCAGCTGATCACCTCGCGCGAAATCTCGAATGGTGAGTTCGCATTGGTCTCGAACGTAACCCAAAGCCCAATCGTATGGACAGGCGTTGCCGAGATGAACGGCGACGTGCCGCAAGTGGCAAGCTACTACTGGGGCGAGCAATGGGGCATCTCGGCGCTGATCATGTCTGACGGACGCATCCGAATGCAGGCCTGGCACGGCGGGGTCGTCAACAATGGCCTGCGCGAATTGGCTACGCGCACGGGCAAGCTGCAGTTGCCAACCGCCCATTGGGATGCCACGCCGGCCGGTGCAATCGTGCCGAATGGCGGCGGGCTGGTGCTGGATACCGCGGCCGGCGCTTACCTGATCACGGCTTCCACCACGGCGAAGATCACGCACCGCAAGCTCGACGACGGCATCACATCGTTCTGGAACCCAGGCGGCGCAATCCCGGCCGGGCGATTCACGGGCCCTTGGCTTCTGTCAGCGACGGGCGAGCTGTCGCGTGAAATGGACCCACCGGTCTTCTTGCCCCAGGGGGTGGATGATCGTGAATTGTTTCTAGCGGCGTACCCGGCGATTCCCGGCGCAGGTTCGGCATTCGTGCTGGACGAGCTTACCCATGACATGACAGGCAACGATTCCTACGTTTACCCGTTCACGTGCGGGTCCCTGTTCGGTCTGCGCCGTGCCGAAGTGCCAGAGCGTGAAAACGACGAACAGGTACAGGCACTGCGCGCGGCGCTTGAACCTACCGTGGAGGAGATCTGCCGGGGGCCGTCGCACCACGAGGTACGCGTGCGCATTCTGCGACTTCCACGCGAGGCCAGGATTCCGGCCGGGGTCGTCGGCGGCAAACCGGAAGCAGGCGACATTGCGGCGCTGGTGGCGCTGGCCGAAGTGGAGTCTGTCTTTGACCGCCGGGTCAGCCTGGCGAGCCGACAGCTGTCTGACCTGGTCGAAATGAAGCTTGAAAACTACATGGCCGGCTTTGACAGTTGGTCTTCCGGCGCCGATGCCGGCCCGAAGCACTACAGCACGAAAGTTGCAACTCATGCCACGGGCGTGCAGGTGCGGCTGGTTGCTGACCACAACGGGCACGTTCACGTTGTCGCGGGCTGGCGGTACGACAGCGAAATGCACCAGTTCAAGCCGGGCGGCGACCTTGAGGGAGAAACCATCGAGAGGCCGGAGTGGAAGGACGTCACTCTGATTGTCGCCGACATCGTGAAAAGCGGCGGTGCGCTCAGCGCAGTGCAGCCCGTGGATGATGACACCGTGGCGGTGCTGATCGTAGAGCGACGGGAGGCCAAGTAATGCGCAATCTCCTGGTCGCGCTGTTGCTGCTTGCGGTCGTCGCGGTCGTGCCTGAACATGCCGCGCCCAAGCCTGAACCCGCCGAGGCCTTTGTCGGCGAGTTCTATGACGTTACGGAAATCATCTACTCAGGCCTGGTCGAGCCGAGGAGTCGCCTGCGACTGGACTCGGGTGTGATGAATGACTCCGGCGTCATCGTCTACCCCGACGATCCGGTCTTTCATTCTGACTCGACCGCAGGCGCTGCCGGTGAAGACACCGATCGCCTCGAAGCACTCTTTTGGAATGTTGGAGGGCCCCTTATCCCGAAGAACAAGGACATGGGCATTTCCTTCATACGCTTCGGCGAGCGCCTGATGGCCCACATCGTTGCGCCAGCTGCCGCACACGACCGAATTCGAGACGTGCTGGACTTGCTCATCACTTCGCTCCGCGCGCGCGTGCGGGTTGTGGTCTACGAAGACGGTCGACTGTTCGGGACTGCGTCGGGGCTCATCGGCGAACAGTTGTCTGTCGCCAGGATCGCGAATTCGCCAATCATGTGGAACAACGAACGCATGCCCGGCCCGAGGGACAACACATTCGTAGAAGATGTCCACAACGGCCGCGAAGTAAATCTGTGGGCGGTCAAGCTTGCAAACGGGCGCCTGCGAGCGCACGGACAGATCACTGAGTGCGTCTTCAAGCGTGCCCGGCCTGTGATGACAACGTCCGGCGGCGTATCTATGCCTGAGCTGGAATCACGCTATCAGCCGTTTGTCGCCGATGTCGCCGACCCGGGCGTGATCCAAGTGGCCGCCAATGGGCGCAAGTACGAGTTGCAGCTCTCCTGCGGCGCCAGCTTCGCGAACACCGTGACGGTCCTCGGCGCGGGCAAGGAACGTGTGACCTTCAATCTGCTCGGCACATTGCGTCGCCATCTCACGGGCGATGACCCGTTCTATCGATACTTGTGGTACGACATGTCCGACCCGTACGAATGGAATAGCTGGGGCCGATACGGCCAAGCTTGCGGGGACCAGGTGTTTACCCAGCTTGAAGACGCCGGTTTGCTCGAACTGCCCGGCGCTGAGTTTGACCAGCACGGACTCATGGTCGTTGCGACCTTCGACGAAAACTCACTTCCGCCCGCACAGCGCGCAGACGCGCGCAAAGCGTGGGAGCAGAGGAAGCTCGACATCGCAAACTTCAGGGCTGACCCGCCGGGCGTGTTTCGATTCCGCATGTGGGAGGTTGCTGAAGACGAAGTCGTGCCCGACAAACTACCCACCGGGCGGCCGCATGTTGACTCGCAGCTGTCACTCTTCGAAGGCCAGCAGGCTGACTGGCACGATGTGTCGGTGCTGGGCTACATTGGCGAGTACGGGTCAAGCTTTCACGTGTGGCTGCCTGACAACATCCGCGAGTTCATCGCGGTTGGCGACTACTGCGGGCTGGATTGGTCGAATGGAGAGATCAAGGCAATAATCCAACACCGCACGCTAGACGCGCCGCTCGATCAGTACGACACACTCGAGCGTGACCCGTTGCCGATGATCATCGAACGCCCGACAACAACGCTGCGCCAGATGCGCTGGGCGGTTCGGCTCAAACCCGGCGAGCATGCGGTGACCATCACCCCCGGCCCCGTTGGCAAAGTCCTGATCGCGGATCTTGAGCGCAAGTAGCCCGCACTTGCCTTCTCTATGATCTTGCGGCCGCTTGTTAGTTATCGAATCTTGGCATCCGTTAATTAATTGGCTCCCATCATTTGCACTCCCCGGCCCCACCTCTCGTGAGTCGCTCCCAGTCGGCATAGAAAGTACCAAGATGTGGTAAGCGTCCGCGCTATGATTTGACAATGGCGGACAAGGACAAGCTGAAGGCGGAGTGGGAGGCGTTTGCGCGGGACTGGATTGCGCGTTGCGAAGAGCAGCGTGATGAAGCGCGCGAAGGCATCCTTGACGACTGGATGCTGGAGCTGGTCGGCGATGTCTCCGGCAAGCGCGTGATCGACCTCGGCTGTGGCGAAGGCCGATTCTGCCGCATGCTGGCCGGGCGCGGTGCCGAAGTGCTCGGCGTCGATCTTCAGCCCGCGTTCATTGAGTACGCCGAGGCCCACAAGGGCGAACGCGAGAAGTACCTCGTAGGCGACATGGAAGAGCTGCAGAGCGTGCCCGATGGCGCGTTCGACCTTGCGGTTTCCTATATCTCGCTCGTCGACGTTCCCGACATGCAGGCCGCACTGAACCAGGCCGCGCGCGTGCTGAAGCCAGGCGGTCGGCTGCTGGTGGCAAACCTGTCGCCAATGGCAACGGCCGTCAGCACCGGCAACTGGTGGCAACGGGACGACAAGGGCCGCAAGCTCCACTACAAGGTCGACAACTACAGCGAAGAAGGCCCGCGCACCCTGCCGTTCGGGCCGAAGTTCAAGCTGACGAACTACCACCGTATGTTCAGCACCACGATCAACGCGTTCATCGACGCGGGGTTGACGGTCAAGCGTGTGCACGAGCCGATGCCAAACGAAGCGCAACTCAAGCGCCGTCCCGGACTTGATGACCTGTTCCGCGCGGCGATCTTCATCATCTATGAGCTGGTCAAGCCTGCAGGATGATTTCGCGGCCGTCGGGGTCGGCAATGATCGCGAAGTTCGCGGCCTGGCGAGTCGGCTTGACTTGTCGGTCGGCAAGCTCGTCCAGTGCGGCCTTCAGGTCGTCGACCATCAGCACTATGGTACCGGCCTGAGTCTGGCCAAGCTCAAAGCCGAGCAGCGTGCCACCAACTTCCAGGTTAAAGTACTTCTCGTCTTCGTCGGCAACGGTCGCGCCGTCCTTGACGAATGTCCCGACGTGCAGGCCCAGCGTGTCCACGTAGAATTTTCGCGCCCGCGCAACATCCGGGGTTTCGAAGACTACTGAGTCGAGGCGCAAAACGTTCAAGTTTCACCATTCGCAGCGGGGTCGCCCTCGCTACGTCACGACACCGTCGACGGGCTTGAAGTGTGGGAACTTACCCTCGGCCTCGGGCAGGCTGATCAGGGGCGCGAACTCGCCGATCTCTTCCATGCGCTTCCAGATCTTCTGGATCGCCGGGTGATCGTGCGCCGCCTTGGCCGCGCCGGGCAGCCATTCGAAGACTTCGATGAACGTACCGTCCTGGCTCTGCATCAGCACGGACGGCCGATCTGTGATCAGCTCTTCCACGCGCAGCGTCGTGTTGTGCTGACGGATCAGCTCCATCATTGCCGCGTTGTTGGATGAGTCATACGGCCGATACATCGCAATCACGATCTCTGAATTCATACCACCCTCGCGTCCCGGTAGCTTACCTGCACGTGCGAACGCCGGCCGGTGGCGACGTTGTAGCAGTAGTAGTCGTTCATCTCGCGCCCGTAAAGGTGCAGCGTGACGGCCTGGCCGCGCGTGTCGGGCACGCCGGTCTTGTGGATGTGGTCGGGGTTCGGCACGAAGGTGGTCACGCTGTGCTCAGCCAGCGTGGATACGCCGCCGCGCTTCAGCACGATGCCTTCGTCGTCATGCGAGCGATCGTCGATGCGAATGAAGTTCCGCTCTTCAAGCACGCCCTTCAGCACGCCGACTACGCCCCAGGTGCCGTGGTCGTGCACGGGCGTCCACTGGCCCGGGTTCCAGACCATTGTGAACAGGCTGATGCCGTCTTCCGGGCAGACCCAGACCGCGTTGCGTGCGTAATGGTTCGGGTCGTCCTGGAAATGCTCCGGCTTCAGGAAGTCGCGCGGGCCCGAAATCAGCTTCATCATCTTCGGCACAAGCACCGAGACGACGTCCGAAAACTCCGGGTACTCCGCGGCCGCCATCCGCGAATCTTCAATGAACTTGTCGAGTGTGTATTCCACGCCCTGTCTCCGTCGCACCTTCCGGATGGTATGTACACAAGCGCCGCGCGCAAACTACGAATACGGGTCGACCTTGCTGCCGTCCGGCCCGCCGATGGCGTTCGCGATGCGCCCGCGGGTCGGCATCAGCCCGCCCATGGCCGCCATGAACAACACCAGCGCCGGCACTGCATGCCAGCTGAAGCCGGTCAAAAGGATCACCACGGCCGAGAACAGCGCCGGCCCTTCGAAGATCGCGGTCATCACGATCGTGCGCCCGCGCAGCGCGCCGATGCGCGTCTCCCAGCTTTCCATCGCGGCCATGCGTTTGCTTTGCGACATGAACACCTGCACCGAAACCGGGATCGCCGCAATCGGCAGCCCGATCGCAATCAGGCGCAGAGTTTCACCGGTGCTTGCGATTCCTTCGGCATCAAACACCGGCCCGAGCACGAAGCCGGCCACCGTGAACATCAGCACGCCACTGACGAATGAGAATGCCAGCACGGTCATCTGCATGGTCGTCTGGCGTACCGTTGCTTCGTAGTCCATCGCGCGAGTCTAACGCCGTCGCACCCGCTGGCTACCGCGCCGCCCGGCCGCGAAGCGCGCGATTTGTTTGCGGGCGCGGGCCAGCATGAAGCCGACGCTGCGCGTGTGCACGCCGAGCAGCCGGGCGATCTCGCGCTGGCTGAGCCCCTCATTGTAGGTCAGGTCGAACACCAGGCGCTGGCGGCCTTGCAGCCGGTCGCGATGATCGGTCAGAAAGCGCGCCTCGCGCATAAGCGCGTGCAGCCGACGCGCGGCACGCAGCGGGTCACGGTGCTCGAGCCCGGCCACCGCGCCTTTGTTGATGCCCGGCAGCATGGCGGCCACAGCGGCGCACGGCCGGTTGCAGCTTGCCCGCAGGGGGCAATTGTCGCAGGTAAACTTGTTCAATGGAGCCTCGTTCGTTGGGCTCCGACCTTCGCGAGGTTCTGGCCTCCTGTAAGAAAAATGTAAGATTTTACTGACACACCCCGGCCGTGGCAACGCGCCACAGCAGGCCGCAACGGCGGCATTTCATCTCGAGTTGGATCGGCCCGCAGGCCCGAAACATAAGGGCTCCGCACGAGCAGCGCACGTCGCCGGGCCCGCCCAGCAGGCGGCTTTGAGGTCGGTTTTCAGCAGGTTTGGCCGGCATCTCGTCGTCCTCCGAAGTGTTGACGAAATGTAATATACCAACCTATGCGACAAATTCCGGGCGTCTGGGGAAAGGCTCATTTGCAGGGGCTGCGTGCGTCTGTCGTCTATAGATGCGGCGGCGACAGGGAGCTTGGGCGGGAAACATCTTTGGCGCACGCACGGCAGCCCGAACAAACTTGTCCGACAACTCTTGGAACGCTGCTGGACTGCTCATCGACTTGGCTAAGATGCGTGCATGAAAACCATCTCGCTATTGCTACTGCTGGTGTTTGCGGCGCCGTGCTTTGCCGGTGAGAAGCTGCCGGAAGGCCCGCCGTGGAAACAGGACTTGCAGGAGGCGGTGAAGGAGGCGCTGGAGGGCAACAAGCCCATCTTCCTCTACTTCACCAAGACCTACTGACCGCACTGCGTGCCTGTAGAGGAGCAGTTGCTCCCCAGCGAAAAACTGAAACCCATCTACGACGACATCGTCTGGCTCCACGTCTACAACGACTTCAAGGAGGGCGATGCCGACCGGGCGGCTACGCGTATCCGCATCCGGTTCAGCGTCAGCTCATGGCCGCAGTTGCTGCTGGTCGACCCGTACACGCTGGAAGTCGTCGGCGAAACCGGGCGCCAGGTGGATGGCTTCCTCAAGGCCGTCGAGAACACCAAGATCACGCCGCCGAAGTACGCCAAGGCCGAAGAGCTGCTCAAGAAGCTGAAGGAAGGCGAAGTGCTCGCCAGCGAGCTCGAGACCAAGCCCAGCGCCAAGGCCGCCAAGAAAGCGCTCGAGAGCGAAGACCTGGTCGCGCGCTTTCGCGCGGTGGAGTACTTCGGCAAGGAAGATCCCAAAGAGCTGGTCGACAAGGCCGGCGAGCTGCTGAAGGTCAAAAACGACCTGCTGCGCTACGAGGTCTGCAAGGCGATCAAGAACGCGGGCGAGAAGGTCACGTTCACCGATGAAGTCGTCACGCAGCTCGAAGACCTCGTGCGTGACCCGAAGGAAAGCCGCAACCCGAACGTGCTGCGCAGCTACGCCATCGGCGCGCTCGCGCTGTGCGGCGACGCCGACTCACTGGAAGCCATCAAGCCGCACGCGGTCGATGGCGCGGCCAACAACGGCACCACGGGAACGGCCGTGGACGCCATCGGGCAGATCGGCAAGCGCGTAGACGATGCGAAAGCGCCGGCCGCGCAGATCCTGCTCGATTGCTTTATCGAGAGCACCGGCGGAAATGAGGACGCGAAGACGATCGAGTGGTACGCCGGCATGGCCAAGCGCGTGGCGGAAAAGGCGCACGCGCACCTGCAGGAGCTGACCGGCAAGAAGGTCGACTTCCCCAAGGACTACAACGAGCAGACCCGCGGCGACCTGCGCAAGGCCTTCGAAGAGCCCGTCAAGGCCATGATCGAGAAGGCCGAGAAGGCCAACAAACGAAAGAAGAAGCGCTAGAGCCCCGGCGGAAACGCCGGGGACGCCCGCCGATTCAGGCGGGCGACATCAAAGCGCCTTCACGCGAAGCTCATCCGCGTGCCCCGGTCTTTCGGCCGGGGCTCTTGTGACAACCAAGTCGCGCGAGCCAGCTTGGCCGTCTTTCAGCGCCCGAAGGGCGCGTCATGTGTTAGCCCGGCGCGTGAGCGCCGGGAATCCGGTGGTCGACGTTCTGAGCCCCGAAAGGGGCGACATCGCGACTACTCAAACCGCCGGCATCCAGCGTTCGTCGTACTTGATCCCGTGCGCGTCGTACATGTCGCGCAATTCACGCCCGAACGAAACCTTCGCGTGATGGTCTCGCTGCCCATCAAGATACGCAATTGTCGCTTTCAGCTTCGATGGACTGACCGAGAACACGCTGAACCCATCCTGCCAGGCGAACTTGTCCAACCCCCAGCGTTCTTTCATCCAGCGCGAGCTGTTGGCCTTCACATCGCGCATCAGGTCGGACGCCGCAAGTTTCGGCGGCAGCCCGATCAGCAGGTGAATGTGATCTTCGACCCCGCCCGCGTGTACGAGAGTTGAATCATTCGCGCGTGCCACTCCGCCGATGTACGGAAACAACTCGACCCTGATTTCTTCGTTGATCAGCGGTGCGCGAGACGTGGTACTGAAGACAAAGTGCAGGTTGATGGCGTGGTAGGTGTCCGACATGAGTGTCTCCCGGCCGCAGGATACCGCCCCCGCTGGGGGCTCGAAAACACTCCTCACGATTTCCCGGCGCTCACGCGTCGGGCTAACACATACCGCGCCTTCCAGGCGCTTCACTGCAACGGGCGCCTTAGACCAACGGGCACCGCAGTTCAGCCGCCGAAGGGGGCGGTAGATGTTAGCCCGGCCCGTCAGGGCCGGGAATCCTGAACGCAACAGTCCAAGCCCGCGAAGCGGGCGGTATCGCGCCGACGGCGCGAACAAAATGTGGCGCCGGCTTGCGCAATCGCGATACCGCCCCCTTCGGGGGCTCGGCGACACTTGTCCCGAATTCCCGGTGCTCACGCGCCGGGCTAACACATGCCGCGCCCTCCGGGCGCTTCACTGGCCCAATCCCTTCGGAAGGCGCCGAGCTGCGCAAAGCCTTCGAAGAGCCGGTAGACGACCTGGTCAAGAAGTCCGAAAAAGCCAACAAACGAAAGAAGAAGCGGTAGCTCGGACGAGAGTGACCTAGCCACTTTCAGCTGGCTCAAGACCGGTCCGCCTGCGGCTCATGTTTTCTTGAAGCACGACTCTATTCGGTGGCTGCATCGTCTACCGTTACGTGTAACTCTCTTCCCCAGTTCAGAAAATCGCTGAGCATTTGTTGTTGCTCTTCAAACAGGCCATCGACTTCTGGCTTGAGGCTGTCCTCAAAAGGCTCAATGAAGGTATGTTTCTCGGCCAGGATGGAGCGCAACTCCGAAATCTCTTCGACAACGAGTTTTGACTTTCGGCTTGGTGAACCGTCAAAAGTAGCCACCGAAGGGACGTCGTGTTTTCGAAGGAATAGCCAAGCGATGGGGTTCATGTACAGAGCTGCTTTTCGGTACAGCGTGGCGAGTTTGTGGACGAGGGCGACGGTGCGCGAGAAGGACACGTAGTACTGAATCAGACGAAGTCGAGTCAGATTGTGTCTCAGCGTCAAGCTCGTGAGTGTCTTTTTCAGTTGTACAACTTCTACAACATCCAATATGACTGCTGCTGTTCCCTTGGGTGCCCCAACCAAAGTCCTCAGTTTTCGTTCGATGCCCTCTAACAAACTCCGATCGGCGCCTACCTTCTTTGCAGTTTCCAGTCCATTGATGAGTTTGGAGACTGCGTCCGCATCTGCGACTCTACCGGTGGCCGCGCCCGTCTCTTTAAGGTGACCTGACTGCGCCTGTTTAAGGTTAACGTCGGCCTCTGCCGTGGGCGAGGGAAGATACTTGTCAGCGAAACGCGTAGCTACGAGTACCAGAATTCCACCTCCGCCGAAGATTGCTGCGGCAAGGTGAGTCAAGATCAGCCCCCACCACCACAACCCACTTGTGTTCGCCAGCCAGTTCATCTGTCCGTCC
Source organism: Planctomycetota bacterium (assembly GCA_020425605.1). Classification (GTDB taxonomy): domain Bacteria; phylum Planctomycetota; class UBA8742; order UBA2392; family UBA2392; genus JACKID01. The sequence goes on along the minus strand of JAGQRH010000019.1, from coordinate 14,817 downwards.
CTTTCCGACAACTGTCGTTCCGAGCGTAACAAAGTGCACTGAAGTGTCGGCGCTGCCAACTCTATTTGTGGCTGCCCAGCCAGTTGCGGGCCTTGGTTAGCACCTGTTCGAGGCATCCCGGCTCGAAGGGGCTGGTTAGACCGGCGCCTTTGGCCAGCTCCTGGAACGGGGCTTCGCCTCCGCGTTTGCACAGGGCTATGTAGTCTTTCATGGCGGCCGGGCGGTCTTCGTCGGCTCTTACCCAGAACTGCAGGGCGCAGATCTGCGCGAGCACATAGTCGATGTAATAGAACGGGCTCAGGTAGATGTGGCGCTGCGTCTGCCACCAGCCGCCCTCGCTGGCGTGCGGCACGTCGCCGTAGTCGCGCCACGGCAGGTAGGTGCGCTCCATCGCGCGCCACATTTCAAACCGCTCGCCCGGGCTCGCGTCGGGCTTCTCGTACACGAGGTGCTGGAAGTGATCCACGGCCGTGCCGTACGGGATGAATTTCAGCGAATCCAGCAAGTGGCTGCGGCGGAAGCGGTCGGCGTCCTTCTCGAAGAACTTCTCCATCCACGGCCACGTGATGAACTCGAGCGACATGCTGTGAATCTCGGCGCTCTCGTAGGTCGGCCAGTGGTAGTCGAGGAGCTTCTGGTTGCGCGAGCTGTAGTTCTGGAAGGCGTGCCCCATCTCGTGCGTGAAGACCTTCACGTCGCCATCCGTCCCGTTGAAGTTGGCGAACACGAACGGCACGCCCCAGGTCGGGAAGCTGGTGCAGAAGCCGCCGCCGGCCTTGCCGTCGCGCGACTTGAGGTCCAGCAGGCCCTTGTCGCGCATCAGCTGGAAAAACTCGCCGAGGCCGTAGCCGATCTCGTCGAACATCTCCTGCGCGCGCAAAACCATCCAGTCGTGGTCGCCGTGCGGGCGCGGGCTTCCCTTGGCGTCGTGAACGCCTTCGTCCCACGCCATGATTTTCTCGACGCCAAGCTCGGCCGCTTGCTGTTTCATCAGTTCGGCGCACAGCGGCACGACTTCGTCCACGACCTGCTTGCGCAGGCGCTCGACGTCGGCGCGGTTGTAGTCCACGCGGTGCATACGCAGGTAGCCGAGCTCGACGTAGTCCTTCAGGCCGAGCTTGATCGCGCTTGTATGGCGCAGCCTGGTCAGCTCATCGAACTGGCTGTCGAGCTTGTCGCGGTAGTCTTTAAACCACTGCCAGCGTTTGACCCATGCGGCGTGGCGTGTGTCGCGGTCGTCATCGAGCAGGTACTTGCCGATGCCCGGCATGTTCAGCTTCACGCCCTTGAATTCGTACTCGGCGCTGGCCAGCAGCTCGGCGTACTCGGCGCCGAGCTTGCTGATGCGAACCTGCTCGCCTTCGATTTCCGGGCTGAAGGCGCGCTCGTCGCAGGCCCAGAGCTGCAGCGCCTGCGGGCCGAATTTGCTCTCGAACTCGGCGCGATGGGAGCTGGCCAGCAGCTTGGCCTTCAACTGGTTGTCGAGGTCGGTCAGCTTGGGCGAGATTGAGTCGCGGTAGTCGCGCGCCTTGCGGTATTCGTCGTTGCGCGTGTCCTGGTTGAAGCGCAGCCCGACCAGTGAACTCCATGTGTTGATCTTGCGGCGCAGGTCTTCCCATTGGCGCAGCGCAGCCAGCTCGGCATCGGCGTCTTTGGCGGTTTCAAGCGCGGCCTTCAGCGCATTCATCTCGGCGCTGACAGCATCCATTTCCGGGCGCGCGGCGGTCATCTGGTCAAATGCGGGTACGTTCATGGTGTCATCTCCGGCCGGCAGCCTAGCAAGGCGCACGCTACGGAGGAACACGGAGAAAACTGCCGCAGCCCCATGACTCTCCGTGTTCTCCGGGGCTGTGCAGGCGGGTATCATCCACCAGCATGAGCGAGCCGACCTATCGATCGCGTGTTGAGGGCTGCCTGTATGGGTTGGCGCTGGGTGATGCTTTGGGTGCGCCCACGGAGTTCATGAAGTACTCGGCGATCGTTGAGAAGTACGGGCCGCTGGGGCCCGAAGAGCCGTCTGAGCTGGTTACCGACGACACGCAGATGGCGCTCGCGACCGGCGAGGCTCTGATGTCGCTGGCCGACCTGCGCTCGTCCAGTGCTGATGACTGGGCCGCCGCGCTGCGAAAGGCCTATCTAGACTGGTACTACAGCCCTGAGAACAACCGGCGCCCAGGAAAGACCTGCATGGAGGCGTTGGGCCGCCTTACATCGCGGCCGGAGTGGCAGAAGGCCACCGAGGTCAGCAGCAAGGGCTGCGGCGCGAACATGCGCGTCCAGCCGGTTGGCCTGCTGTCAGACAAGCACGGCTTCAGTGTGAAAAAGCGCGCGAAGCTGGCGCAGTTGCAGGCTGCAATTACGCACGGCCACCCGACGGCGCTGGCCGCGAGCGAGCTGACGGCCCACGCGATCCACCTGCTGATCGCCGGGCTTGATCCAGAAGACCTGCCGACCCGACTCGCTCAGCACGTCGAGCAACAGCGCGGCGTCTACTACGACGACACGCTCGGCGAGCTGTTCGAGAAGGCCGGCGCATCATCCGGCGCGGCCTACATCAACCGCGGCTGGAACGAGGTCGGCCGGAGCATCGAGAAGCTGGCCAAGGCGCTGAAGACGCCCGATCGCGACAGCGACCCCGGTCTGAGCACCGGCCACGGCTGGACAGCCGAAGAGGCGCTGGCAACGGCACTGCACTGTTTCCTTCTATATGTGGATGACCCCGTGCTGGCGATCCGGCGTGCGGCCGCAACCGGCGGCGACTCGGACAGCATAGCCTGCATCGCCGGCTCACTCGCCGGGGCGTACCACGGCAACGACGCCTGGCCGGAAGCGTGGCGCGACCGCATCGAGTACAAAGACCGAATCCAGAAATTGGCGGACTGGTACTAATCTGGAACTACGTTTCGCGCGAAGACTCGAAGATCACGCGAAGACGCAAAGAACTACAGGTGCCGCGCCCGCACGTTTGGCTTTTCTTCCTGTCTTCGCGGCTGACTTCGCGCAAAGGCCATCAGCGGGTCGTAGCGAACTCTGTGCTTACCAGCAGGGTGAACAGGATGTCTTCCCAGGCGTCTTCCGTGACCTTCGATGACTTCAGGTAATCGAGGGCGCGCTTCTGCTCAGTGGTGTCCGGGCGGCGGTTCAGTACGACGAGATACAGTTGCTCAAGTCGCTTGGGGTCGCTGTCGAACTTGCTGACGGCCGTGTCGAGAACGCTGCCCCTGCTCCAGTCGCTCAGCAAAGTAGTCGCCTGGCCGTTCATCACGAGCAGCGCCTGGTCAATGGTTAGGCTGAAGCCGTCGGCCTCGGTCTCCTCGTCGTCGTCGCTGGAGCGCGTGTAGCCCTTGGCCGCCGCGCGGCGCAGGGCCCAGTCATCTGACATCTTCTCGACCTGGTCGCGCAGCTTTTCGATCGCCTCAAGGTCGTACTCGTACTTCTTTTCTTTCTCGCCCAGTTTCCCGGCGGCTTCGCGCTTCTGGTAGTTCTTTGCTTGCTCAAGCTCTTTGGTGTACGGGTTGCGGTCGTTGCCGATGTTGCGCTTGCGCTCGGCCGTGGCGTTCACGCTGATCAGCGCGGCAAAGAACTGCTCAGGCGTGAGCTGGCGAACCGGGTGGCTGGCGAAATGCCAGACCTCGGCCTTCTTTGGTGTGTCGGTTGATGACAGCTGGTAGGTGCGCGATTTCAGCACGGCGCGGTAGAAGCGCTTGATGTCGTAGCCGTTCTCGCCGATGTCGTCGGCCAGCAGCTTCAGCAATTCCGGATGGCTGGGCTCGTTGAAGCTGTTGAAGTCGTCGACCGGGTTCAGGATTCCCATGCCGAACAGGAAGCTCCAGAAACGGTTGGCGATGTAGCTTTGGGTCTGGTGGTTCTCGGGGTCGATCACCCAGCTCGCCCACGCCTTGCGCCACAGGCGACCGTCCTTGACCTTCAGCGTGTTGCCCAGCAGATACTTCGGCTGGGTGTAGCGTGCGGCTTCCAGCGCGGCTTCGCGGCGTGCCTCGGGCAGGCGCTTCAGCTTTTCCATGTCGACCTGGCCGACGCGCGTGTCGGTGACTTCGCCCTGGTTCGGGCGCACCTTGCCGTCGCGGCGAAGCTTGGTGCCGGCGAAGAAGCTGGCGACACCGTCGAACTCCGCGACCTTCCACTTGTCTTCGTACGGGTGGTCGTGGCACTGCGCGCACTGGATCTGCACGCCCGTGAACTGGCGTGTGGCCTCGCCGGCGATGTCGGGCGTCTTCAACTCGCGCTTGCCCCCGTAGTAGGCCGCGGCCGGGTTGTCCGACATCTTGCCCTGGGCGGTGATGATGTCGTACATGACCTGGTCGAAGCCACGCCCGTTGTTGAACTGCTCGGCCAGCCAGATGCCGAGCACGGCGTCGGCGCTGTCCTTGATCTTGTTGCGGCCGGTGAGGATGTTGAGCCACAGATCGGCCAGGTGCTCACCGAAGTGCGAGTTATCGACCAGCTTGTCGATCAGCCTGGCGCGCTTGTCGGGTGACTTGTCGTCGAGGAATGCGGCCGCCTGCTCGGGTGTGGGCGGGATGCCGACGGTGTCCATGCAGACGCGGCGCAGGAACTCTTCGTCGCTGCTGGAGCCGGCGGGGGTGACGCCGTCGCGTTCCCAGACCTTGGCGATTTCGCGGTCAATGGCGGCCGTGAGGGCGGCCTCGGTGTTTTCGGTGGGTGCGGCTTCGGTCTTGCGGTCTTCCTTGGCGGGGGCGGTCTCATCGGCATGGGCCGGCGAGAAGCCGTAGGCAACAAGGCAGAAGCAGCCACAAACGGCCGAAAGGCCAAGGGCGAACAGCCTGGAGGAATAGCGCATCACAAGCTCCGTCAGGGCACCGGGTATGATACCCCTGAGCCAGCCAAGGGTTGCGGAGATTTGTGACATCTCCCCTGCCCCTCCGGGGCAGGGTTCTCAGGACGCTGGGTTCCACGGGTTGCGCTCGCCCGGCTTCGCCGGTCTGTGCTTCACCCGTGGCTACACTCCGGCGCCCCGCTGGGGCGCAATGGACCGGCTGGGCTCACTGGTGGTGAGATGCATTGCAGCGAAGATGTGATGCATAGCAGGGGTGATGTGATGCATTGCGGCGCGGATTAGTTGCTAAACCTAGACTGATTGGCGCAGTGAGCCCCGAAGGGGCGTTGGTTTGTAGCCACGGGTGAAGCGGGCGGCGAAGCCGCAAGCGGAACCCGTGGTGGTAATTGAGTAGTCCTTCCCCTAGCCCCGGAGGGGCGACGGAATCCGTCAAGGAACACATGCCCGGCACGTACTCCCAACTCCTGTTGCACGTCGTCTTTAGCACCAAACACCGCGAGCCGTGGATCACGCCCGATGTTGCCGAGCGCCTCTACGCGTACATGGGTGGCATTGTACGTGCAGAGAACGGCGTGTTGTTCGACATCGGCGGAGTCGAAGATCACCTACACATGTATCTGCGCTGGCGGCCTGATGGGAAGATCTCGGACCTGATGCGTACGGTAAAGGCGCGGACGTCAAAGTGGGTGCATGACGAGTTTGCGGCGTTGGCCGCGTTTGCGTGGCAGGAGGGGTACAGCGTGTTCAGCGTGAGCAAGTCGAACGAGCCCGCGGTGAAGAAGTACATCGCGGGTCAGCGCAAGCATCATGCGAAGGAAGACTTTAAGACGGAGTTGCTGAAGATGCTGCGACTGCACGAGATCGAGTTTGAAGAGAAGTATGTGTTTGATTGATGGAGGTTCCTCTGCCCCTCCGGGGCAGGGGGAGGGTCGATCAAGTATCCACGGGTTTCGCGCGCGGCTGCGCCGCTTGCTTCACCCGTGGCTACAACCCGGCGCCCCTTCGGGGCGCTGGGCTGACGAACGGAAAGGGCGTTGGTGCTTCCGAAAATGACCGTTCGCCAGATGCAGATATACGCGGCTCTCTGCGTGTGGGCGTACTGCGAGGCCAAGGTCTATGAAGAACCGGGCCTGCGGGCCTATGTAGATCACCTTCTGTCAGTGGCCCTTATGGAGGACGTGGTGCTGTGGGATGAATCGCGCACGAGCTATCCCGACGAACAGGGCGACCCAACCCACGACACCCTGGCCAAGAGACTGCAGGCTGACGAGTTTGCCGAATTCAAGGATCTCGTCACACACGCAACGGAAGTCGGCAAGACCGACATGTTCACCGTCGATTCCGACAAACCCGCACAGGAACTTGAGCACTGCATCAAGATCCTAACACGTTGCTCCGTACCCTTGCCAAACATCAAGCCCTTGGTCGGCTATTGCAAGCCCGGCAAATTCCACGCCCATTGGGGGGACACGATCTTCGCGTCCGACCTTGAGGATCTGCTTGCCGCCTACGACTATCCAGCCGACGAAGGTCGCACCACTGACTAGTGGTTCGTGGCGAACTCGGTGGTCATTAGTAGGGCGTAGAGCAGGTCTTCGGCGGCTGCTGTGGGGACTTTGGCTTCCTTGAAATAGGCTTCGAGCGTTTTGGCTTCGGCCCTGGTTGGCCGCCTTGAGAGCACGGTCAGGTAGAGCGCTTCCACTCGCTCGTCGTAGGTCTTGAAGGAGTTGCCGATGCGTTCCAGCAGGCTGTCTTTGCCGCTGCCGGAGAGCGCGTTGGTGAACTGGCCGTTCATTACCGCGAGCGCCTGGTTGATGCTCATGGTGAAGTTTTCGCCGCTGTTCATTTCATCGTCCTGGCTCAGGCTTGCGTAGCGGCCGGCCGCCCAGCGCGAGATGTACCAGCGCCCGTCGATGGCGCCGAACAGCTCGCGGTAGCGGTTCATGGTGGCGAGGTCGTAGTCGTAGTACTGCATGTTCTTGTCTTTGGATTTCTTCTGCGCTTCCTCGGCAGCCTTGAGGTCTTCGACGGCCTTGTCGAGCGGCTTGAGCAGGCTGTCGCTGATGATCTTGTCGAGCTGCGGCTTGTCGAGCAGCCCCAACAATGTGCTGAGAAACTGCTCGGGCGTCAGCGGGCGCACCGGGTAGCTGGCGAAGTGCCAGCGCTCGGCTTTCTTCGGCGCGTTGCCTGAGAGCTGCCAGGCGTCGCTCTTGAGAATCGCGCGGTACAGGCGGCGCACGTCCCAGCCGTTGTCGAGCAGGTCGCCGGCCAGCGCATCCAGCAGCTCAGGATGGCTGGGCTCATTCAACGGGTTGAAGTCGTCCACCGGGTTCACGAGGCCGCTGCCGAAGGCAATGCTCCACATGCGGTTGGCTACATAGCGGCGCGTCTGGACGTTGTCGTCGCTGGTAAGCCATGCGGCCAGCTTCGTGCGCCATGCCTTCGGGTCGCGGGTGTCGGCTGCCACGCCGTCCAGCGTGACCGGCTTGACGTAGTCGATGTACTGGTCGACTTGCGCCTTCTGCTCGGGTTTGAGCTTGTCGTACATCTCTGCGGCCTTGAGGATCTTGAGGGGGCCGTCGGGGTTCGTACGAACGTAGATTCGCTGCGGGCGCAACTTGTTGTCGATCAGCGGCTGGGTCGCGGTCAGGAAGGCGGCCATGCCCTGGAAGCTCTTCTGCGTCAGGTTTTCATCGTACGGGTGGTCGTGGCACTGGGCGCACTGAATCTGTACGCCGGTCAGATTTTTGCTGAGCTTTCCGATCATGTCGGTGAACGGTACGCCCGCGCCGTCAGTGAACCAGGGCACGATCTCGGGGTTGTCGACCAGCTCGCCTTCGGCCAGCACGATCTCGCGGAAGATGGTCTGCATGCCCGTACCGCTGTTGATCTCCTCGGCCATCCAGTTCGCGAACAGGTGCTGGCCGGACAGGCTTTGCGCGTTGCGTGCGCTGAGCAGCACGGCCCACTGGTCGGCCATGTGGCGCCCGAAGCGTGGGTCGTCGATCAGCCTGTCGATCAGCTTGTCGCGCTTGGCTTTGTCATTGCTGTCGAGGAATTCGACGGCCTCTTCCACGGTGGGCGGCATGCCGACGGTGTCGAGGTAGACGCGGCGCAGGAACTCTTCGTCGGTGCAGCGGTCGGCCGGGCGAATCTTGTCTCGCTTCCAGACTTTGCTGATCTCGTCGTTGATGACGGCGGTGAGGTCGGCCTCGGTCCTGCCGGTGGTGGTTGATGTGTCCGGCTTGGCGACGTCCTGCGCGCCCGGCTGCGTGCCGAGCAATGCCAGTCCGGTGCAGGTGCACGCTGCGAGCAGCAGTCCCGCGCAAAGTGCTTTGCGCATCTGATCCCCCGTCTGAAGGTCCGGCTGTTGTTCCCATCATACGGGCGCGGATTTCGTGAAGGGCCAAAAAACAGGGGCGCCCGAGGGCGCCCCTGAATTGGTCTGAGACTGCGACTACGACTACTTCATATCGTCGTCGCTGTCATCGTCCTTCTTTTCGTCTTCGACCTTGCCGACCGTTTCAGTCTTGGTCTCGTCGCCGTCGACCGTGACGGTGAGCGTCATCTTGCCGGCCTGGGGGTGGTTGACCTCGGCTTCGAACTCGCCCTTGTTTTCCATCTCGAGGCGGACGAAGCGGCCTTCCTTGATGTTCCAGAAGAAGCTGCCGCTGCGGGTGGCTTCGAGGCTCGGGTTGCCGAGGTTCTCGTTCTGCAGCTCGCCGGTCATGCTGATCTCAAGCGAAACGCGGAGCAGCTCGACGCCCTCTTCCTTCACGATCTCTTCGGCCTTGCAGGTGGCGCTGACCTTGGTGAGCTTGATGTTCTCATCTTCGCCCATCATCTTCTTGATGTCTTCTTCCTTGGGCTCCCAGCTTTCGCCGACCTTGACTTCACGGCCGGGGATGAAGGCGTTGAACAGCGGGTCGCTCTTGCTGAGCTCTTTCTTGACGCCGCTGACTTCCGCGTCGCCTTCTTCGAGCTTGCTGGTGTAGGCCTTCTTTTCGGCGTTCCAGGTGTACAGGATCGAGACGCCCTTCATTTCGGTGTCTTCTTCGACCGGGTCGGCCGGCGGCTGGCCCGCACTGGTGGTTTCGGTGGTCTCGGTTCCTTCGGTCCAGCGGATGCGGATGCTGGTCGGCTTGCCGTCGGCGTTCACTTCGAGGATGTCGGCAACCTTGACCTCGCTGGAGGTCTTCACTTCGTTCTGGAGAACGATTTCCTGGTCCTTGGGCTTAACGTTAGTTTCGTTCTTCTCTTCTGACTTTTCGGTACGGCGCTCCATCGCCTTGTAGGTGTCCTTCAGCAACACCGACCGGGCTTCTTCCTTCTTGTCCTGCGCATAGGCAGGGATTGCCAGCGCGCCAAGCATCAACGCGGCCAGCGAGAGTGTCAGCACCTTCTTCATGTCCGTTCTCCTTTGGGACCCCAATAGGGGTTAGTCCGTGAGCGTGCACAATCCTTTCACAGACAAATGGCATATCTGGTGCAGGAATCTGGCGCAAGCGGCGGGCAGGAGGCGATTTGTGTGCAATTGGTCGGCGGCTTTGGGGTTCCGAGCCCCCAAATTGAAAAGCCCCGGGCTTCCGCCCGGGGCTGCAGTTTCGCGCGTCCTAGTGGTTGGTTGCGAACTCGGTTGATGCCAGCAGGGCAAACATGATGTCTTCGTAGGCCTGTGACACGTTCTTGTTGTCCTTCACGAACGACTTCATGTCGCGAATCTCGCTGCTGCCGGGCTCCCGGCCGAGCACGGTCAGGTACATCAGCTCGATGCGTTTGGCGTCGTCCTTTTGCTCATTTACGAGGCGCCACACCAGGCTGCCGCGGTTCGCGCCGCTGAGCCCGTTGGTCACGTCGCCGTTCATCACCAGCAGGGCTTGGTCGATCGTGAGGCTGAAGCCGTCGGCTTCGTTCATCTCGTCGTCGTTACTGAGCTTGGCATAGTTCTGCGCCATCGTGCGGCGGATGTACCAGGTGTCATCAATCTTCTCGTACCAGCCGGCGAGGCGGTCGACGGCCTCCTGGTCGTAGTAATAGTCGCGCTGGTTCGGGTCGTCGCTCTTTTCGGCGCGCTTCATCATGCCCTCGTAGCGCTTCTTGATCTGGTCCACGACGCTGCCGTTGCGTACGCGCATCGTGCGGGCGAGGTTGTTGCCGCCCGCGATCTGCACGAATGCGCCGAAGAACTGCTCGGGGCTCAGCTGGCGTACCGGCGCACTGGCGAAGTGCCAGGCTTCGGCCTTCTTGGGCGCATCCTGGCTGCTGAGCTGGTAGGTCTTGCTGTTCAGGATCGCGCGGTAGAGCCGCTTAATGTCGTAGTCGTTGTCGATCAGGTCCTGGCCCAGGAACTCGAGCAGCTCCGGGTGGCTGGGCTCATTCAGGCTGTTGAAGTCGTCGATCGGGTTCAAAAGGCCGCTGCCGAAGCTGAAGCTCCAGAAACGGTTGGCTATGTAGCGCGCCGTCTGCTTGTTCTCATCGCTTACCATCCACTTGGCCATTGCCGGACGCCACAACTTGCGGTTCGGCGTCTTGAGCGCCTTGCCGTCGAGCGTGACCGGCTGGTTGTAGCGGCTCAGCTCGCGGAGGCGGTTCTGGGCGTCGGTCGGCAGCTTTTCCATCGCGTCGGGGCCGGGCATGCGGAAGGCTTGCGCGTCGTCCGAAACTGCCGGGTCCGGGGGCAGGTTGCGTACGTTCAACTTTACCTGCACGCCGGCCCAGAAGCTGGCGACGCCGGTGAATGTCTCCTGCTTCCAGGCGTCTTCATATGGGTGGTCGTGGCATTCGGCGCACTGGATCTGCACGCCGGTCAGGTTCTTCGTCATCGTGCCCGCCGAGTTCGCCAGCTTGAATGGCACTTCGCGCGTGAACACCGCGACGGCCGGGTTCTCGCTGACCGTGCCTTCGGCCGTGACGATGTCGTAGATGATGTCGCTGAACTTGTCGCCCTTGTTGATGCGCTCGGCCATCCAGATCGCGAACAGGTGCGAGCTGCCGCCGTAATCGCGTCCGCCGCGGCCGAGAATGATGTTGGTCCACATGTCGGCGAGGTGCTGACCGAAGCGCGGGTCGTCAACCAGCTTGGCGATCAGCGCGCGGCGCTTTTCCTTGTCTTTGGATGCCAGGAAGGCGACCGCTTCGTCAGACGTGGGCGGCGTGCCGACGGTGTCGAGGTAGACGCGCCGGCAGAACTCGGCGTCGTCGCTTTCCTTGGCAGGCTTGATGCCGTCGCGGTCCCAGATCTTCTTGATCTCGGCGTCGATGCGGTTGCTGACTTCGCGCTCGGGCGTCTTGGTCGTGGTGGTCTTGTCTTCCTGCGGAGTCTCCTGAGCATTGGCCGGGCCGTGGCCCAGAGCAACGACGCTGCAAATGACAGCAGCGGCAAGAGTTACACCAGCAAGCGCAATCTTCGTGTGCATGGTAAGGCTCCGCATCCGGGACAGGCCCATGTAACCCGCACTACCACGGCCGGTTGCGGCCGAATTTCAACGTTGTGGCTTTTCGCACGATCGGCCGCTTTGGTAGAAGTCCGCGATTGATTCAGAGTACAACTATAAAGGAGCGAACCATGATTCTGATCCGTGACGTGTTCCAGCTGGAATTCGGCAAGAGCAAGGAAGCGGTCGCCGCATGGAAGGAAGGCCTCGCCATGTTCGAGAAGGCTGGCATGAAGGCGGGCAGCACGCGTCTGCTGACTGACCTGGTTGGCAACTACTACACGCTAGTGTTCGAGGCCGAGTTCGAATCACTGACCGCGTGGGAAGACATGATGAAGACCCACATGGGTAAGCAGGAATGGAAGGACTGGCACGCCAAAGTGCTGCAGTACAACCGCGGCGGCCACCGCGAGATCTTCAACATCGTGCCGTAGAGCATTTGCCCGAAGAGCTGCAATGTCGCGCAGAGGAGCAGAGCACGCGGAGGAAAACCGCCTCCGTGAACTCTGTGGCCTCTGTGCGAGTTGCTTTTATTCGCGCGAAAGCCGTTGCCTTACCCGGCCTGCAGCCTGGCGATGTACTCCGCGGCCTTGGCGAGGTGCTGCTTGCCGCCCTCGACGGCGCCGTATTGCTCCACCACGACATCGCGCGAAGGCTTGTCCGGAAACACGTTGTGCAGGTTCACGGTTGTCTTGCCCATGAACTCGGTGAACGTGATCGTGCCCCGGAACCAGATGTCCTCCGGCCCAGTGCCGTGTTTGAACGCGATCAACTCCGGCTCGACGATTTCCGTGTACTCGGTGTAGTTGGGAAACACTGTCCCGTCCGCGGCAACCATCGTGTACTTCCACGCGCCGCCCTCGCGGAAATCCATCTCCTGCGTCTTGTTGGTGAAACCGTCCGGTCCCCACCACTTGTCCATGTGTTCCGGCTTAGTGAACACTTCCCACACCAGTTTGCGCGGCGCGTCAAACGTGCGGTTGACGACAATGCCACGGTCTGCCGTGACGACTTCAGCCAGCTTTTCCAGCGACGTGCCCCAGCCGGCGCGGCTCATGTCCGTGAACTCCGGCAGGACGCCGGTCTGGCGGACGGTCATGCGCGTGCGTTCGCCCAGGTCTTCGAGCGTCACAAAGATCGTCGTTTCGCCGTGCCAGTCGCCGGGAAAGCCGATCTCGGCCGGGCGGATCTTCTTGCCGGTCTTGTCAGCGAAGTGCGTGTCGCACACCAGCTTGCCCGGTCTTTCGATTTCGCGGAACACGCCGGCCGTGTAGTGCGTCTTGCCGTCCGGGCCGCTCATGGCGAGCAGCAGCTTGCCACCGACGGCCAAATCGATCTTCGGGTCCGGCGAGCTGTAGTGCTTCGGCCCCCACCACTTGGCGATGTGTTCCGGCTTCGTCCAGGCGTCCCAGACCAGTTCAATCGGCGCCTCGAACACGCGCGTGATTACAAGTTCATTCCCGGTTGTCATTCTCAGTCTCCGCTATGCGTTGTTGTAGGCCGCTTCCAGCTCGGCCACGTCGAGCTTGACCATTTTCATCATCGCGTCGACGACGGCCTTGACCTTCTTGCCGTCCTTGTCGGCCATCAGCTCCATGAAGCGCTTCGGCACGATCTGCCACGACACGCCCCACGGGTCGTTGATCCAGCCGCACTGTGTGGGTTTCGCGCCGACGGCCAGCAGCTTTTCCCAGTACTCGTCCACCTCGGCCTGGTTCGCACAATTCACGAAGAGCGAGAATGCCTCGCTGAACTTGAAGTAATCCCCGCCGTTGAACCCCATGAAGCGCTGCCCGCCGACCGTGAACTCGGCCGATGTGACCGGCCCGTCCTTGCCGCTGTGCGCCATGCTGTGCACCTGCGAATCGGGGAACGTGGCGACGTAGAACTCGATCGCCTTCTCCAGCCCGTCGTTGAACATCATGAACGGCGTTACTTTGCTCTTCTCTGTGCTCATGCTTTTCCCTGGTTGCAGTCCTTTGCGATCTTCGCGTGAAAGTCCTCTAACCCCGCACGCCCGCCAGGAACGCGTCGAGCTGGTCGAAGGTGCCGCCGAAGCCCTCGTTCATGCTGGGGATCATGCCCTGCCAAGTGTTCCACTCGGCGTCGTTGTCTGTGAGCGGATTGCCGCGCAGGGACAAAAGCGTCTTGTCGCCCTTCTCTTCGAGCGTGAGCGTGTTTTCGATTTCGCGCGGCCAACTGTCGGCGATCTGTGGGAATGGCGGCGCCGTGATCTCGGCCTTCTCGTTGCTGAATGAGCTGACGTAGACGATTTTCGACTCCGCCGTAATTTCGCGGTAAACGAATTTGCCCCACATCTCGCCCTGTGGCGATGCCATCTTGTAGAGGAACGTCCCGCCCGGTTTCAGCTCAAGGCGCGCCACGCCCAGCGCCATGCCCTTCGGGCCCCACCACTTCTCGAGATGTTCTTTTGTTGTCCAGGCTTTCCACACGAGGCTGCGCGGCGCGGCAAATTCACGCGTGATGACCAGTTCATTTCTTTCTGCGGGCATGCTTCTTCTCCTTGTTCTGGAGTTGTTTCAGATAGTCATCGAGCCGGTCAAAGCTCTCTTCCCAGTGCTTGCGGTAGGCTTCCACCCAGGCGGCGACGTCTTTCAGCGGATCGGCGTTCAGCTTGCAAGGGCGGTACTGCGCCTCGCGCCCGCGCTCGATCAAACCGGCGCGCTCCAGCACCTTCAGGTGCTTGCTCACGGCCGGCATGGACATCTCGAACGGCTCGGCCAGCTCAGTGACCGAACGCTCGCCCTGCGCCAGGCGCGACAGGATCGCGCGGCGGGTAGGGTCGGCCAGTGCCGCAAACACAGAATCAAGCTGTTCTTCAAGCATCGTATTGAACCATTCAGTTATGTAACCTAACGGTTTAATACACCGGCGGCAGACCGGAGTCAAACCCGATCCCGAAAAATCTGGTGCGGGTGATGACTGCCTCGGCGCGAAGTCGCGAAGAGGACGCAAAGAAGGGCAGACAGTTCTCCGCGGCTCTGCGCGAGACAGGCTTTTGCAGTTCTTCCTGTATTCGCGCGGCCCTTGAGTCTTCGCGCGAGGCAGTTCGGGATTGCCCAACCCAAAGGCGGCGTTAAGGCGCGGAGGCACATCATGGCGCGCATGCCGGTTTACTTTGTTCCACACGGGGGCGGCCCCTGGCCGTTCGTGGACGTCGGCTTCGGCGACCGCGCGGAGCTCGACCAGCTCGCCGGCTACCTCCGTTCGCTCCCCGCGGCGCTCCCGGTGAAGCCCCGAGCACTGCTCGTGATCTCCGCCCACTGGGAGGAGCCCGTGCTCACCGTGATGACGGGCGAGCGGCCGCCTCTCTACTACGACTATTACGGCTTCCCGCCGGAGTCCTACACCCTCACGTGGCCCGCGCCGGGCGACCCTGCGCTCGCGGCGCGCGTGCGCGAGCTGCTCGGGGCGGCGGGCTTCGCGACGGCGGAGGATGCCGGTCGCGGGTTCGATCACGGCACCTTCGTCCCGCTCAAGCTCGCGTACCCGGCGGCGGACGTCCCGGCGGTGCAGCTCTCGCTGCGACGAGGGCTCGATCCG
>JAGQRH010000018.1 GCA_020425605.1 Planctomycetota bacterium | reverse complement strand
GGTGCTGGTGGAAGGCAACGCCATCAAGATCCATCCGCTCGTCTGCGGCGGCTTCAACGCCGACTTCGACGGTGACCAGATGGCCGTCCACCTGCCGCTTTCGTTCGAGGCGCAGATCGAAGCCCACACGCTGATGCTGTCGATCCACAACATCTTCAGCCCGGCCCACGGCAACCCGATCATCACGCCCTCGCAGGACATGGTTCTCGGCCTGTACTACATGACGGCCGACAACGCCAAGGAAGAGGGCGAAGGCAAGTGGTTCACCACGCTGGAAGACGCGATCAGCGCCTACAGCCACGGCAAGCTCGGTACGCACGCCAAGATCAAGGTGCTGATGCCGGCACACAAGGTCGTCTACGACGCTGCCGGCAAGGTAAGCAGCGGCCACGTTGAGACCCCGGAAGTCGACTGGACGCTTGGGCTCGACCGCGACACGTTTGACGATCGCGACCTGTACGAAGAATGGCTCGAAAGCAGCAAGGAGTTCACGAACTCGTTCATGATCGAGACAACCCCGGGCCGCATTCTCTTCAACGACATCCTTCCGCTCGGCATGCCGTTCTTCAACTATCCGATCGGCAAGAAGCAGGTCAGTGCCGTGATCGCGCACTGCTATAAGCGCCTCGGCCGTCTCGAGACGCTGCACCTGCTCGACGATATCAAGGAGTTCGGCTTCAAGTCGGCAACGCGCGCGGGTTGCAGCATCGGCAAGGACGACATGCGCTCGCCGGAAGTAAAGGAAGACATCCTCAAGAAGTCGCAGAAGGTGGTCGACGAACTTGATCGTCGCTACCGCCAGGGCGTGATCACCGACCGCGAGCGCCGCAACCACGTCATCGACGAGTGGACACATGCACGCGAAGAAATCGGCCGCGCCATGATGGACGTCCTCAAGAATGACGAACGCAACGGCAAGCCGTATCTGAACCCCATCTTCATGATGGTGACCAGCGGTGCCCGAGGCAGCACAGAGCAGGTTCGTCAGCTGGCCGGCATGCGCGGTCTTATGGCCAAGCCGGGCGGCGAGATTATTGAGACGCCCATCAAGGCCAACTTCCGCGAAGGCCTGAAGGTCCTGGAGTACTTCTCGTCCACGCACGGTGCTCGTAAGGGCCTGGCCGATACCGCACTCAAGACGGCGGACTCAGGCTACCTGACCCGCAAGCTTGCTGACGTGGCCCAAACGGTGGTGGTCAGCGAGATTGACTGCGGCACGGACCAGGGCGTCGACAAGCGCTCGGTGTTCAAGGGCGAAAAGGTCGAGATCAGCCTTGCCGAGGGCATCCGCGGGCGTGTGGTGTGCGACGACATTCGCCACCCGCAAACCAAGGAAATGCTCATCAAGCGCAACTCACTTGTCTCGGCCGACATGGCCAAGACGATTGAAGATCTCGGCTTCCAGAAAATCCGGGTTCGCAGCGGCCTTACTTGCGAAAGCGACAGCGGCTGCTGCCAGCTCTGCTACGGTGCTGACCTGAGCCGTGAGGAAATGGTCGAGCTCGGCCTTGCAGTCGGCATCATCGCGGCCCAGTCCATCGGTGAGCCCGGCACGCAGCTGACCATGCGTACGTTCCACATCGGTGGCACGGCAACACACGCTAGCGTCGACAAGGACATCAAGATCTCGCGGGCAGGTACCGTGAAGTACGGTGAAAGCCTGCGACTGGTCACAAACATTGACGGCGAGTCCATTGCCGTCAGCAGTAAGGGCGAGGTCTTCATCGTGGACAAGGACGACAATGTCCTCGACACACATCTCATCCCGCTTGGCGCCAGCCTCAAGCTTGAGGATGGTGCGAAGGTTGCCAAGGCCGGCAAGGTGCTTTGCGACTGGGATCCACACTCGACCCCAATCATCGCGGAAGTCGACGGCAAGATCGTCTATGACGACTTGATTGAGGGCCGTACGTTCAAGGAAGAAGTCGAGCAGGAAACCGGCACCAAGCAGCGCGTAGTCATCGAGCATAAGGGTGACCTTCACCCGCAGGTTCGAATCGAAAACACAAAGGGCGATGTGCTGGCGTACTACCCGCTGGCCGAGAAGTCGACCATCGTTGCCAAGGATGGCCAGAAGGTGAAGGCCGGCGAGGTGCTGGCCAAGACCGTCCGCGAAATCGGCGGTACGCAGGACATCACCGGTGGTCTGCCCCGCGTTACAGAACTGCTGGAAGCACGCAAGCCGAAAGAGCCGGCGATCATTACCAAGATCGACGGAACGGTCGAGCTGGCGGAGGACAAGAAGCGCGGCAAGCGCAATGTCCTCGTTCGCAGCGACACCGGCGAAGTGGCCGAGCACTCGATCCCGCCGCGCCTTTCCATCAAGGTTCGCACGGGTGATCGCGTGAAGGCCGGTGAGCCGCTGACGGAAGGCTCGCGCGTACCGCACGACATCCTGGACATCCAGGGCAAAGACGCGGTTCAGGAATACCTGCTGGCGGAAGTCCAGAAGGTGTACCGCAGCCAGAACGTGGGTATCAACGACAAGCACATCGAGATCATCCTTTCGCAGATGTTGCGCAAGGTGCGCATTGTCAACGAAGGCAACACCGAGTTCCTGCGCGGAACGGTCGTAGACCGCGTCAACATCCGCAAGGAAAACAGGCGTGTCAGCGAAGAGGGCGGCAAACCCGCCACCTTCAAGCCGCTCCTGCTCGGTATCACCAAGGCGAGCCTGCAGAGCGAGAGCTTCCTCAGCTCGGCCAGTTTCCAGGAGACCACGAAGGTCCTCACGGAAGCGGCCATTGCCGGCAAGCGCGACTTCCTGCAGGGGCTGAAGGAGAACATCATCCTCGGTCACCGCATCCCGGCAGGCAGTGGATTCCCGATGTACCACCGAAACGAGATGCTGCGCGAAAACGTTGAGCGTGAAGCCGAGAAGGTCGCCAGCGGAGTCGCATAGTGAAGCGCAATGAAGCCAAGCACGGAATCACGGAGCCCGCAAACCGCGGGCTCCGTTTCCTGTTTGTCGCAATGCTCGTACTGGCACTGGCAGCGTGTGCAACGACGCCGGTGGCGCCCGAGGAACCTCCACCTCTGACAGACCGTTCGGCCGACAGCGACTATCGTCTGGAGCAAGTGGCTGAGAAACTGCGGCGTGCTGAGGACTTCGAATACGAAGGCCAGCGCGCCCTGGCTGTGGCGATGGTAGGTACCGCGCAGCAGATGCTGCCGGCAGACTTTAGGCGCGAGCGCGAATATCTCGATGTCATCAAAGCTTCCATCTGGGGCCGCGAGGGCGATGGCCGCGACGTTGGCAAGGCGAGGGAGCTGCTGGCAGCTGTAAGCAAGGAGGCCGCGAGTACGAATGACCGTCGATTGCAGGCCGACGTTGGACTCGCGCAGGTGCTCTTGCTGCTCGCCGATGGCGACAAGGTAGGCGCTGCGCGCGCGGGTGATCAGGCCTTGCGTGATCTGGCGGCGGAAGACGCGCACGTGCAGTCGGCTCGCTCCGCGCGGCGGTTGGCGTTCCAGTTTAACCAGGTTGGCGAGAAGGCTGCGGCGCGAACGTTTGCTCGCCGGGCATACGAGACGGCAGAGCGGATTGAAGACGACGAGCTCTGGCTTCAGACCTGCCTCGATGTCGGGCGAATCGAGATAACGTCCGGCTCAGACGCGGACCGGTACTTTCTGCAGGCCTACGAAGCCAGTTACCGGCTGAACAGCGTGGGATGGCGCAACGTGGTTATTGCGCTGGCCGTAGACAATTACTTCGGCCGCGACGACCTGCAGGCCTGCGTTCGCTGGGGCGATCGGCTGCGTGACTATGATGAAGCTGAGCTGCCCACAGAGGCCGATTCCGGGCTCTACAGCAGCGACTACATCATGCTGATGGCACAGTACTCTTTTGCCCTGCGTAAGCTCGATAAAGACAGTCCCCGAAGGCAGGAAGCAATCAAGCGCGCGTTGAGTTCCATTGCAGCACTGCCTGAATCTGAGCAGGCAGCGTGGATGCAACTGGCCGAAAAACTGTCGGCTGGGCTCTTGCAACCTGAAGGGGAAAAGTAAACTTCTCGCCCTTCGTATCACTTTCAGAGCAGGAAACAAAAGCATATGCCGACCCTGAACCAGCTATCCCGCAAGCGTCGCAAGCGGGTTGTAAAGAAGAGCCCAAGCCCCGCCCTTGAGGCGAACCAATTCAAGCGCGGCGTTTGTCTGCAGGTGCGCACAACCACGCCGAAGAAGCCGAACTCGGCGCTGCGCAAGATCGCGCGTATCCGACTCAGCAACCAGCGTGAAATCACCGCGTACATTCCGGGCGAAGGCCACAACCTGCAGGAGCACAACATTGTGCTCGTGCGTGGTGGCAAGGTTCGCGACCTTCCGGGCGTGCGCTACCACATCGTCCGCGGTGCGCTCGACACGCAGGGTGTCGACGGCCGCAAGCAGAGCCGCAGCAAGTACGGCACAAAGCGCGGCAAGTAAGACATCACTCAGCAAAACGCCCCGGCGACTGCCGGGGCGTTTTTGTTTTGCGCTGCAATGATCCGGACACCTGGTTTCATTTTCTCGCGCGAAGAGTTGCTGACAGCGATTGAACATGCAAACCAGCGTCGTCTGTCAAGCCCCGGAAATGCGGCATTTTCAGGCGGAATAAAGTTGGCACATTCTTGTTTTCCCCCTGCTTGACGATGCAAGGGCCACTGCTACGATTCGCGCCCCTTACGCAAACCATAGGCGTTTCGGAGCAAAAGAGCGTATGCCCCGTAACTATAAGTCGACAGAACGATTTCTGCAGGCCGACCCGGTCTACAACTCGAAGTTGCTGACGAAGTTCATCAACTCGATCATGAACAGGGGCAAGCGTACGACCGCACAGCGGATCGTGTACGGCGCCCTGGACGTGCTCAAGGAACGGATTCCTGAAAAGGAACCGCTTGAGGTGTTCAATGAGGCGGTGAACAACATTCGGCCGATGGTCGAGGTGCGAAGCAAGCGAGTCGGCGGCGCCACATACCAGGTGCCGAAGCCGGTCGGTGCGAAGCGCCAGCAGGCGCTGGCATTTCGTTGGCTGATCAGCGCTGCCCGTTCACGCAAGGGTAAGCCGATGTACCAGTGCCTCGCCGAAGAATTGGGCGAAGCGTTCAAGCGCGAAGGTGCGGCGGTCAAGAAGCGCGAAGAGACCCACCGCATGGCCGAGGCGAACAAGGCCTTCAGCCACTTCGCTTGGTAAGACCGAAAGGCGCGAAAGAACTGCTGGAGTCTGGGGTCGGAAGCAACGCCCCCGGGCTCCAGACTTTTGATGCTGCAGGGCAATTCCGCCCGTTGACTTTGGGCGGCGGAACCCTACACTTTCGCGCCCGCATAAGAGTGTGGGTGGAAAAACCGGCCGGCACCCGTTGGTGAAGGCTGCATAAGGGCCCCGAAAGTGCGGGGCAGTGCTTGGAAAACTGCCTGCTTCGGCAGGAAAGTTCCGGGTGCCTGGCGAGCGGGAAACCGCTTGGGCCGGCAACCCGGGATGTATCGGGCGACCGGCCCGCTGAATTTTTGAGGGGGCAGGCAAAGCCCGCCCCGAGAGACAGACGGAGATAGACGTGTCGCTACTCGACCTGGAGCACACTCGCAACATCGGCATCATCGCGCACATCGACGCGGGTAAAACCACGACGACTGAGCGCGTGCTGTTCTACACAGGCAAAGAACACGACATCGGTGAAGTTCACGAAGGCGCCGCCACGATGGACTGGATGGCACAGGAGCAGGAACGCGGTATTACTATCACTGCGGCTGCAACCACCTGCGCCTGGAAAGACCCGCTGACCGAGCAGCGCTACACCATCAACATCATCGACACGCCGGGGCACGTTGACTTCACCGCCGAGGTTGAGCGCTCACTGCGCGTGCTCGACGGCGCGGTCGTTGTGTTCGACGGCAAGGAAGGCGTGGAAGCCCAGTCGGAAACCGTGTGGCGCCAGGCATCCAAGTACAAGGTTCCGCGCTTCGCGTTCATCAACAAGATGGACAAGATCGGCGCAAACTTCAAAAAGGCCGTCGACTCGATGGTCAAGCGCCTGAACGCCAACCCGGTGCCGGTCCAGATTCCGCTGGGGCAGGAGACCGAGTTCCAGGGCATCATCGACCTGATTGAGATGAAGGCCATCACGTTCGAAGGTGAGCACGGCCTGCAGCGTGTCCTGCACGACATTCCCAGCGACTATGTTGAAGATGCCAAGATCGCGCGCGCGGCGATGATCGAAAAGCTCGCCGACGTTGACGAAGAACTCGGCATGCTGTTCCTGGAAGAGAAATTCGACCAGATCGACGACACCATGATTCGTAAGGCGCTGCGCAAGGGCTGCCTTTCGTTCAAGGCCATTCCCGTCTATTGCGGCAGCGCGCTGCGTGACAAGGGCGTGCAGGAAGTGCTGAATGGCGTGCTTTGGTACTTGCCGAGCCCGCTCGACATTCCGCCGGTCGACAGCTTTGACCCCGAGAGCGACGAGCCGATCGAATCGCAGACTCCGCGCAAGTTGCCCGCCGATACAAACGGTCCGCTTGCTTGCCTTGCGTTCAAGACCATGACCGAGCAGCACGGGGACTTGACGTACATTCGCATCTACTCCGGCATCCTCAAGTCCGGCTCCAGCGTTCACAACCCGCGCTCCAAGAAGCGCGAGCGCATCAACCGTTTGCTGCGCATGCACTCCATCAAGCGCGAGAATATTGATGAAGCCGGCGCCGGCGACATTGTCGCTGTGCTTGGGCTGAACTACACGAAGACCGGTGACACGCTTTGCAGCGAGGACGATGTCCTGGCCCTTGGTGCGATTACGTTCCCGGCAACCGTGATCGCCATGTCCATTGAGCCAAAGACGAACGCGGACCGCGAAAAGCTCGCCAACGCGCTGTCAAAGATGGCCAAGGACGACCCGACCTTCCAGATCAAGCTCGACCCGGAAACCCAGCAGACTGTCATCTCCGGCATGGGCGAGCTTCACCTCGACATTATCCGCGACCGAATCCTGCGCGAGTTCAAGGTGGATGCCAACGTTGGTCAGCCGCGCGTTGCATATCGCGAAACAGTGATCATCAACGGCAGCATCGAGACCGAAGGCGTGCACAAAAAGCAGTCGGGTGGTGCGGGCAGCTATGGTCACGTGAAGATCCGCTGGTCCAGCCTTCCCGAAGAAGAGCGCGACAAGGTCATTGTCGAGGACGAAGTCGTCGGCGGCGCCATCCCGCGCCAGTTCATCAAGAGCGCGCTCGACGGTATCAACGAAGCTTGCCGCACGGGCGGCCTGGCCGGCTATGCGGTGCAGGGTATCAAGGCAGAGCTGTACGACGGCAGCTATCACGACGTCGACAGTAAGGACTTTGCGTACAAGGACGCGTCACGCCTGGCGTACCGTGAGCTGCTCGAAAAGGTCGGGACTGAAATTCTCGAGCCGATGATGAAGGTCGAAGTGCGCACGCCGCACGATTTCCAGGGCTCGGTGATCGGTGACTTGAACAGTCGTCGCGCGCGTATCGAGAGCACCGAGAAGGACGACGACATCACGATTATCACGGCCATCGCCCCGCTGAGTGAGATGTTCGGCTACGTGCAGGCGGTTCGCGGGCTTTCACAGGGCCGCGCGAACTACAGCATGGAGCCGTACCGCTACGAGATCTGCCCGCCGCACGTTCGCGAGAAGATCATGGCAGAGCGCGGGGGCGCCAAGGCGGGAGCCAGAAGGTAGACAACGAACGGCCGCTTGACGAAAGGGCATTGCAACGCTAAGTTTCGCGCCCTTTTTGAAACGGACCTGGTGCATTGAGTGTAAGTCTTTAGGTGTCGGTGGGTTATGGCGAAAGAAGACAAGGTGCAGATCAAGATTCGCCTTGAGGGCTACGATCACGAGCTGCTGGATCAGTCGGCACGCCAGATTTGTGACTCGGCAAGGGACAGCGGCGCTCGGGTCAGTGGCCCGATTCCGCTGCCGACGCGCATCGAGCGCTACACGGTGCTGCGCAGCCCGCACATCGACAAGAAGAGTCGCGAGCAGTTTGAAATCCGCACGCACAAGCGCCTGATCTACATTCGTCAGCCGAGTTCTCGCACGGTTGACGCGCTGCAGACGCTGAATCTGCCGGCGGGCGTGGAAGTCCGGATCAACACCTGATGAATGCGGCCGATGGCTGCGCCGACCAACGGCTTCGACCGCGTCGGTAATAGAGGAAGAGACATGTCAGTAAAAATGCTGTTGGGCACCAAGCGGGAAATGAGCCAGCTCTTCAAGGAGGACGGTGCAGTAGTGCCCGTCACCATTCTTGAAGTCGGCCCGTGCACGGTTGCCCAGATCAAGACGGAAGAGAACGACGGCTACTTCGGCGTGCAGCTTGGCTTTGGCGACATCAAGCTTAGCCGCGTCAAGAAGCCGCTGAAGGGTCACTGGAAGAAGGTCGGCGCGGAGCCGCGCCGCCGCATTCGCGAGATTCGCCTCGATGCCGCTTCCGAGCTGAAGTCGGGCGATGTGGTGAAAGTTGCCGACGTCTTCAAAGAAGGCGACTTCATCGACGTGATCGGCAACACCAAGGGCCGCGGTTTCCAGGGCGGTATCAAGCGCCACGGTTTCAATAGCGGACCTCGCGGTCACGGTACCAAGAACGCGCGTGAGTCTGGCAGTACCGGCGCGAACACCACCATGGCACGCGTGCTCAAGGGGACCCGCATGGCGGGGCACATGGGCACGAATCGGATCACCGTTCGCAATCTTGTGGTCGCCCGCGTAGACGCAGAGCGCAACCTGCTCTTTGTTCGCGGTGCAGTGCCCGGGCACAACGGTGGCGAGATATTGGTGCGCAAGGCCAAGGCCAAGCGCGCGAAGAAGGAAGACCGCGCACTGCGCAAGGGCAAGCAGCAGTAAAGACGCTTTTGACGCAGGTGCTTACGGGAAAGAACGATGATTGAAGTCCAGGTTTATGACGCCAACGGCAAAGCGACGGAGAAGCTCTCCTTCGACGAGTCCGTGTTTGGCGACAAGGTTAAGACACGCACCCTGCGCGAAGTAATCATCGCGTACGAGGCGAATCGCCGTCAGGGTACAGCCAACACGCTCAATCTCGGTGACGTGCAGGGCAGCAACAAGAAGCCCTGGCGCCAGAAGGGCACCGGCCGTGCACGCACGGGCCAGAAACACGCCCCGCACCGCGTGAAGGGCAGTGTCGCTCACGGACCGCACCCGCGCAGCTATCGCGTTCGCATTCCTGCCAAGATGCGCAAGCTTGCATTGCACAGCGCGCTGCTGGCCAAGTTCAAGGCGGGCGACGTGGCCGTGGTGGACGGCCTCAGCTTCGACAAGCCGAAGACGTCCAAGCTTACGAAGATGCTTCGCGGCGCCGGTTTTGACCATGGCTCGCTGCTGCTGGGTGTCGACAAGGAAGACCGCAATTTCTACCTGTCGGCCCGCAACATTCCGCGTTCGCTGGTTCGTCCCGTGGCGCAGTTCAATGCTTTCGAGGTCTCACGCCAGCGCCGTTTGCTGCTCACGCGCGAGGCCTTCAATGCCCTGACCAGCGGCGACGCCGGTAAGGAGAAGTAGACATGACCGTACAGCCCGAGATTCTTGACGTCCTTAGGCGCCCGCTGATCACTGAAAAGAGCAGCGTTCAGATGGCTGATGGCGTTTACGTGTTCGAAGTCGACCTGCATGCCAACAAGCTGCAGATCGCCCAGGCCGTTCGCGATGTGTTCAAGGTGAAAGTCGCCAAGGTTCGCACGATCCGGATGAAGGGTCGCAAGAACAAACGCAACCGCTACGGATACTTCAACGAGTCCGACTGGAAGAAGGCGCTGATCACGCTCGAAAAGGGCGAGACGATCGAGCTGACCTAAGGTTTTTGACTATGGCCGCCCGGGCCGAGAAGCCGGGAGATGAAGGTACGAATCATGGCAATCAAGACATTCCAACCTCGCACTCCGTCGCTGCGCCACACGCGCCTGCTCGATTACTCCGAGCTTAGCGACGTTGCGCCCCTCAAGAGCAAGACGAAGGGCAAGCACAGCACGGGTGGGCGTAACAACCGCGGTCGTATCACCTCGCACTATCGCGGCGGTGGCCACAAGCGCCGTTATCGTGAGATTGACTTCAAGCGCGCGAAGTTCGACGGCGTGCCGGCATCAGTCAAGTCCATCGAGTACGACCCGAACCGCACCTGCTTCGTCGCACAGATCTGGTATGCGAACGGAGCCAAGGAGTACATCCTTGCGCCGCATGGTCTCAAGGAAGGCGACACCGTCACCAGCGGTCCCGATGCAGAGCCGCGTGTCGGCAACTGCCTCCCGCTGGACAAGATTCCGCAGGGCCTGACCATCCACAACGTGGAGCTTCAGCCGGGCAAGGGCGGCCAGCTCGCGCGTGGTGCGGGGGCGCAGTGTGTGCTTTCCGGTCGCGTTGACGACACCTGGATGGCCGTGCAGCTTCCCAGTGGTGAAATTCGCCGAGTGCACAAGACCTGCCGCGCAACCATCGGCCAGGTGAGCAACCTGGACCACATGAACATCGCGATCGGCAAGGCTGGTCGCAACCGCTGGCTCGGCCGTAAGCCGCGCAACCGCGGTACAAGCAAGAACCCGGTGGACCACCCGCATGGCGGCGGTAACGACCGTGGCGGTGGTGGCCGGCAGCCGGTGGACGCGCACGGCAATCTGGCGAAGGGCCCGAAGACTCGTCGTCCGAAGAACCCGTCGAACAAGATGATCATTCGTAAGCGCCGCCGTAAGGCGAAGTCGAAGTAGCGGTAAGGACCGCGCCCAGGAGAAGGCATGCCTCGTAGCTTGAAAAAGGGACCGTTTGTCGATGCGAAGCTCATGAGCAAGGTGCTCCGCGTCAAGGAACAGGGTGGCCGTGAAGCGATCAAGACCTGGTCGCGCGCCAGCACTATCATTCCTGAGTTCGTGAACCTGACCTTCATGGTTCACAACGGCAAGCAGCATCTGCGCGTGTTCGTCACTGAAGACATGGTGGGGCACAAGCTCGGGGAGTTTTCCCCGACCCGCAATTACAAGGGCCACACCGGTCACCGCAAGGCGTAACGCGAAGCGCGGTAAGCCGCGCAGAAATACAAGGAGACGGCTGTCATGGCCGAGGCGACAAAAAGAGAATTCAAGGCTAGCGCCCGTAACATTCGCATGAGTGCCCGCAAGGCGCGCCTCGTGATGGATGCGGTCCGCGGTCGTGACGCTGATGAGGCGGTTGTGCTGTTGCAGTTCGTCAACAAGCGCGCCGCGCCGGCGATCAAGAAGCTGATTGAGTCGGCCGTGGCCAACGCAGAAGAGTACGGCAACCGCAATGGCATCGATATCGAGACTGATAACCTCGTCATCGCAGAAGCACGTGTGGATGAAGGTCCGCGCATGAAGCGCTGGCGCCCGCGCTCGCGCGGCATGGCGAATCCCTTCACGCGCTACACCTGCCACCTGTTTGTGACGCTGGCTGAGCCTGAACTGATTGAAGAACGCGCGAAGGGACGCCCCGCGTTCCGTAAGCCGCGCCAGCGCCTGAGCCGCGAAGAGCGCATGATCAAGACAGGTCGCGCTCCTGCCAAGGTTGAGGAAAAGGCAGAAAAGAAGGCAGACAAGCCGGCTGAAGCCAAGGCTGAAAAGAAGCCGGCCAAGAAGGCTGAAGCCAAGGCTGAGAAGCCCGCAGAAAAGAAGCCTGCCAAGAAGGCCGAAACCAAGTCAGCCAAGAAGGCGGACGACAAGCCGGCCAAGAAGGCGGAAAAGAAGACAGAAACCAAGTCCGCAAAGAAGTCTGAAAAGAAGTCGGACAAGAAAAAGTAAACGACCAGGGGAACACAGCAGAGTTCCCGGAGAAAACAGATGGGTCAGAAGATCAGGCCGTATGGATTCCGGGTGGGCATTTCGAAGCCTTGGCGTTCGCGTTGGTACGCGAACAAGAAGGCCTTCGGCACCTACCTGGTCGAAGACTCGAAGATCCGTAAGCACATCCTGAGTGTGTACAAGTTCGCCGCCATCCCGCGCGTTGAGATTGAGCGCAAGGGCGACGACAAGATCACGGTCTACGTGTTCACGGCCAAGCCCGGCATGCTGATTGGCAAGAAAACCAACCGCCTCAGCGACCTTGAGAAGGAAATCAGCCTGCTGACAGACGGCAAGCTGGTGGACATCCGCGTCATGGAAGTCCAGAAGCCCGAGCTTGATGCGCAGCTCGCAGCTGAGCGCATCGAAGAGCAGCTCGTGCGTCGCGGCAGCTTCCGCCGCGCCATCAAGCGCGAGATCGAGTTGATCCGCGGGGCCGGCGCCCATGGTTGCAAGGTTGTAGTGGCCGGCCGTCTTGGCGGCGCTGACCTGGGGCGCATTGAGAAGCAGACCTGGGGCTCGGTTCCGCTGAGCACACTGGATGCAGATATTGACTACGGTTTCGCTGAGGCCAAGACCACCTATGGCATCCTGGGTATCAAGGTCTGGATCCATCGCGGCCTGATGAAACAGACGGAGGAGGCGAAATATGGCCTTACTTCCTAGCAGGACCAAGTATCGCAAGCAGATGCGCGGCGTCGTCAAGGGCAACGCCACGCGCGGCAACTTCGTGGCGTTCGGCGATGCGGGCCTTCAGACGCTTGAGCCGGGCTGGATTACCGGCCGCCAGATTGAAGCTGCGCGTATCGCGATCAGCCGCGCGGTCGGCAAGGCCGGCAAGTACTGGATTCGTGTGTTTCCGCACAAGCCCGTTTCGGCCAAGCCGCTCGAGACGCGTCAGGGCAAGGGCAAAGGTGAGCCGGAATTCTGGTGCGCTGTCGTCAAGCCGGGCGTCGTGATGTTCGAGGTTGGCGGCGTGAACCTTGACCTTGCACGTGAGGCACTCGCAAAGGCCGCAAACAAGATGCCTGTGCGTTGCCGTCTGGTGGAACGTCACCACCGGGTTGGATAGGAATTTCACCGCCCGATTGGGCGGACGGAGAATGAGCAATGAGCTTTGATGCGCTCAAAGGACAGCCAGAAAAGGAACTCACGGCGAAGCTGAACCAGCTTGCCGAGGAGAACTTCAAGGCACGTTTCACCACTGAGGCGATGACGTCTCAGCGCGGCGCCGAAATGCTGAAGCGCCGCCGTGAGATCGCGCGCATTCGCACGGTGCAGGTCGGGCGTGAAGCCCTGGCCCGCGCGCAGGCGGAAGAGAAGAAGTTGAACGCGGCGATCAATGCGCTTGGCGCACCCCACGAGGGCGACGCTGGACGCAAGCGTGCGCGCACCAAACTGCTGCGCCGCCTCAATGAGGCAAAGCGCACGGTGCGTGAACTGGAAGAGCTGGCTAAGGGCAAGTAACGACGGCACTGCCGTTAGTGGTTGGAGACCGGAATGACCGAGGGTACTGAAAAACGCAACCAGCGCCGCCGCCTTCAAGGCGTCGTGACCAGCGACAAGATGGAAAAGACCATCACCGTGTTGTGGGAGCGTCAGGTCATGCACCCGCGCACGCACAAGTACATCAAGCGTCGCAAGAAGCTGCATGCGCACGATGAGAAGAATGAAGCCCACATCGGCGATACGGTCGAGATCGCGGCCACCCGGCCGATGAGCAAGATCAAGACATGGCGTCTGGTTAAGGTACTGCGCCGCGCCCATGCGGGCCTGCGTGAAGAGGCATCGGCTGAAACGACCGCGGAGCAGCAGAAGGCTTAGCGAACGCACGGAAGAATGAGCAGGGCGCGAAAGCGCCAAGGAAGCAGAGATGATTCAGGAACAAACGGTCATGGACGTTGCCGACAACACCGGTGCTCGCACAGTGGTGTGCATCAAGGTGTTGGGCAGCAGCGGCCGCCGCTATGCGACGGTGGGCGACGTTGTCGTCGGCGTGATCAAGTCGGCAACCCCGACGTGTGAGCTGTTCAAGAAGACAACCAAGAAGGACAAGAAGAAGCGCGTAGTGCGTTGCGTGATCGTCCGGACCCGCCGGGCCGTTCGTCGCGAAGACGGCAGCTACGTTCGCTTTGACCGCAACGCCGCGGTGATTGTCGACAAGGACGGAAACCCGGTAGGCACACGTATCTTCGGCGCAGTAGCCCGTGAGTTGCGCGCCAAGAAGTTCATGAAGATCGTCAGCCTTGCCAACGAGGTGATTTAGCCATGCACGTGAAAGTCGGAGACGAAGTTCAGATCATCAAGGGCAAGGATCGCCCGCAGACGGCCGAAGACCGCAAGCAGCCCAGCGGAAAGGTCCTGCGTGTTGATCGCCGCTCGCAACGCATCATCGTTGAGGGCAAAAACATGGTCTGGAAGCACTTGCGCAAGAGTGAAGCCAACCCGCAGGGTGGACGCGTGCAGCGCGAGGCGCCGATTCCTGTCGCCAACGTGATGCTGTGGAATGAGAAGGCCGGCAAGGCTGAACGCATCCACTACAAGCGCGAAGACGGCAAGAAGGTGCGCTACTTCAAGAGCACCAAGACGGCACTGGAAGACTAGACGAAACCGGCGGTCGCCCCTGGCGACAGCGGAATAAGGCAGAACGGACATGAGCAAAACTGAGCCAAGACTGAAGACCAAGTATCGCGACGAAGTCGCCCCGATGCTTCGTGAGAAGTTCGGAATCGGCAACGTCATGGCGACCCCCCAGCTGAAGAAGATTTCGCTGAACATGGGTATTGGCAAGGCCAGCAAGAACAAGGGTATGGCCGAAAGCCTCGCCGGCGAGCTCAGCCTGATCGCGGGCCAGAAGGCGCTCGTGACGCGCGCCAAGGTCGCGGCCGCGACCTGGAAGCTGCGCGAAGGCGATACAGTCGGCGCACGCGTCACCCTGCGTGGTGAACGCATGTGGCTGTTCATGGAAAAGCTGATCAGTGTGGCCGTGCCGCGCATCCGCGACTTCCAGGGCTTGAACCCCAAGGGCTTCGATCGTCGGGGCAACTACAACATGGGGCTCAGTGAGCAGTCCCTGTTCCCGGACATCGACCTCGACAAGGTCAAGGAAGTCCAGGGAATGAACATCTCTTTCACCATCACCGGCGGCAGCGATGACATGTCACGCGAGCTGTTGATGGGACTGGGTATGCCACTGAAGAAGCTGCCGGCCAAGAAGGGCTCAGCGGCCTAGGAATAGCCAGACCGGAGGATTTACGTGTCAAGAACGTGCTTAGTTGAGAAGTCAAAGCGGCCGCCGAAGTTCAGCACTCGGCACCGGAATCGCTGCCAACTTTGTGGTCGACCGCGTGCGGTCTATCGCAAGCTGCAGATATGCCGGTGCTGCCTGCGCGACCTTGCAAGCCGGGGCGAAATCCCGGGCATGCGCAAGGCGAGCTGGTAACAGGAACTTTTTCGGATCGGCCAACTGGAGTTTCACCAGATGTCGATGAATGACCCAATTTCGGACATGCTGACAAGGATCCGCAACGCCACGCGTAACGGCGCTTCGGAGGTCAGCATTCCGTACTCAAAACTGAAGCAGGAATTGGCCAACGTGCTGCGGCGCGAGGGCTACGTGAACGGCGTCCGTACCGATGGCGAAGAAGGCAAGAGCCGCGTGCTCTTGCTCGACCTCCGCTACGGTCCCGACGGCGAGCACGTCATCCACAACATCGATCGCGTCAGCAAACCGGGCCGCCGGGTGTATTCGCCGGCAGGTCGCATACCGCGCGTTCGTGGTGGCATGGGTATCTGCATTCTTTCGACCAGCAAGGGTGTGCTCAGCGATCGCGAATGCCGGAAGCAGCAGGTCGGCGGCGAAGTGCTTTGCAAAGTGGGCTAGCCCAGGACGGAACAGAGATGTCACGAGTCGGAAAACAACCAATTGAAGTCCCCTCCGGCGTCAAGGTCGAGGTGGCGGGCAACAAGGTCAAGGTGAGCGGCAGCAAAGGCAACCTTGAGACCGAATTCCGTCCCGAGATCACCGTCGCGGTGGAAGGCACTTCCGTCAACGTTGAGCGCAAGAACGAAAGCAAACTTGCCAAGGCGTTGCACGGGACGACCCGCGCGCTGATCGCCAACATGATTGTTGGTGTCACCAAGGGGTATCAGAAGAACCTCGATATCGTCGGTGTGGGTTGGCAGGGCAAGATGCAGGGCACCAAGCTGGTGCTTCAGCTCGGCTTCTGCCACACGGTCGATTTTGATCCCCCGCAGGGTATCAACGTCGCGATTCCCAACCCGCAGCGTATCGAAGTGACAGGGATCGACAAACAGGCGGTCGGCGAGTTCGCCGCCCGTATCCGCAGCTCACGCAAGCCGGAGCCTTACAAGGGCAAGGGCGTACGCTATGACGGC
Organism: Planctomycetota bacterium; assembly: GCA_020425605.1. GTDB lineage: Bacteria > Planctomycetota > UBA8742 > UBA2392 > UBA2392 > JACKID01. The sequence continues at coordinate 76,266 of JAGQRH010000018.1, read as the reverse complement.
GAGCGCATCGTCCGCAAGGCCGGCAAGTCGTTCGTCGGCGGCGGCAAGTAAGCACAGGACTGAGGTAAGGAAATGAAAGCTCACAAGACCGCAGCTCGCCGCAACAAGCGCCGCGCATACAGCACCCGCAACCGGATCCGTTCTGCGGGTACGCGTCCGCGCTTGTCCGTGCACCGTACGATCAAGCACATCTCGGCGCAGATCATTGACGATCACAAGCAGGCGACCGTTTGCTTCGCCACAACTGTTGGCAAGGCCAACGCGGACAAGAATTCCGGCAACATTGCGGGCGCCAAGGCAATCGGCAAGAAGATCGCGGAGCTGGCGATCGCCAAGGGCATCAAGCAGGTCGCGTTTGACCGTGGCCCGAACCGTTACCATGGGCGCATCAAGGCCCTGGCTGATGCGGCACGCGAAGCAGGACTGGAATTCTAGACGAAACTGGAAACCTGGCTGCCGCGGCAGCCGTTAGGAACAGCAAACAGGATTGAGCATGGGTCATCGAATCTCGGCACGGGACCTCGATCTGGGCGAAGAAAAAGTCGTCCGGGTGAACCGCACTTCGGCGGTGGTCAAGGGCGGTCGTCGTTTCAGCTTTGCGGCCGTCGTGATCATCGGCGATCGCAAGGGTGTTGTCGGCTACGGCCAGGGCAAGGCTCGCGAAGTCCCGACCAGCATCGAGAAGGCAGTGCGCGACGCGCGCAAAAACCTCGTGCGTTACCCATTGCGTGGCGACACCATTCCGCACGCCGTGGAAGGTCGCTTCCGCAGCTCACGCGTTGTGCTTCGTCCGGCCGCGCCCGGTACCGGTATCAAAGCCGGCGCCAGTGTTCGTGCGGTGGTTGAAGAACTCGGCGTACGCAACATCCTTACCAAGATCTACGGCAGCCGTAATCCGCTGAACGTGGTGAAGGCTACGCTGGCCGGGCTCGATCAGCTGCTGTCAAAGCGCGAAGTCTATGAGCTTCGCGGGCTTCCTGTTCACCCGGACCGCGAAGGCCCGAAGCTTGAGCCAGTGGTCCTCGACGATGATCCGCGCCGCGGCCGTAAAGATACGCGCCGCCAGAAGGGCAAGGGCGGTGATCGCGGCGGTTCTGGTGGCGGACGCGGACGCAGGCCGAACGCTGATAGCGGACCGGAAGCCAAGGCTCCGGAAGCCAAAGCCGACGATGCGAAGCCGGCAGACGCACCGAAGGAAGAAGACAAGGGCGGCGAATAGTTTCAGCTGCCGCATTCAGGGAACCAGGCGACGATGCCGAGTGACGCGGCCAAGAGCCGACGGAGCGAGAGATGGAATTCAGCGATATCAAGCTGCGGGGCAATACCCGCAAGAAGCCGATGGTCCGCAAGGGCCGAGGCCCCGGTACCGGCAAGGGCATGACGGCCGGCCGCGGCGGAAAGGGCGCCAGCGCCCGAACCGGTTTCAGCCACAAGTTCTACTTCGAGGGCGGCCAGATGCCCCTCGTGCGTCGTTTGCCCAAGGTGGGCTTCAACAATCACCGATTCAGCAAGGACATCGTTGTGCTGAACGTCGAGAAGCTGAATGATTTCGACGACGGCGCGACGGTCGGGCCTGACGAATTCCTCAAGGCCGGCTTGATCAACAAGCTTGCCGACGGCGTCAAGATGCTTGGTAACGGTGAGATTGCCAAGAAGCTCACGGTTCGCGCGCATCGCTTCAGCAAGTCCGCCCGCCAGAAAATCGAAGCCAAGGGCGGCAAGTGCGAACAGATCGTCGTCAAACAGGACTAGCGGAATCGCGGTACGTGTGTTAATCCCGGCAGCCTGATTGGGCACGCCGGTACCGGGCAGAAACCCGGATCAGCGTTGAGGACGAGATGTCGCAGAATGCAGGGCCAGCCGAGCTATTCCTGAACCTTTTTAAGGTTCCCGAGCTGCGCAAGAAGGCCCTCTTCACACTATTGATTCTGGCCGTGTTCCGCATTGGGCGCACCATTCCAGTGCCGGGCATCGATAACATCGAGTTCGCCAAGTCGTTCGCCGAGCAGACCAGCAGTACCTGGGTCTATAGCTTCCTTGGCATCTACAACGCACTCTCGGCCGGCGGCCTGACCGACTTTACGATCTTCAGCCTCGGCATCATGCCGTACATCAGCGCAGAGATTATCTTCCAGCTGCTGACCAAGGTCGTGCCCAAGCTCGAGGAGATCCAGAAGGAAGGCCAGAGTGGCCAGCGCAAGATTCGCCTGTACGCGCGAATCGCGACGTTGCCAATCTGCGTTGTCCAGTCTTTCTTCACCATCAAGCTGCTTACCAGCCAGGCGAATCTTGCCTCGGCCGTAGTGTGGGATCTGACAACCTTCACCGCCATCGCGATGCTTACGATGACGGCGGGCGCCTACTTCCTTATCTGGCTTGGCGACCAGATCACCGAGCGTGGTATCGGCAACGGCGTCTCGTTGCTCATCATGGCGGGCATCATCGCCTCGATCCCGAAGTCGATCCTCGGCTTCGTGCAGCCCATGCTGGACAGCACGATCGCGCCGGAAGTAAGCCTCGACGCTTTCCTGAGCCTGTCGACTCTGCTGGTGATGTTCGTGGTTATCACTTACGGCATCGTGATGATTACGCTTGGTCGACGCGAGATTGTTATCCAGCACGCCAAGCATGTTCGTGGTGCCAAAGTGGTCGGCGGCCAGCGTCAAACCTTCCCGCTGCGAGTGGACCAGGCTGGCGTGATCCCGATTATCTTCGCTTCGGCGTTGATGACCCTGCCGACGATCCTGTTCGGTAGTCTCGGCCATGCGGTTGAAGGCAGCCCGTTCTGGTCGTCTGCCTTCTCGGACATGAACGATGCCTTCAATAAGGGCGGATTCAGCTGGACGATCCTGTACTGCACGATGATCTTCTTCTTCACCTATTTCTGGGTGCAGCTGCAGTTCAACCCGATCGAGCTTGCCAAGAACTTCAAAGAGTGGGGTGCGTTCATCCCGGGTGTTCGGCCGGGCAAAGACACGGTGACGTACCTGTCAGAGATTCTGCGTCGCATGACGCTTGCGGGCGCAACATTCCTGTGCCTTGTTGCGGTGATTCCGAATGAGCTGCCCAACATCATGATCTTCGTGTTCGGCGACTCGCCGAGCCTGCATGAGAACCGGCTGTTCTTCAGGGTTATGGGTGGTACCGGCCTGTTGATCGTGGTGCACGTTGCGCTTGACCTGGTTCAGAAGGTCGAAGTTGCATTGATCCAGCGCAATTACGAGGGCTACACGGGCATGGTTGGACAGCGCAAGCGCTAGTGAATCTGACGCGCTGCGGCGCGCAATGCAGCAAATAGGGGCGCGACCTTTCGCGCCCCTGTGAATTGGAGGACCCCATGGCGAAAATCATTCTCGTGTTCCTTGGCCCGCCAGGAGTCGGCAAGGGCACGCAGGCGGCAAAGCTTGCGGCGGACCTTCATTTGCCCCACATCAGCACGGGCGACTTGTTCCGCGACCATCTCAAGCGCAAGACTGAACTCGGCCTAAAGGCTGAGGGATACATGAACGAAGGCAAGTTGGTCCCTGACGATCTTGTTGTGGACTTGGTTGTCGATCGCATCGGCTCGGCCGACTGCGCGCGGGGCTACATTCTGGATGGTTTTCCGCGCACGGTGCCGCAAGACATGGCACTGGAAAAGAAGCTGGCCCTGCGCGACGAAAAGGTCAGCGCGGCCATGTACTTCGATGCACCGCGGGAGGTCATCGTTGAGCGCATCAGTGGGCGCCGTACCTGCAAGGCCTGCGGAGCAATGAGCCACGCGGTCTTTGCGCCAACCAGGCAAGAGGGCGTTTGCGATGTGTGCGGGGGCGAGACCCACCAGCGCGCGGACGATGATGCCGCCAAGGTAACCGAGCGTCTGAAAGAGTACGACAACAAGACCGGGCCGCTAGTTCCGTATTACCGCGAAAAGGGCATCCTGCATGAGTTTGACGCACAGGGCGGCGTGGAAGAGATTTACGCGCTGCTGAAGGCGGAAGCAAACGGGTTGAAAGGCTGATGTAGAACCCGTCAAGCAAAAAGGCCAGAATTTACAGCCCGCTGCTTGCAAGCTAAATGCGGCCATGCTACCGTGCCGCGCCCTGAAATCGGGAGGGGTGCGTTCCGTAGTAGCACAGGGGACGTAAACCGTTGTGAGTGAAGTACTTCCAATTACTGGAAGGAGCCTGTCGGAGGATTATGTCGAAGGATGACGCCATTCGAGTTGACGGTACGGTAGTGGAGTCTCTCCCGAATGCCATGTTCCGTGTCGAACTCGAAAATGGAGAAAAGGTGCTCTGCACCATCTCCGGCAAGATGCGAAAGCACTACATCCGGATTCTCCCTCGGGACAAGGTAATCGTTGAACTTAGCCCGTACGACCTTGAAAAGGGCCGTATCGTCTATCGCAACTAGGCAGGGCTGTAGCCATTGCTTGGTAAGGCAGTACTCAAGGAAAAAACGATGAAGGTCAAGGCCTCCGTCAAACGCATCTGTGAAGGTTGCAAGGTCATCCGGCGCAAGGGCGTCGTACGAGTGATCTGCAGCAAGAATCCGCGCCACAAGCAGCGCCAGGGCTAGAGCCCGGTGTTATTGAGGCCGTAAGTTGGGGTAGCCGTACGGCGTTGAGCCCAACAGGAGCTAGTGAGATATGCCGCGTCTTCTCGGTGTAGACATTCCGGGCAACAAAGCGTTGCCCTACTCATTTACCCACATCTTCGGCATCGGCCGCAAAGTGGCGCTTCAGGTGTGCGAGGGCTTGAACCTCGACACCAGCCGCAAGGCGCATACGCTGACCGACGAAGAACTCGCCCGCATCGCCGCGTTCGTGGAAAAGAACTACGTGGTTGAGGGTAACCTCCGCCGCCAGCGTACCCAGAACGTCAATCGCCTGCGCGACATCAAGTGCTACCGCGGTCTGCGCCACCGTGCCGGTTTGCCGGCGCGTGGCCAGCGCACTCGCACGAATGCCCGCACACGCAAGGGGCCGCGCAAGACGATCGCCGGCAAGAAGAAGGTCGCCAAGTAACGAAACGAATTCCACGCCGCTCAGCCGAAAGGCGACGGGCGGCTTAGTCATTGCGGGGTACCCACGATTGTGGGGTTGAGCCCGCGGAGGAAACAAAGATGGCCAAGGCAGCTGCATCAACCGCCAAGGGCGGCAAGGGTGCGAAGGAAAAGAAGGTCAAGGTCAAGAAGGTCAAGCGCAACGTCCCGCGCGCGATCCTTCATGTCAAAAGCACCTTCAACAACACAATCGTGACGGTGACCGACCTGAACGGCGACACGCTCGCCTGGGACAGCGCCGGCAGCATGGGCTTCAAGGGCTCACGCAAGGGCACGCCCTTCGCCGCGCAGCGCGCCGGCGAAAACGTGGCCGAGAAGGTGAAGAAGATGGGCGTGCGCGAAGTTGAAGTTCGCGTGCAGGGTGCGGGCGCAGGACGCGAAAGCGCAGTGCGCGCCATCCAGCAGCGCGGCATCGACGTCAAGTCAATCGAAGACGTGACGCCACTTCCGCACAACGGCTGCCGACCGAAGAAGAAGCGCCGCGTATAGCAGCGCAGGATGCCGGGCGCGCCTGAAGACGCGCCGGACAATTTTTCGCCGCATGAGTGTGACTACGATGCGCGGGTAACGGATGGTGCGCGGCGCACCGGGAACCCCGAGCAGAGCCAGGGAAGCAAGGAGAAGCCATATGAGGATCCGCTGGCGTGGGCTAGAGCTGCCGAATCGACTGTTGTGTGACAAGGAAACCCAGACTGACGAGTTCGGCCGTTTCACGGTCGAGCCGTTCGAGCGTGGTTTCGGAACAACCATCGGCAACAGCCTGCGACGCATTCTGCTTTCCAGTCTGGAAGGCACGTCCCCGGTCAGCATGAAGATCAAGGGCGTGTCCCACGAGTTCGAGAGCCCCAAGGGCGTGCTCGAAGACGTTCCACACATTGTGCTGGCCGTTAAGAAGCTGCAGGTGGCGCTTACGACTGACATGCCGCGCACCCTGCACCTGAAGGTCAACAAGAAGGGCGAAGTTACCGCCGGCGATTTCGCGCCGGACCCGGAAGCTGAGGTCATCAACCCCGAGCTGGTGATCTGCCACCTTACATCCGCTCAGTCGTTTGAGCTGGAAGTGACCGTCAAACGTGGCCGCGGCTACCAGACGGCTGAGGAACTCAGCCAGGGCAGTAGTGAGCTTGGCCAGATCTGGCTTGACGCCAACTTCAGCCCGGTCACCCGCGTGCGCTTCAAGACCGAGTACACACGCGTCGGTAAGCTGACAAACTATGACCGCCTGATCCTGGAAATCTGGACCGACGGCACTAAGGACCCGGAATTCTGCCTGGTCGAGGCTGCCAAGATCATGCGCAAGCACCTGAACCCGTTCGTGCAGTACTACGAACTCAAGGATCAGCTGGTTGCCGAGGGCGCAAAGGTCGGCGATGCAGGCCGCAAGAGCGACGAGATGGAGCGTTTGAAGCAGCTGCTCCTGCGCCCGATCACCGAGCTTGACCTCAACGTGCGTGCCAACAATTGCATGCGCGCCGAGCGTATCCACACGATCGCGGACCTTGTTGGTCGCAGCGAAGACGACCTGCTTGAGATCCGGAACCTGGGCAAGACGACGCTCAAGGAAATCAAGAAGAAGATCGAAGACATGGGGCTGCACTTCGGCATGGACCTGACCGATTTCGGTCTGGGCAGTGAAGGCGGCGTCGAACACGGAAGCATGGCGGGCGCGATTTCCGACTAGCGCGCCAGGAGCAGAACAATGCGACATCGCAATCGCGGAAGAAAACTCGGTGTGAGTCCGTCCCATCGCAAGGCTATGGGGCGGAACATGGTCCAGGCGTTGATCGATCACGAGCGCATCGTGACGACCGTCGAGAAGGCAAAGCAGTTCCAGCCTCTCGCCGAGAAGATCATCCACCTGGGCAAGACTGACAACCTGAACAACGTGCGTCGCGTCGTGAAGCTCGCGGGCAACCGCAAGCTTGAAAATGAAGTGACGGCGACGGAGACGGCGGGCGAAGGCAAGGACAAGGTCACCAAGACCCGCAGCCTCGCCAAAACCACGATCCAGAAGCTGTTCCGGGACATCGGCCCCCGCTACAAGGAGCGCAACGGCGGCTACACCCGCATCATCCGCATGGCGCGGACGCGCGTGGGTGATAATGCCTCGCAGTGCATCTTTGAGCTGGTCGCCTCGCCCTGGACGAAGATTGAGAAGAAGTAGGGCGAAGCTTGTGTCGTCACACGTGACGACTGGTAGAGCCCGATGACGCTACGCTTTGACATCTTGACCCTGTTTCCCGCGATGGTGAACGCGGTGCTTTCTGAAAGCATCCCGCGCATTGCCGCAGAACAGGGCGCCGTGGAATATCACCTGCACAACTTCCGAGAATTCGCGGAAGGCGTCCATCAGGCTGTGGACGACCGACCGTACGGGGGAGGTGCAGGAATGGTGCTGAAGCCCGAGCCGGTGTTCAAGTGCATCCGGAACGTACTGCCGCAAGCTGGACCAGCTCACATGGTGATGCTGACGCCGCAAGGCCGTCCGTTCACCCAAAGGGTCGCGGAAGATCTTGCGGGCAAATCGCGCATCCTGATGCTGTGCGGTCGATACGAGGGATTTGACGAGCGCATTCGGCTCGGTTGGCAGTGGGATGAGATCAGCATTGGCGACTACGTACTATCCGGCGGTGAGCTGGCAGCGTTGGCGGTCACCGATGCAGTGGTAAGGCTGCTGCCAGGTGTGCTGGGTGATGAAGCCAGCGCCGACGAGGAAAGTTTCGGCAAGGGTCTCGAGGGAAGGCTGCTCGAGTACCCGCACTATACGCGACCCGTCGAGTTCGAGGGGATGCGGGTGCCGGATGTGTTGCAGTCAGGCCACCACGGCGAGATAGCAAAATGGCGCCTGAGGCAGGCGCGACAGAGAACGATTGAGCGGCGTCCAGACTTGCTGGGCGACGAATGAGGTAGGGACGCAGCACGCTGTGTCCGAAGAAGACGGGGCAACGCCCCAAGGAATGAAGTTATGAGCGGCTTTGCACACGAGCTCGAACGCCGTGAAGTAACCAAGACCGACATCCCCGTGTTTCACGTGGGCGATGCGGTCGACATCCACGTGCGAATCAAGGAAGGCGAGAAAGAGCGCGTCCAGATCTTTAGCGGCACCTGCATCGCCCGCAAGGGCGGCGGGTTGCGTGAGACCTTCACGGTGCGCCGCATCGTTGACGGCGAAGGCGTGGAACGCATCTTCCCGCTGCACAGCCCTAACGTCCTGAAGATCGAGTTAAAGCGCGCCGGCAAGGTTCGCCGTGCCAAGCTCTACTACCTGCGCGACCGCGTCGGCAAGGCCACTCGCATCATGGAAAAGCTGAATGCGACGCACCTGGGCAAGCTCGACGACAAGCGCACAGCGGACGAACAGCCCGCACCCGCAGCAGCAGAGAAGCCGGCCGAAGAGCCCGCCAAGGAAGAAGCCCCGGCAGAAGCCAAGGCCGAAAGCTAGGCGACATCTGCAACCGATTGCTAACCTGACAGGGCCGCGATTGCGGCCCTGTTTGCGTGGAGCCCGCGTGTTCATCTTTGAGCTGATCGGTGCGTACCTCAAGCAGCTTCGGCCCCGCAAGTCGGAAGTGGGCGGACGCTCCCGTACGCGGGCGGTGGGGGATGCGGCCGAGGAATTCGCCCTGGCATTCCTGAAGAAGCAATCGGGCTTCCGCCTGATCCAGCGCGGGATGATGGACGAAGACGGCGAGCTTGACCTTGTTGGCCGAGTCAAAGGCAACGAGGGTCTGGTGGTAGTCGAGGTACGTGCGCGCAAGGAAGGCGGGCTGCTGACTCCGCGCGAGGCCGTCGACATCAAGAAACAGCGGCAGGTTGTTGAGACCGCCCGACGGCTGCTGCCGCGCAAGGGCTTCCACGACGTGCTTCGATTTGACGTGGTCGGTGTCTACCTCAACGACCGCGACGAGCCCACACGGGCCGAGCACTTTGAGAATGCATTCGATGGCAGTGTGCTGAGAAGGCGCTAGCCGTTGTCGGGCGGTACCTCACCAGTGGCGCGGTAAACGTGGAACTTGGCGACCGACTCGATCCACAGGCTCGCATTCGTTGGCTTGTCGTCGCGCTTCCTTAGCTCGTTCAGTACCTCAAGACTCTTGCCCTCGCGCAGAAGTATCCACCAGCGCATGGCCAGCAGGAACTCGGAGTCCTCACTCTCTTCACTCAGCCAGGCGTCGATGCTACCGAGGCACTTCTCGTTGTCGCGCGCCTTGAAAAGCGCCATTGTGCGCATGATGCGCATGCCGTCGAGCTTGGGCTCGCGAACCTCAAGTTGTGTCAGCTCCGCCAGCGTGATCCCGGGCGCGTTCAGGCGCAGCGCATCTTCGGCCCGCCAAAGCCGTATCACGGCCTTCAGGCTGCCGGGCGCAGGCGGGGCGCCAAAGTCACTTGCCTTAAGACGTTCTTCGGTTGCCTTGAGCTCCGCCTCGCGGGCCGGGTCGAGCGCCAGCAACTGGTATCGACGCGTGAGTGTATCGGGGTGCGCGGGCGAGACAGCATCCAGGCGTTGAAACCACGAATCAACATCCTCAACCAAAGGGTCTTTGTCGGCCGCCACCGCAGACTGGACGGCCAGCATCCAGTGTCCGAATAGCGCGGCCCAACGCATCTCAACTCGGTCTTGGCTTTCGAGTGTCTGCTCGAAGATGGGCTTCAACGCCTTGCCGTCCTTTACGGCCGTAACAAGGCGCGCGGCATACTGGACCACGCCCTCGTAGTCCGGCTGCAACTTGTAGGCGTTCAGCAGGTGTGTGATGGATTCATTCTCAAGCTCCTTGCGCAGGCTCAGCTCACACAGCAGCACTTCGGCCCGCGAGCGCCTGCCCGCTGGGGCTTTGGTGTCGGCCAGCAACTCTGTCGCCGCACTTCGCGCGTCGTCGTCACGGCCAAGGTCGCTGCAGGCATAGGCGTAGTCGAGCAGGAACTCGGGCCGCAGGTCCGGTCCGGCCAGGTCCAGCGTGACCCGACGCTGCTCGAGCTCTTCGTCCTCGAGATAGGTCTGGTTGTACAGCCCGCTCAGCGCCACGCGCGGCTCCAGGCGCTCGGGTCCGAGGTCACGGGCGGTCAGTAGTGACTTCTCGGCGCTGATCAGGTCGCCCTGCCAACGGTGATACTGTGCGGCGAGCAAGTGCGCGCGGTAGTCCTGGCCGTTGAATTTCAGTGCGTGGCTGACGGTGGTTTGGGCACCAACAGCGTCGCCATCCTTGATCTGAAGGCGGAGCAGGTCCGCATGCGAATCCAGGTCGTCTGGGTGGTCCTTGATCTGCGCAACCAGATCCTCCTTCGGGTCCGTGACTCCCGCCGGGAGCTCATCGGTCTCGTTCGGCATGAGCGTGCAGCCGGCAACCAGCAGGAGTAACAGCACGGGCAGCAATCGCATCAGCGTCCTCTCGCGTCGGAACGGGGCTTGATGCCCAGCTTCTCCAGAAGCCTGCGAAGCTCGCCGGCGCCATTGGGGCGCAGCAGGAAAACCCCCGGGGCAAGCTGACGCTCCACCCAACGCTTGAACTCCGGAAGCTCGTCCAGCAATTCGGCCTGTTCGAAGTTGTCCGCAAGAAAGACCTCGGCTCCGCCCGCATATGGTCTCGGAAACTCGCCGCTCCACGTGCGAAGCGCCAGCGAGAGTGGTGCGGACAGCGGCTTGGCCATTCCCTCGCGTACCCGGCGCAGCAATTCTTCAGGCCCGAGTGCCGCTGCGGAATCTGCTACAAGCTCAGGGTCCAGTTCATATCGATCTGTCGACAGGCTGCGGCTGACCAGGCCCAGGAGCTGGCGTGCCCGGAAATGCAACTCTTCGCGCGGTGCGGACAGCGCAGTGGTGTCAGTCGGCGCGATCACCGGCGGCAGACGGCGTGAGTAGTCCAGCACCGTGCGGCGCGGTGGCGCGACTTCACGCAGCACCGAAGTCTCTGGTGCCGGGAGCGCGTAGTGGCCCCCCGTCAACTTCGTCGGCGCCAGCTTGCTGAGCAGCTTTTCGGGCAACGTCCTGGCAAGGTCCTCGACGCCCTCCGCCTCGATCAGCAATGCGTCCGGCCAGATCTTGATTCGCTCCGACAGCGCGGCCCAGTCGTCCAGCGAGAAGCGCACGTTCTGAGGCAGCGGCGCGCGCGACAAACCGGCGAGAAAGCTCACCAGCTCGGCCGCAGCATCACCACGCCCGAGCGCATCCGAAAACGGTTTGCGCTCCAGGATGTAGGTCCGCACGCGGCCCTCCGGTCGCGGCGTGGTGAATCTAGCCAATCGCCAGAGCGCTGAAGGGTCCGGCCGATCGCCAAGCGCGACGGCCTCGAAATTCGGCTGCACTACGACTTCAAACGAATGCTCTTCGGCAGGCCCGTCGCTCAGGGGTGCAATGGCGTACGAGCGCGGGTCGTAATCGATCCAACCCAGGCTGCTCAGCGGCAACGCGACCATGAGACGAACGACCGCACCCTCCACGATTTCCCAGCTACCGTCACGCTCGACATCTTCGCGCCCGCCACGCTCGCGGATGCCCCGGTAGAACACTTGTCGCCACGACCCGTCGTTGTCGTGTGTGATGAACAGGTTGCGGGCGTTGCGTTCGAGCCAGTCCACGAACTCCGGCAGGGTCGTTTCGTTCTGGATCGCTTCAACGATCTGCACCAGCTCCCTGCGGGCTTCAACTAGGCGCTCCGCCGTGGGAAAGTCCGAGGTGACATCAACCGTACGTCCTTTGCGTAGCGCTGGCAGCTCCAGCTCGGGCGTTAGGGCGAACTCATTCAGGTCCCGAGACTCGATCCATGCCTTTCGCAGCAGCACGAGGCGCTCATCTGAAGTCAGCGTAAAGAACTCATCCGCCTCGGGCGTGACGTCCAGACGCCCCTCGACTTCCGCAACCAGTGAGAGGTCCCGTGCGAGGGCCAGCCAGAATTCGACCTGAGCGAAGCCGATTCCGCCGGGTTCGTCGTCAGGCTGGGCCAGAGAGGCATTGGCCGCGCGAAAGAAGGCTAGGTTGGGAAGACCGTTCTTCAGCACCTTAGGCGACCGCGCAATCACAACTTCGAGCACGCTGAGCAAGTCCAGCTCAGCGGCGCGGAAGCGGCGAATGGGTGTGGCCGCAGCTTCGGTCATCGCATCACTTTCGGGTGAAGTCCATTTGCTTCAAGCGCGCTGACGACGCGTTCCGCGTCGTCACATTCAAGCACTGCCAAGTTGGGCGCAAGTCTGACCAGCACACGCTCAGTGCATTGGGCGACCGCCAGCGCCTCATTCAGGGTGATCTCATCGGCCGTCTCAACGACGCCCACATGGAGGTGCAGCTTCACTTTACCACCTCTTCCGTTGGCTCGGGCTCGACCGGCTTGAACTCGCCGGCCAGTACTTCGGCAGCGTCAATAATGCGGTATCGATAGCCTTGCTCGACCAGAAACAGCTGGCGGTTTGCGCCGAATTCCTGATCGCGCGTTTCGCGTGTCACGATGGTGTAGAAGTGGGCCAGCGTGCCGTCATCCTTGGGGCGCAGAATGCGACCCAGACGTTGGGCCTCTTCCTGTCGGCTGCCGAATGTTCCGCTGAGCTGCACCATCACGCTTGCGTCGGGTAGATCAACGGCGAAGTTGCCGACTTTGCTGACCACCAGCGTGCTGATCTCGCCGCTACGGAACTGTTCGTACAACTCGTCGCGCTTCTTGCTTGGCGTCTTGCCTTCGATCAAAGGCAACTTAAAGCGGCCTGCAAGCTCGTGCAGCTGGTCAAGGTATTGCGCGATCACGAGTACGCGATCGTCCTTGTGCAGCTCAAGAAGCGCGGCAAGCACATCCATCTTGCCGGGATTCTCGGCCGCGATCCTGTATTGGTCGCGCTGTCCGGCCAGGGCATACGGCATGCGCTGCGGGCTTGGCAGATCAACGCGTACTTCGGTGCAATCGGCGGTTGCGATCCAGCCCTGTTTCTCGAGTTCACGCCACGGAACGTCGTAGCGTTTTGGGCCGACCAGGCTGAACACGTCTTCTTCCAGCCCGTCTTCGCGCACCAGCGTTGCCGTAAGTCCCAGTCGGCGGCGCGACTGGATGGCGGCGGTGGCCCGGAAGACCGGCGCCGGCAACAGGTGTACTTCGTCGTAAATGATGAGGCCCCAGTCCGCCTTGTTGAAGATCTCGAAGTGGGGGAACTCCTCGGTCTTGCGCTTGCGGTAGGTCACGATCTGGTAGGTCGCGACGGTTACCGGCGCGATGTTCTTGCTGTCGCCCGTGTATTCGGCGATCTGGTCTTCCTTCAGGTTGGTCTTGTCCAGCGCCTCGCGGATCCACTGCCGCACGGCCACAACATTCGCGGTCAGGATCAGCGTATGCGCTTTCACCTGCGCCATCGCGCCGAGCGCGACGATGGTCTTGCCTGCACCGCAAGGCAGAACGACAACACCACTGCCGCCGCGGACGCCGCCGCCGGCATAGAACACTTCGGACGCTTCCTTCTGATAGCGCCGCAGGCCGAATGGCTTGCCATGCTCGGTTTGTTCCAGCAGGTGCACATCCAGCGGCGTTCCAGGTGTATAGCCGGCGAGATCCTCAACCGGGAAGCCAACCTTCACCAACGCCTGTTTCAGATAGCCCCGTGCGGACTGGCCGATGAATGCAGTGTTGTCGTCTAGGAAGCCTTCGAAGTACTGCGCAACGCCCTTTTGCTTGCTGAGCATCTGTAGCAGCACGTTGTCGTCGCTGCGAAGCACGTAACGACCATCGTGCAGGTCCAGCACAAGCCGGCCGTAGCGGCTGATGTATTCAACGACTTCGGTGCGCACCAGCTCAGGCACGTCATAGCGCGAGTACTTCTCAAGCGCGTCGAGTACCTGGGCGGCCGTGACGCCAGAGGCTGCTGCATTCCAAAGGCTCAGCGGGGTGATGCGGTAGGTATGGATGTGCTCGGGGCTTTTGACCAGTTCGCTGAACACGGCCATGGAATCGCGCGCGGGCCCGTAGTCGGGGTGATCGACCTCCAGCAGGATCGTGAGGTCTGCCTGCACAATTGCGGGGCCACGCGCGTTCACAAATTGCCTCCAAGGCCCAACGGGCCAGAACCCGGCAGTCTAGCATGGCAGGGGACTGCCGGAAATCTGGCAGTTCTGCCAGTGAAATCGACTGAGACCCGGCGCTTTCCACTTTTGTCTAAATCGGGCCATAGATCGCAATTGCTCGTGAAGCGGCCACCGTGGCGGAGTTGCGGGCGTCGGCACGTGCCGCGAACCAATTGGCACGCCGGGTGCTTTATGCAATCACGTCTGGGAATTGGGTTCTCAGGCAAATGAGTAAGGCAGCCGGCGGTATGGCCCCACCGACCGGCTGCCGCACTCATTCCAGGGCTTTGCGGGCGAAGCTTGTCACTTCACTGACACACCCGTAACCTGTTGCCGTGGTCGATTCGGAAAGCGGCCGCGCAACCCCTGCACCCCCGCTGGAGAAGTACCGATGGGCAAATGGCTCGTCTTGCTGGCAATACTGATGGGCTCGCCTCTGTTCGCACAGGACGGCGGCAACACATCTCCAAGTTCAACGCAACCTGGCGGCGACGAAGATGAAGTCGATCCGTGGCAGGACTTTGACGTCGGCGGCGTGCAGGATGGCGAGTACCTGCCGCTGACTCTCGGGCGCGACCGCACCGGGCTTGGCCTGCGAGCCCGTGCGTCTTTCGGCTGGGACAGCAATATCTTCCTGGAAGACAAGGACGACGACACTGGCCTCTATGGCGATGCCATGGCGTACGCCTACGTCGGCGCCAATCTGGGCGTCGTCAGCCTGGGCGCGCGAGGGCACATCGCCGGCCGGCTCTACTTCGGTGAGGCCGATGCGGACATGTGGGACCTGAAGCTCGGCGCGTTCTTCAAGCTTCCGTACAACGGCGGCTTCGGCGTCGGGGTAAGCGCAGACGTGCTGTATCACCAGCTGCATGCCTATGAGATCACCGGGCCCCTGACCCGCCAGGACGACTTGCGTGCCAGCGGTGCCATCGCCCGGGCCTATGTCGGCTACCAGGTCAGCTTCGTGATCTTCGAGCTTGGATTTACGGGGCAAACCACCGACTTTACCGAAGAGCGCGATGTGCCCAGCCTCGACTCATGGACCATCGGCGCTGACTTCAGCATCTACTTCAAGATCTTCGATTTCCTCGAGTTGCACCCATATGTGGCCTTCGACTACGAGTGGTTCCGCGACCAGGTTGACGTACAGGACGACGGAACGCCGCTCAGCACCGAGGACAAGCTGCAGTTGCTGAAGTTCAACTACGGCGCGGACTTCAAGCTGAACCTGCCGTTCATCGAGGCTCAGGGCCGAGTGTACAGCGTGCGGCAGGATGACTCCGCCGCGGGCCACGATCGATACTGGCAGTACGGCATCAAGGGGGCCGCTGACCTGAACCTCGTCGGTGACGTGCGCCTGACGCTTGGTGGGCACTTCTGGACCCGGGAATACGATGACTTGATCGACGTCGACAACGTCGGAGCGGATGGCCAGCGCACAGTGCACGAACGCTATCTGCAGGTGTGGGTGGAAGTCGCCTGGAACTTCTGGGAGTTCATGGCCGTAGGGGCGCGCTACACCTACACGCGTCGCACCAGCGACATTGACAACGCAGGCTACGCAGCCCACGACGCGTCGATCTTTCTGGAGATTGCCTGGTAATGGCGACCAAGCCCGGCAAAGGCTCCGGCTTTCTGTTTGGCTGGGCATTCACGATGATCATGGCGGGCGCGCTGCTAGTAGGCGCGCTCGTTGCCTACCAGTTCATCAGTACGGGATACGAAGAGCAGCTTGAGCGCAGACTCAAAAGCTACGCGGCGACGTCGGCCATAGGGATCAGCCCGGGGGCATTGGATCTGGTTCAGCGATCGAACGACGACCTGGCCGTGCTGTATCGCGGGCGCCTCAAGGCGCTGCAGGAAAACAGCGGTGTACGCCGCGCGGCCATTCTGCGTCGCGACGGTACGCTGGTGGTGGACACTGAAGGCCACGAGCCGGGCAGTCGCGACTACAGTTTCGCCGGTGACGCCAACGAGCTTGAAAAGAGCTTTATATCGGGCCCTATCGCGACCATCACCTATGAAGACGAGCAGGGCAGGCTATACCGCAATGGCTTCGCGCCCGTGCGCGACTCCGATGGCGTGGTTAGCGACTACGCCGTCGCTGTTGAGCTTGAAGCGGACTACACAGACAACCTGAATGCTGTCGCCTGGACAATGGCCCTGACGGTTCTGAGCGTGTTCGTTGTAACAGCCGGATCCGCGCTGGCGCTTTCGCGCGCGTGGCGCGGATTGCACAGCGACCTGGCCCGCCAGACCCGGCTGGCCGAGCAGGCCCAATTCAGTGCCGGCATGGCCCACCAGATCAAGAACCCGCTGGCGGCGCTGCGCGGATACGTTGAGCTGCTGGCCCGAGGCCTCAATGACCCGATGCAGAAGCAGATCGCGGACAAGTTGGTCAGCGAGATTGGCGCGCTCGACCGTATTGTGCGAGACTTCCTTCAGTTCAGCCGCGGCGCGCATGGGTCCGTGGAGAGGCTGTCGCTTGAGGCGGTTCTGCGTCCCGTCGTTGAGTCAGCGCGCTCGGCCGGTGGCGAAAACGTAGAAGTCGAGACGCCGGAGCTGCCGGGGATTGAGCTTGAGGTTGATTCGACCGCGTTGCGGGAAGCTCTTTCCAACGTGGCCGTGAACGCGGCCGAGGCAATGCGGGAGGAAGGCGGCCGGCTGAGTTTCAGGGTTTTGGGAAATGGGCGCCTGATGACGATCGAGATTCAGGACACCGGTCCCGGAATTGGGGCAGACGTGCGCAGCAAATTGTTTGAGCCGTTCGTGACAGGTAAGGCAGACGGTACAGGGCTGGGATTGCCGATCGCACGGCGGTTGCTCCGCGATCTTGGCGGCGACTTGGAAATGGTCCGCAGCGATTCAGCAGGTACCATGTTTCGCGCGACATTTGTGAAAGAGGCAGATTAGTGGCGGACAAGCCAAACGTACTCGTAGTGGACGACAAGGCAAGCATGCGGGACATGCTGGCGATGGCCTTGACTGCCAAGGGCATGGCAGTGACCCAGGCCGAGAACGGGCAGAAGGCACTGGAGCTTGCCAGCGCGACTGCGTACGACGCAATCGTCAGCGACCTGAAGATGCCCAAGCTGGATGGCCTGGGGCTGCTGCGTGCGCTGAGCGAAAAGGGCGAGCCGCCGCCGTTTATCATGATCACCGCGCATGGCAGCGTGAAGGACGCAGTGGAGGCCATGTCGCTGGGCGCGGCTGACTTCATGGAAAAGCCGTTCGAGCTGGCGGAGTTCGAATTCAAGGTCGAACGTGCGCTTGAGGAGGGCCGCAGTGGTGGCGCACCACCCAAAGCCTCCGGCGAAGAAGCTCTGCCGGGCCTGATCGGCTCATCCCCGCAATTGCTTGAAATCGCCGACATTGTGAAGCGCGCCGCACGGAGTACGGTGCCCGTGCTGATTCTGGGTGAGAGCGGAACCGGGAAGGAACTCGTAGCCCGCGCCGTACACGAGCTTTCGCCGCGCAGCGAGCAGAATTTCGTGGCCGTGCATGCAGGCGCGCTCGCACCGGGAGTTCTGGAAAGCGAATTGTTCGGACACGAGAAGGGGGCATTCACGGGCGCGGATTCCCAGCGCAAGGGCCGCTTCGAGACTGCCGACGGCGGCAGCCTGTTCCTGGATGAACTTGGCGAGATCCCTCAGACCACACAAGTGAAGTTGCTGCGAGTGCTTCAGGACAAGACATTTGAGCGTGTCGGCGGGTCGGCGCAATTGCGCACGGATGTGCGTCTCGTGTGCGCAACCAACCGCAACCTTCGCGAGATGGTGAAAGAAGGCGGCTTCCGGGAAGACCTTTTCTACCGCGTGAATGTCGTGACAGTCACGATGCCGCCGCTGCGCGAGCGGGCTGGCGATATCGGCAAGCTGGTCGAGCACTTCCTCAAGAAAGAAGGCAGCAAGCTGGCCGTTCCTGAAGACGTCATGGCGCGGCTGCAGGCCTACCACTGGCCCGGCAACGTGCGGGAGTTGGAAAACGTGATTCGCCGATGCATCGCACTCTCAACAGGCGAGGCCATGCGTGTCGAGGACCTACCGGCTGAAATGCTGGAAGCTACGCGCCTGCCGCCGGGCGAAGATGCGCCGCAAGGACTGGTAGGTGATCTCGAACGCATTGAACGCAACACCCTGCTCAACGCGCTCGAGGAAACAGCGTGGAATGTATCCCGCGCCGCGCGCATACTGGGTGTGGGCCGGACGGCTTTGCAATACAAGATGAAGAAGTATGGCCTCAAGAAGCCTTCATAGGTTGGGCAGTTTGTTGCTCATCAGCCTGCTCGCGCTGGCCGCGTCAGGCGTTGTTTTGGCTGAGCCCGAATACAAGGCAATCAAGAAGGACATCACCAAGCTGGAAGACGGACTGCGCGATGCCCTGAAGGCCGAGCGCGACGCGAACCAGAAGGTCGAAGACAATCGCAAGGCCCAGGCCAAGGCCACCGGCGCGGAACTGGCCGACCTGAAGAAGGACGCCAAGGCCCTATCGAACGATGCGGACAAAGCCAACAAGAAACGTCTGGATGCCCAGCGGTCGTTGGCCGACAAGCACGGCGAGCTGCGGGCTGCTGCAGCCAAGTATGCGGTATCGCAAATAAACGGGAGCGGCAACCTTGATGCCCGGGTTGCCGAAGCAAAGACCGCGGTCGACGACTGGGACGATGCCATCGGTACGTTGCCGGATGTGCCAGAGACGACCAAGGTTGCTGCAATTGTGGACCCGCTGGAAAAGGCTGCGGCGGCAAAACAGGTGCGTGCGCAGCTGGATGACTTCGACACGTGGGCGGTGGCTGAAGCAAAGCGCGTGAAGACTGAGCTCGACCAGGTACAGAAGATCCTGGATGCTGAGAACCAGCTGAAGGCTGCCAAGGGTGGTCCCGCGCTGGTCCAATCTGCCAAGGACCTGAAGAAGCATCTGGAAGAGCAGGGCATACAAGTGGGGGAGTTGCGGACGATTGTTAAGTCGCGTCGTGACGACCTGAAGTAGCAACTTATGGTGCGAAGACTGCCAACCACAACACTGCGCCTGGGCGCTTTGGTGCTTGCGGCTCTGCCTCTGGTGCTTGCGGATGCATACCCGGCCACGGCATTGGCTCGCGGCAAGGCAGAACTCGCCTGGACGGTCGAGGATAGCCTCTACCTTCACTACGGCGTCAGTTCGCAGACCGCGATGGGCGATGACGGCGACCCAAAGCCGAATCTGCGCTACATACATCTTCTAGGCTATGAGATCGGCACCGACGGCCAGATGCCCGCGCTGACCACGCCATGGGAGTTCGAGGAACTGCTGTTTCAGATGGCCGCGTTCGTGCCGGCTGCCACGGCGCGCGAAGGCGACGAGTGGGAGCACGAGTGGAACTTCGATCGTGTTTCCGGCACTCAGGCGCTCAATGCCATTTCGAGCTACACCTTTACTGAGCTTACGACCTATGAAAAGCAGGAGTGCGCGCACGTTGTCGGTACGCACAAGCTCAAGAGTGCGCAGGCAGACACAGTCCTGCCGCGATGGACGAAGTTTGAGCTGACAACGGATTCCTACTTTGACCCTGCAATTGGGTGTCTTCAGGGCATCAGAATCAGTATGCGCGGCTCAAAGATGGAGAGCGGTGCAACCGTCGATGATCCGCCCGCGGCAAAGAACTATGCTTGGGATGCGGAGTGGAAACTCACCCGCACGGTAGATTCGACTGATACCGACTACGTGAAGAAGAAGGTCGACATTGCCATTTTCAATGGCGTTGAACGCCTGTGGGCCCTGCGCAACAAGGAGGGTACCTGGCCTTACGGCACGAATGTCCGTGGCGGAACGGCGTTGGCGCTGCTGGCGCTGCTGATGTGCGGCGAAGATCCTGCGGACGTTCGAATGGTGGAGAGCTTCCGCCTGATGCAGGAGTCCGAGTTGAACACGACCTACGATGTCGCAATTTCCATCATGGCATATGAGGCCAAGTACATCAGCAAGACTGAGCGCGAAGCGTTTCTCAAGGGCGGAAATGACGGGAAACAGGAACGCAAGCTAAGCCAGCAGGATCTCGCGGAAGTGCAGCGGCTGACGGACTGGCTAATCCAGAATCGCAACGAGCCGAACGTCATGTGGAATTACTCACGCGACGAGGACTCACCAGCGCGCTACGACTTCTCGGTTACGCAATACGCACTCCTCGGACTTGGTTCGGCCATGCGCTGCGGTGTAGTCATTCCCACCGGCTACATTAGAAAGCTGGTGGAGTTTGTGCGGTCCTTGCAGGCCCCCGATGGCCCCGAGTTCAAGCGCGTAGTTGACTACAAGCCAGGCAAGAAGAAGAACGGCAAGAAGGGCGACGACAAGGTCACGCTGTCCACGAAGAACGTCAAGGCGCGTGGCTGGGCCTACACCTACGCGGCGACCTACGTGCCTGACACGGGCGCGACCAGCGCGTATGGCTCGATGACCAGTGCCGGCATCACGACGCTGATTGCGGGGTTGGACATCGCCGCCAACATGGAAGACAAGGCACGCATCAAAGAGTTCGACAACAATGCCCAGTACAAGAACTGGGAGCGAGATACCCAGCAGGCACTCGATTGGGGTATGACCTGGATGGAGTACTGGTTCAGCGTCACCCGAAACCCCAATCACGCTCGCGCGTGGTACTACTACTACCTGTATGGGCTTGAGCGCATCTGCATGCTCAGCGACGTGCGCTACCTGGGCACGCACGACTGGTACTTCGAAGGTGCCTCGGCGTTGATTACGCTTCAGGGCGATGATGGAGGCTGGGGCGGTGCTGTCGACACGGCGTTTGCCCTTCTGTTCCTGAAGCGCGGCACAGTCCGCACGAACAAGCCCGTCTACACCGGCGGCCCCAAAGAGTAGTCAGACTCCCTCTGTGGCAAGGCCGCCGGCCTGCAATCACTAATTTGCGATAGTGTTTTAGACCTAAAATAGCGATTCGCATTCTTAGTCCGTACTCTTCTCCCAGTCACCGGTACAGCAAGCCCACGGGAGGGGGACATGCGACGGATGATAGGTGCGGCGGTCGGCATGCTTGCCATGCTGACTGGATTCTCAAGCTCGGTTGTTGCGGACGTTCCTGTACCCCATCAGAGGGGCAACCAGCGATTTGAGCTGGAATGGAAAACGCCGCCAACGACCTACCTCAATTACAAAGTTGCAAGCCAGGCCAAAGTGGACCCGCTGGAGCCTCTGCCTGCGGGTGCGATCGACAGCGAGCCCAGCCTGTCATACGCCCACTTTATGGGCCATGAGTTCGATGACACCGGTACACTGCACGACATTCACGCACCCTTCGTGATGGAAGACGTGCTCATACAGCTGGGTATGCAGATCCCTGAGAAGAAGAAGTGCACGGCCGGATTCAACTGGGACCGCAAGTGGAAGCTGCCTCGCTTGTACGACATGCCCGGGCTTGAGCTCGTAAGCGTCTACACTATCGACGGATCGGACAGGTGCGGCGATGCCGACTGTGTCCAGATCAGTGGCTTTCATGACTTCATCTTGCCGGACAAAGAGCCTGCCGATGGGGCCGCGCGCTGGTTCGGCTTTCACGCGGAGACAACCGCCTGGTTCAATGTCGAGCAGGGCAGGCTTCAGGCCTCCGACGTCGTGATCCATGCCGCGCGCTGGCGGGCGAAAGCCACCAAAGTTGCCGCGGCCCGCATCGACTACCATTGGAGCGTTCGCTTCGAGTTCAGCGAGGACTTCGACAGCACGGCCGGGCGCTACCTGAACGACAAGGTAGTGACGGCGATTTCCAAGGGTGCTGAGCGCGTGAAGCTCATGCAGAATGGTGACAGCGCATGGCCCTACGGATCACGCGCCCGCGGCGGGACTGCACTCGCCCTTCTGACTCTGTTGACCTGCGACGTTCCGGCCGATGATCCGGCCGTCATAAGGGGCTTCGAGGCAATGAAGGGCATGGAGTTCGAAGAGACCTATTCGGTCGCCCTGTCGCTGATGGCCTACGAGGCCAGATACATCACAGACGTTGAGCGCCGCGCCTACCTCAGTGAGGGAGACGACAAATTCCCCGACTTCAAGCGTGAGCTCAGCGATGAAGACCGCAAGGCGATGCAGTCACTGGTCGACTGGCTGGTCGCCAACCAGAACCAGACCAAGAACCCGTTCTGGAACTACAACATTGCGCCGGATACATCTCGCTTCGATTTCTCGAACACCCAGTACGCGCTGCTGGGCCTGGCATCGGCGCTGCGTTGCGAGATCAAGATCCCAACGGGCGTCGTTGGGAAGCTGGTTGAAGAGGTTGTGACCTTCCAGCAGCCGGACGGCCCCAAAGTGAAACGGGTCGTCGGCTACAAGCCCCCCAAGGGCAACAGTCGCAAAGATGACGGTCGCAGTACCTACGCCGGCAAACCAACCGAAGCACGCGGTTGGGCCTACGCGACCAAGGCCAAATGGGATCGTTATGCGGAGACCACGGATTCCTATGGCTCAATGACCACGGCCGGGCTGACGTGCCTGCTTGTGGGGCTCGACATCGTTGACCAGATGGATGCCGCCCAGCTCAAGGAAGAGTTCGGCAGTCAGCAGGCCTACGAAAAGTGGAAGAAGGCGGCGACTGAGAGCCTTGAAGACGGCATGTGCTGGCTGGAGTACTGGTTCACGATCACCCGGAACCCTAACCACGGCCGGACATGGTACCTCTACTACATGTACGGGCTTGAGCGTGTAATGATGCTCGGCCAGGTTCGGCGGCTTGGCGTACATGACTGGTATTCGGAAGGCGCTTCTGTGCTGGTCACTACCCAAAACAGTGATGGCAGTTGGGGCACCATGCCCGACACCTGCTTTGCCTTGTTGTTCCTGAAGAAGGGAACGATCCCTTCACGCAGGCCCGTTACCAGCGAGAAATAGCCGGTCCGCAGCACTCAAACCCCGGCCGGTTGGTCGGGGTTTTATGTTGGTCTCTAGAATGAGTTGTCAGTGTCCTGCAGAAGCGGTTCGATGTTGATCCGCTCCATGAACTCGCTGAGAAGCGAGCCGGGCTTGCAGGTCTGGAAGTCGAGATCCTTCATCCACGGCAGGATGCCGAGCACGGGCTCGTTGCCGAAATGCTCGATCTCATCGGGGTTGGTGCGTTCCGGCAGGCCGATCGCCTCTCGCCCGAAGCCGTTGATGATGACGCCGCTGAGCGGAATCCCCATCATCTTGGCCATGTTGATGGTCAGCAGCGAATGGTTGATGGTGCCAAGCCCAGGCCGGGAAACTACCAGCATGTCGAGCCCCAGCTGCAACACGAGGTCGGTCACCAGATCATTGTTGTTCAGGGGCACCATCAGCCCCCCGACGCCCTCAACCACGACGATCTCGTGCATCAAAGACAGCTGGAAGTACTGGTCAACGATGTACGCAATGTCGATGTGGACGTCTTCGAGTCGGCTGGCGATGCTGGGGGCCGCGGCGGCCTTCAGGCGGTAGGGACAGACCAGGTCGATGTCGTCGCGAATGCCCGTTACTTCGCGCACGAAGCGGACGTCCTGCGGCACGACCTCGCCGTCGAGAACGGGGCAGCCGCTTTCAACCGGCTTCATGTAGCCGACGTTGAGCCCGCGCTGTTTGAGGGCAAGCACAAGCCCGGCGGCAACGATCGTCTTGCCGACGCCGGTATCGGTACCCGTGATGAAGATGCCTGTACGCATAGGGCCTCGGGCGTGACGCTACTAGGTGCGCAACTTCGGATCAAGCGCATCGCGAAGCGCGTCGCCAAACAGGCTGAAGGCAAGTGACAGGATGAACAGGAACAGCGTCGCGAAGGTCAGCGGCCACCAGACGGATGGGTCGCGCTGCAACTCCTGCCGCCCGCCGCTGATCATCTGGCCCCAGGTGGGCAGCTTGGCCTCAACGCCGATGCCGACGTAGCTGAGGAAGACCTCGAGTCCCACTGCGCCGATGAAGCCAATCGTGAAAGTGATGATCACGATGTGAAAGACGTTCGGAAGCACGTGCTTGAACAGGATGCGCCAAGTGCCGTAGCCCAGTGCTCGGGCAGCGTCGATGTATTCACGGTTCTTGTGCTTCATGACCTCGGCGCGAACGAGGCGCGAAAGGCCGATCCAAGTCGTAAGCCCGATCACGATCAACACCAGTATCAGGTTGCGCCAATGCTTCTGGTCTTCGCCAAGTCCGAAATATTCAAACTTCTGCGTGATTGCCTCGCTGTTGCGGACGGCCTGGATGAATGCAATCAGGAGCAGAAGCAGCGGAATGCTGGCGATCGTCGAGATAATGAACACGATGACGTCGTCGAGCAGCTTGCCGAAGTAGCCGGACAGCAGGCCCATGAAGACCGCGATGATGCTGCTGATCACGGTCGGGACGATGCCGATGATGAAAGCCAGCTGCAGCCCGCGGATCAGCTTGGCCAGGATGCTGACACCCTCAACGTCACAACCCATCGGGAATCGCCACGCCTTGGCACTGAAGAAGCCCCAGTCACGATTTTGCTCAGGGGTTGGTTCGCCGCCGGTTTCTTTCCAGTGAGGATGCTCTGAGTCCAGGGCCAGCACCCAGGTGGGCGGGTGATAGGTCCGCTTGAGATCGGTGACGACGATGTCTTCGCCGTCGTGGTCGGCGGCGACTTCTTCTTCTGCCTGCTTCTGCGCTTCGGCCTCGGACAGGTCAGGGTCGTCGTCGAGCAGTTCCTGAGTGCGCAACAGCGTTTCGCGCTCGATGACGTGTTCCGCGGTGTCGACGCCGGGGTTTGCTTCCAGGTCTGAATCCGGCACAAAAACCTGGGCGAACAGCGCCACGAAGGCACAAATCACCACGACCACGAAGCAGGCCACGGCCAGCTTGCGCTTCATGAGCAGTCGGATGACTTCCTTCCAGGGCATAGTGCGTTGTTCCTAGCTGAGCTTCACACGTGGGTCCACCACGGCATACAGGATGTCAGATGCCAGCGTCGCCAACATGAAGCTGACTGAGCCGAACACCACCACTGCACGAATCACGTTTGCGTCACTGTTGCCGATTGCTTCTACGGTCAGGTAGCCAAGTCCAGGGATCGAGAAGAAGGTCTCGAGCACCAGCGAGCCAAGATACAAGTTCGGGATCACCACCACCCAGCGCGTGATTAGCGGAATCAGGGTGTTTCGGAAGATATGTTTGAAGATCACCGTGTTTTCACTGAGGCCTTTGGCGCGGGCCGTGCGGACGTAGTCCTGATTGGTCTCGTCCAGCATCACGATGCGGTTGAATCGCACGCGGTCGCCGAAGCTGATGATCACGTACAGCAGGAACGGCAACATCAGGAAGCGCATGGCCCCGAAGCCGGATGCGTAGCCAGTGATCGGGAAGTAGTTCCAATCAGCAGCCAGGAATTTCTGGCCATACATGATCAGCGCGATGGCGTTGATGCTCATCAGCAGAATTGAGCTGATGACGATGACGTGGTCGATCCGCGTCTGGCGGTACATTGCCGCAAACAAGCCAAAGAACACCGCAATGACTTCGGCCAGGAAGAAGCCGGGAATGGCCAACGCAAGGCTGGGTCCTGCGCCTTCCTTGATCACGTCCATTACCGGGCGGTGGTTGTTGGTGTCGCCGAAGTCGAGGGTCACGATGTCGCGCAGGTAGTACACGAAGTTGACGACCCACCACGTATAAGTCAGGTCAGGCTCAATGTCCTCGACTCTTGCGAGCTTCTTGCGAACCTCGGCGCACGTGGTCCAGTCGGCGCCGACGTTGGGGTTGCCTTCGCCTTCCAGGCGCTTGATAGTGGCGTTGATGGCGGCTTTGCCCTTTGCCAGAGCGGCCTTGGCGGCTTCGATTTCTTCTTTCAGCCCGTCGTGGCCGACTTCTTCAAGGATGGCGAGGTCGTCTTCGAGCACACCGAGCTCGATCTGCGGGATATCCACTCGTTGCACGTCGTTTACGCGCTCAGTGACGGTGTTCTTGAGTTCCTGGCCCTTTATGCCGGATTTCTCAAGCTCCGCGCGAAGCAGCAACGTCTCTTCGATGCGTCGGGCGTCGCGCAACATCAGCGACATCTGGATGCGGTTCTCAAGCTGGCGCTTTTGCACCCGGCCGAGTTCCTGCTTTAGCTCCTTCAGGCTCTCCGACTGGCGGAACGGCTTGTCCTTGTCGCCACTTATGCGTTCTGCGTGATCTGTGCGTTCTTCTTCTTCACGTTCGGCGACGTCACGCTGAAGTTCAATGATTCGCTCACGTAGGTCATCGCGCTTGTCTGCCAACTCGTCCAGTTTGCCTGCAACGAAGAACTGGGTGCGTTTGTTGTCGAGCAGGCCGGCACTGAGCTTGTCCCGCTTGGCCTCGCCTGTGTCGGTCCACGAGACCTGTCCCTTGGACTCCAGGTATTCGTATGTCTGGCGTGCGCTGGCTTTCTCACCGAGTTGGATTTTGGCCAGCGATTCCGGCGTCGTGGACATCTGGAACAGCACGAACGTAATGAAGATGACACCCAGCAGGATGAACGGCATGTACATCAGTTTTCGCAGCACGTATGCGAACATCAGCTGAAACTACCTTTGCTGGTAAACCTTGTAGCCCGCCAGACTGACGGGAATCAGGAACACAACGAACATGATGAACCCCGGCCAGAACGGAGAATCCGTCCATTCCTGGGCCTTCTCCGCGCGCCGCTCTGAATCCGAGTACGCGAATTTGAAGTACGTATAGGCGAACGGGTTCGGCTTGGCCGGCAGGTACCAGTCGTGGTACAGGGCAAAGATGACCCTGAACTCCATCAGCACCCACGGAACGTCGTGATCGATCTGGTCATGCATCTGCTTGATCAGGTCGAGTTTGTTGTCTTTCTCGCCGTCCACGTTGTCATCGAGCTTCGCCATTTCCTCGTAGAGCCGGTCATACTCAGCCGAGACGTAGCCGGCGCTATTGATGCCGGGCGGCTTGTTTGGCCCATACAGCAGCTGCAGCATGTTCTGCGCGTCAGGGTAGTCCATGACCCAGCCAGCGTCATACGCCTGGCCCTTGCCGTCATCCTGACGCTTCAGGAATTCGGAGAACGTAAGTAGTTCTGACTGCAGGGTAATCCCGACCTGTGCTGCCTGGCTGCCCAGGAAGTTCGCGTACTGTTTGGTGGATTCCGACTGGCTGCGGTAGCTGACGGTGACGGTTACTACGTCGCCCGTGGAAGGATCCACGGCCTCGTACCGAGTGCCCTTCCGCTTCACTTCAAAGCCCGCTTCCTGAAGGACTTTGCGCCCTGCCTCTGGATCGAACTGCTGGCTGGCTAGCGTGTTCACCTTCTGGTAGCCCGTTACGCTGGGTGGCACCAGCTGGCGAGCGGGGCTGCCACGCCCGTTCATGTATCGATCGATATAGTCGTCGCGATTGACACAAAATGAGAGCGCTCGCCGTACAGCGCGGCCCTTTTCCCCGGCCGGTGTGCCCACAGTGGTGTCGTTCATGTTGAAGCTGATGTAGTGGATTGTTGGCTCTTCGTACTTCTGCAGCTTGATGCCTTTCTTGGCCATGTCGGGGGTGACTTCCTTTTGCGGCGTGATCGCGGCCTGGAACTGGTCTTTGTCGAGACCTGAAGTGTCCAGATTGCCTGCCTTGAAATTCAGGAAGCTGGCCTGAGACTCCTTGATAATACGGAAGTCGATACGGTCGGCGATTGGCAGCCGTTTTCCCATTAGGTGTTTGAATTCCTTGTCTTCTTCGCGGTCTGAAACCGGAAAGTACTCCTCATGGAAGGTCGGGTTGCGTTCCCAGACGATCTCCCAGTTCGACTTCCAGCTCTTGAGCGTGAAAGGCCCGGTGCCTACCGGTTTGCGGAACAGGTCTTCGCCGTAGTACTCCGCGGCCTCGCGCGCCACTGCTGCGCCATAGGACAGCGTGATCGCATACAGGAATTGCGGATAAGGCTGGTTCAGCTTCAGCTTGATGTGCAGATCGTCGACGACTTCAAGACCCTCGACCTTTGCGTTATTCAGGTGCTCCCGCCACTTCTGGTCCGGGTCGTCGGGCGGGCCTTCTTTCGAGAGCTTCAAAGCCTCATTGCGGAATTCGTCGAGCCCCTTGATCTGGCCTTCGATCACCCAGAAGCCGCCGCTGTCGGGCAATGCCGCCAGGCGCTTCAGCGAATAGGCGATGTCCTCTGCAACCAGCTTGCGGCCTCTTCCCTTGTCGTCCTGCCGATCCTCACCCTCGTCGCTGTCGCGGTAGTGCTTTCCGGCCGCATCGGAGCTGAAACAACGGTCGTCCTGAAACACGACGTCGTCGCGCAGCGTGACGGTGTAGGTCAGCGTGTTCGCGTCGTAGTCCGGCATCTTGGCTGCGAGTGCAGGAATCAGCTTTGCAGGCCGCTCAAGGTAGTCGTACTGGAACAGGCATTCATAGGTCATACCGCAATGCCGGCTGCTGACGACGTCGCCGGCCTTGTGCGGGTCCATGCTGCGCGGGTCGCCGGTTTCATCGCGGCGGACGACAATCAGGCCTTTGTCCTCAGCGGCGTTGCTGGCGGCGGTGCTGCCGCAGCCTGGCGTGATGCTGGTTGTAATCAGCAAGGCAGCGATGGCCGCAATGGGCGCCCGCGTGAGCGTGTACTTCATCCACTTCACTTCTTCCCCTTCACGAAGCGGATGTCGTTGTACGTCTGGCGCGGCATGCTCGGCCACTCAACTTTCGTCGTGCGCACGCGCGCTTCGCGGCGACGCACGAGCGGAATGATCGGCTGGTCTTTGGCAATCTCACGTGCCATGGCCGCCGTGAGCTCGCTGCGGCGAAGCTGATTCTGATCGTTCGGTGTCAGATTCTCGTACTCCATGAACAGCTTGTCGAATTCATCCGATTTGTAGCGTGCAGTGTTGTTGAACTCCAGCCCGTTGGCCGCGTTGCCGCTCCAGAACAGCTGCAGAAAATTCTCCGGGTCGGGGTAATCGAGGAACCAGCCGGCCGTGAACATCTGCTCTTTCGAAGTGTTCACCTTTTCGCGGTAGTCGTTTCCGTCCACGTACTGGACGTCGAGCTTGATACCCAGCTGCTTCAGCCCGTCGCGGAGGTTGTTGACGATCTGATCGTAGAAGCTTGCGTCGGTGGTCAGAAACGTCAGCTTCAGAGACTTGCCGGTTGTCGGGTCGAGCCCACCCTTGTACTTGCAGCCGTCGAGCGTCTTCTTCGCAAGCTTGGCGTCATACTTGCCGAACTCCAGCTCGCGCCCCGTGTTCTCGAACTCCATGCCCGTGGGGTAAACGTCCTGCTGGGCGGATGCCCACTTGGTGTCCCAGCCGGCGTTGACCAGCAGGTCGGTTCGATTCATGCACAACGATACCGCACGGCGAAGAGCACGGCCGTCATCATCCAGGGCACCCCAGACCGGGTCATCCATGTTGAACGACAGGAAGTAGTAGCCCTGCTCATCTTCTGAAATGATCTCGGTCTGGGTGTCAGCGAGGTCGCCGGCCGGCTTGCCATCCTTGGCGACCTTATCGTAGTAGGCAGGCCAGAGCGGCATCTCATGAAGCTCGCCACCCTTGTAGCCCTGAAGGAATTCGTTCCAGAAGCTGCGTACGGTGAACGTGACACGCTCAAAGGCGGGCTTGTCGCCGCGGAAATCGGCCCAGCGCTTGAGAACGTACAGCTGTTCGTCTGCCACGGCGTTCAGGCGATATGGGCCGGTGCCTACGGCTCGTGTGCGCAGATCGCCAGCGTACGTGTCGATAGCTTCGCGCGGGATGATCGAAAAGCTGGGGTGTGCCAGCAGCGAAATCAGCGGCGCGCACGGGCGTGTCAGCCTCAGTTCAAGCGTTTCGGAGTCCACGGCCCTGAGGCCTTCCACTTCGGTATCAGTGGTTTCGTACTCCATGTTGTAGCGCGCCTTGCTGGCGTACTCGTCGAGGCCCTTGATCAGCCCGACGGCCATCCAGTACATGCCGTTGTCACCATAGACGGCCAGGCGCTTGAAGCTGTGGACGACATCGCTGGCCTTGATCGTTCGCGTGCGCTCATCGCCGAAGCACGTACTGGGGTGGAATTTCGCAGTTGTGTCGATCTTGATGGTGACGGTCAGCCCGTCTTCAGAGATTTTTGGGAAGTCCTTCGCGAGGCACGGCGCCAATCGTGGCTTGTCGCCCGGCACATACATGTAGAGCGTTTCGTAGATCGTGGCGACGATGCGGAAACTCAGCGGGTCGCGGATGGCGTGCGGGTCCAGTGATGGTGACTCGTTGGAGGGGTAGGCAATCCGCAGCGCGGTGCCTTCGTCCTCGGACGGAACAGGTGCCGGCGCGGGTACAGGCACCGGTGCGGGAGCAACCTGAGCGACGGACGCCATTTGCATGGCAAGAATGCCCGCAATCGCGACCAATGACAGCGCAGCCCGCCGCAGCATCACGCCTCCAGCATTCATCAAGGGACCCGGGATCATACCCGAACCCCCGCCTCATTCCACCTTGGTCTGGCCACCCATGTGGCCTTTCTAATACGTGGAAGGGCTGGTTGCCGCCAATGCAATTTGATGCCAGTTGGGTTATTCGGCCGCTTTGGCGGCTTGGGTTTTCTTTGCGTGATGCCACTTTAGATAGGCTTCGATGAAGGGGTCGATTTCGCCTGCCAACACGTTCTCTACGTGGCTGGTCTCGACGCCGGTGCGGGCGTCTTTCACCATGGTGTACGGATTGAGCACGTAGTTCCTGATCTGGTGGCCGAATCCGACTTCGCCCTTGGCGCCGTACAACTTGGCGAGCTCTTCATCGCGCTTGGCACGCTCCATCTGGTAGAGCTTTGCGCGTAGCATTTCCATGGCGATGGCGCGATTCTGGTGCTGACTACGCTCGCTGCGGCAACTGACGACCACCCCCGTTGGAATGTGCGTCATGCGAACGGCGCTTTCGACCTTGTTGACGTTTTGGCCGCCCTTTCCACCGGCGCGGCTGAAGTTCAGGTCCAGGTCGTTTTCGTTGATCTCGATGTCAATCTCGTCGGACATCGCTTCAGGCACCACGTCCACGCTGGCGAATGCAGTCTGGCGCTTGCCGGCCGCGTTGAAGGGTGAAATCCGCACAAGCCTATGCGTGCCGACCTCGCCGCGCAGCATGCCGGCCGCGAACGGACCCTTGATCAGCGCCGCGGCACTGCGGATGCCGGCCACTTCATCCTCCTGGTAGTCAATCTGCTCTATGTCGTAGCCCTGCTTGCCGGCCCAGCGCATGTACATCTCGAACAGCTTTTGCGCCCAGTCGCAGGCGTCTGTACCGCCGGTTCCCGCCTGCACAGAAAGAAAGCAGTTGCCTTCATCGCCCGGCTCATTGAGCAGCGCCTGGGTTTCAATCTTGTCGTAGATCTGCTCGGCCGCTGCGATGTCGCTTTCGGCTTCTGTGAATGTGGCTTCGTCACCGACTTCGTCGGCCAGGTCGAGCATAGCCTGGATGTCGTCGAGTTTGCCGAGCAAGGCGTCGATGGGCTCAGTCTGGGTGCGAATACGGCGCACCTCGGCAACGACCTTCTGGGCAGACTCCTGGACATCCCAGAAGCCGTCAGCTGCCATCTTCTTCTGAAGTTCAGCTAGTTTGCGCGCGAGTGAATCGTAGTCAAAGCGACACCTGGAGATTGGTGGTTCGCTCTCTCAGGTGGCTGGTCTTCTCAAACAGGTCTTCGCGCATGTCGCCATTTCCGGTAGGTCATTCGATCAAGCGTCAGTGTAGCGCTGGGGGCGGCCGTGTCACCGGGGAGAAAAGTGCTGGATTGCTTCCCGGCCGCTACTAGCATGATGCCGCGAACCCCGCACATACCCCGATAGAAAGTTCTACATGCGAACCGTTTCCGCAATTCTGGCGGCCGTGGTCCTGTTGGCCTGTGGTTGCGCCACACAACAGAAGACTGAACCCGTCAAGCTGGAAGTTCTGCCCGACTTCAGCGTCGCCTACAGCGGGGGCCTGAACAGAAACTTGAATACAGAATTGCCCGAGTACACCCAGCCGGAGGCGAAATCTGACACCGCCTACATGCTGGAAGTCAGGATCATTCGATGTGATTCGGCCCAAGCTGAAGATGTCTTTGGGGCACGTGCACGCAGCATCGGCGCGTGGACGATGGACGAGGCAGAACTGGCCGGCCGGCGCATCGCCGGGCTGAACCTGATATCCGCGCCCCGCTTGAGCGTGATGGAAGGGCAGTCGGGCACGATCACTATCCTGAACCAGGTTGCGTACATCAGCGGCTTCGACCTCAGCGGCAAAGAGAGCACGAGGATTGCAGATCCAGTCATCGATGTGATGCAGGAAGGCATCGTGTTGGGCCTGCGTGCACAGTCGTCGGACGAGAATCGTATGGATCTTTCGCTCGACCTGGCGCTTGTCGACCTGGTGAAGCCAATTCAGACGCAGGAAATCTCGCTTGGGGGCGCGCCGGTGACGATCCAGACGCCTGTGGTCTTCACCCAACGGATGAAGGGGCAGGGCAAGGTTGCCGAGAGCAAGGTTTTGGTGCTGACCGGCATGGCCGATCGCGAAGACGGAGTTTATGTCGTGCTGATCACTGGCAACCGCATGGACTTGTCCGAGAAGCCTGCAACGCCTGAAGCAACACCGGACGATCCTGAAGAAAAGTAGCCACAAGCCCCGCCAATCCCCTGCGGAGTTCCACCATGCGTGTCCTTGAGACGCTGCGCGTTGTTGTGGCGCGTTCACTGTACGAGCTGTGCTTGATCATGCTGCTGGCCTTCGCCGGTTGCGCCACGACAGGCAACACTGCAGCCACGGGGGGCGAAGACGCGCGGCTCGACGACGGCTACCCGCTATGGGATGGCAATGGGCTGAAGTATGTGACGACGCGCCCGAGCAACTTCAAGCCCGGGGCTGGAGCGGGCGAGGTCGCCGACATCACGCTGCTGGACCTGGATTCAGACACGGCCGAGCAGCTGATGGGAATCCTGGGACCGACCGACATCGCACCCCGAAGTTTCAGTTCCGCTATGGGGGAAATCGCGGCAGTGAATGCATCCTGGGGCCACGGGACCCTGTTGGATCGCCCGCGCGTGGACGTGGAGTTCGGCTCTGAGACGCCCTATGTATGGAAGCGTGAGTTGATCTACCTTCAGGACTGGCATGCCAGCCGGGACGGCGACCTGTCGCCATTGTTTGACGAGTTGACGGAAGGGGTGGACGGAAAACTGACCTTCTCCAAGGCCGGCGATGGCGTCAGTATCAAGGCCGACTTCGCATCGTCCCAGGTAGTGCAGCCGGTCGCGGATGTTGCTGTCGAGCTGGTGCCTGGGAAAGGAGTGAAGATCCAGGTACCCGAGCTGGTTGTGGTGCAGAGAGTGGCCACAGAAACGATCCTACCCGGCGAAACGGCAGTGTTTCAGCTCAGCCGCTCCGCGCACGACGATGGGACACGCATCCGGCTGCTATTTGTGCGCCTGCGGTCTTCGGATGACTGATAGACTTGCGCGTATGAAGACCGCTTCCGCATTGTTGGTCATTGCAGTCCTGCTGGTTGCGTGCGGGCCGCAGGGGCCAGAGTCTCCGGACCCGGCGGGCTCGAGAGAATCAGCTCCCGTGCCGACATGCAATCCGTCAATCACGAACAGCGAACCGGTTGCAACCGCCAAAGCGGAACCTGACGTGGCTGGCAAAGGCGCCTCGCCGGCGAGTGGTGCCCTGCCAATGCCGTCTGGTTACTCGCGCGAGTTGAAGGTGTTTTTCGTCGAGCAGCGTTTCCGGTGGGAAGCGCGAGTCCTCAATGAGGCGCTGAAGCGCGACAAGGGGCTCGCCTATCAGGGATATTTCCTTGACGCGCAGGATGGTTGGTCGCAGCCGACTTCGGTCTGGTCGGATGAAGTCAAGCATCGAATCAAGCCGCTCACCGCACCCTTTTATGATTCCGAGCATGAACTGATGGTCAGCAAGAAGGGCGATCTGATTCAACTGGACTACGACGTTGTCATTGTCGGAGATGTCGAACCCGATTCATTCCTCTGGCATCCTGAATACTGGGACTGGCTTGAAGCCTGGGTCAAACAGGGCGGCGGTCTGATCTTGATATCCGGCAGCGCGCACAACCCGCGGGACTACGTCAACTACGAGTCCTTTCGCAAGCTCTGTCCGATCAGCCTCGATTTCCCTGCTGGCTACGAAAGCGCTGTCAACTCGAACATCGTCAAACACCTGGCCCGCACGCCACAGGGACGCGATCACGAACTGTTCAACCTGGCCAGCGATGAGTCCCGGCGGGATGAATTGCTTGGCAGAGAGGTCGAAGGGAGATTCCGGCCGGGAGCATTGCACGGCTTGTACTGGTATCAAGTGACTGGCGGAGCGGCGGAGGGAGCCACGGTGCTGGCCCGCGTCGTACGCGAGGGTGGGTTGGTCGCTGAAGGAGAGCCGTTGGTGGTCACCAAAGAGTATGGCAAGGGACGAGTGCTTTACTTGGGAACTGACGATTTCCACTACTGGCGCGAATTTGTCGGGGATTACTACTTCTACAAGTTCTGGAAGAACGCGATCCGCTGGGCGGCGAATGACCCGGGCAAGTGATCAGTCACTGCGCGTGAAGCGGAGGACTGGTACGGGCTCGGCGAAGCCTTTTGCGTATGCCTGCTCCGGCTTGCTTTGCCAGCCGGACTCTCTCAGTGGCTCGCAGTCGTTGCTGCGGTCCGCGAGCAGCTTGGTGGCCATGATGTCGCCGCCTTCGCTGAGCCCCTGCACTCTTGCAGCGAGATTGACAGTCGTCCCGAAGTAGTCGAGCCGCTCATTCAGCGTCACTGCGATGCATGGTCCTGCATGCAGGCCGACTTTCAACTGCACGCCTTCATCGTGCCCACGCTGTCGCACATACTCGTCGACGCGCCCGTGCAACTCGTCCGCGGCGCGCAGCGCGTTATCAGGCTTGGTGAAGACGGCCATGATCGCGTCTCCGATGGTCTTGACGATGGCTCCCCGGTGGCGCTCGACGATCTCATGCAGCACGTCAAAGTGCGTACGAACGAGACTGAAAGCCTTGGCGTCACCGAGGTTGTTGTACATCGCGGTACTGCCGACGACGTCGGTGAACAAGATCGTCGAATCCTCCACGGCAAGGCTGATACCCGGCGCAAGAACCTCGCTGCTGAACAGGTCGCGAAAGCGCTGGTCCGCAACCAGTTCACCGGCGCTGAGCGCATCCCGAGCCCACTCAACGCTCTCGACCACCACCACGGCGGATCGGCCCGAAGCGTTGATGAATTTGAGGCTGATCGGCGCGCTCTCAACGGCCGTTGCGTCTTCTCCGTCGATGGCTTCGTCGCGAATCGTGAATGTGATGTCGCCAACTGGGCCGCCGTCGCTGACTTCAATCCAGCGATAGGCCTTTTCGCCCGTCGCCCGGACCCGATAACGCCCGGCCGCTAACCGGAAGGTGAACGAGTGCTCAGTACCGGGCGCAAGCTGGTGCTGGTAGACGATGTGAGGGGTTGTGCCGGGGCCGCCGAGGCAGTACTGGGCATCCGGCACTTCTCGCACCTGAGGGTGCGGCATGAAGACGGCTTCCAGGCTGCGGTCGAGGTCGACGTCGAAGTCGATGTTACAGCTCGGGCAGAAAGCTGTTTCTCTCACCTCTCCCAGTGTCGACAAGTTCATTTTATCGCCGCGGCAGTGGGGGCAGATGATGTCCCAGCGCATTTTCAGTAGCCCGGCGCGGGTGGCCGCAAGAAACTGGTTCAGAGTCTTCTGCCGATCGGCACTCCAGCGACGGGCGAATGCGTACGGCTGCATCCGTCGCAGTTTCTCGGCCGGCAGGGTGAGGATGGCTTCTTCGAGTCGATCGGCCAGCGGCGAATCAAACAGCACACGGGTGCGCTTGATGAATTGGGTGACGCTGTCGCGGTTGGCAGGTTCGGACTGCTTGTCTACTCGATCAACCTCGACCGGGCGTCTCAGGATTACGCTGTGTTGTTTCGAGTTGGCAGGGCGGCTCTTCAATCGTTCGGCGACTTCATTGAACAGCTTCGTGTAGGGGATTAGGCCGTTGTTCCGCGTGCCCGACGCGGCGAACAGACCCAGGAATCCCCTGGCCCTTTCCCATTCGAATGTTGTTCGGACAGTGCAGCCGGCCTCCGGGCGGTCTGGGTCCTTCGGGATCACCTCGCAGGTGTGGACGAACGTTCTGAACGCGCCTTTGCTGTAGACGCGCCGCACGGAGTAGCGCTGCTCATGAATCCAGGTGAACGGCAGCTCTTCGTATGCGAACGTGAAGCCGTGCATCTTGTAGCTGGCGAACCGCCGCGAAGTTCCGTCCGGCTGTGGCTCGTCGCGATAGTCGATGGCGGGCATGCCTGCGGCGCCATCGATCATGTCCGTATCGGAAACGACCCGCCAAACCTCGGAGATCGGGGCGTCAAAGTCTATGTCGAAGGAAAATGAGTCGGCCATCGAAGCTGGAGCCTAGCCGCCTAGACGAAGTGCATCGTGACAAGATCCTTCAGCGCCACATGCCCGCGAATCTTTCCAGACGTATCTACAACCGGTAGCTCACCGATCCGGGTTTCCTGAATGATCAGCACCGCCTCAGGCGCCAGCTTGTCTTCGCGGATGCTGCGGCAGGGGCTTGTCATCAGGCCGACGATCGGCTGGCTGAACAGGTTCTCATCGTCCACATGGCGTCGCAGGTCGCCGTCGGTGAATACGCCCTTGACCACGCCCTTGTCCACGATGAATGCCGCGCCGGTCTTGTGCAGCGTGATCGCGTGGAGGGCATCGGCCACCGTGGCAGTCACACCGACAACGGCCGTCTCCTCGATTGGGCGCATGATCTCAGCAACCTTCATCAGGCTTCGCCCGAGCGCGCCGCCCGGGTGAAAGCGGGCGTAGTCTTCGCGCGTGAAGTCGCGGGCCTTCATGACGGCCAGCGCCAACGCATCACCCAGCGCGAGCATGACGGTCGTGCTGACGCTGGGGGCCATGCCGATGGGGCAGGCTTCGCTGATCTTGCCCATGTTGAGCACTATGTCGCTGTTGTCGGCCAGTGCGGAATCCAACCTGGATGTCATCCCGATACACACACATCCAAGACGCTTCACGACCGGCAAAACGCGGGTGATCTCTTCGCTGGTGCCGCTGTTGGACAGTGCCAGCACGACATCATGTTTTCGAAGGCGGCCGAGGTCGCCGTGCATGGCTTCACTGGGGTGCAGCGCAAAGCTGGGCGTGCCGGTGCTGGCCAGCGTGGCGCTGATCTTCTGCCCGATCATCCAGGGTTTGCCGACGCCGGTAACCACGACGTGGCCGGTACACTTGAGCATAGAGTCGACTGCGCGGTCGAAGCTGTCGTCAAGCAAGCCGGCGAGGCGCGCAACGCCATCTGCCTCTTGTTTGAGCACTGATTTTCCGAATTCACGGATATCCGACATGACTCTCTTATACCGGAGCGCCAGCGCCCGTGCCACGAAAGTCGGGTGGTGCTATTCCTTGCGACCGAAACCGAACGTGGTCTTGTCGCAGGTGAGCGCGATGTAGTTGTCCGTCAGCGCAAGCTGGATGAACAGGGGGCTGTCCTCAGCGTGGTGTTCCCACACAAAGCGCTCGGTGCCGTCTGTTTCAAGGACGAGCATGCGGAATCCCCAAAGCTGCATCCGTCCGTCAATGATTCGGTTGTCGGCGAACACGACGACCACGCCGCCGTCAAATCCGGCCGCGTTCTGCAGGTCGACGCGATCGGTCTGGTTGGTGCGCGGTACGTCGTAGGTGAACTTCGGCTTGCCGTCTTTCAGCGCATAGGCGGTTACATGGCCTGCTGCACTGGGAGAGCGTGTGGCAATGGCGATCGAGTCCTTCAGCATGACCTGTGCAGTCATCATCTCGTTGTCGCCGTAGTCGCGGCGCCAGATGGCATGGCCGTCGTTGACGTCAAATCGACCGACGCTGGTAAGGCCCACGATCAGGCATTGCCCGTCGACCGCCTCGAACATCGTGGGGTAGCGCAACTTGGTCTCGAATTCGCCGGCGGGGCGCAGGGTGTCAATGTCAAGTCTCTGCACCTTTCCGTCTCGGTCGATGATCAGCAGGCGATCGTCCAGCAGGATCGGGTGGACAGTAATGCGTCCCTGTGAATCCAGCACACGGGTGGCAATCACCTCGCCGTTTTCGGCGTTCAGCAGGCTGAGTGTCGTTTCGTTGCCCTGTGCCATGACTACGATGCCGGTGGGGCATTGGCCGATCCAACGGACCGAATTGCCCTCAAGCTCACAGTCAACGTTCGGCTCAGGCCACACCAGCCCGCCCGAGTCGACATCGCGCGCGGTGATGCGCACCATGTTCTTGCGGGTGCGCGTGTTCAGGAAGCGCGTGGCGTAAACCAGCATGCCGCCCTGGAGGCTGACTGGGTCCGGCGTGCCGCCTGACGGCGTTGACCACTGCTCATTGCCTTCGTCGTCAAACAGCGAGAATCCGTTGCCCTGCACGAACAGCACGCCGCGGCTCGTTCGGTGAATGCCCGTCACGGAAACGTTCAGCTGACGGGTCCATGCAGGTTTGCCGGTAGCCGCGTCCAGCGCAACGAGTTGCGGCCCGTTCATCCCCGTTTCGCCAACGTGAAAGCGTGCGGATGGCATGGATACTGGCTGGCCCGGCAGGCGAGTGAATGCACCCATTTCCCAGGGTCGCGCCCACAGCTGGGCGACCTGCTTCGGCATCTGCGGAAGGGCTTGCGTCGAGGCTTCGTCGGCCGCGCCCTCGGTCATCTGCTTCAGGAAATCGCGGAAGGGAGTGGTCCTTCCGTTGACGTTCAGTTCGCCATTCGGGGACTCACGCAGGACACGTAGCGCAAGAAGGCGCGCCCGCAGCCTCTCACCGGCGTCCTTGTAGCAGAGTGCCAACAGCGCCTGCAGTTCCGGTCCACGCTTTCGTTCAGGGTTCTCCTCCAGAGCGGTCCGCAGAATCTCGGCCCCTTCGTTCGGCGCCCAGTTGGCGCGGCGGGATTCGGCCAGTTCCAGCGCGGCCGTGTCTGCAGCCATTGAGAGCGGGTACAGTCTAAGCACCTTGCGCCACGCGTCGGGGCTC
The DNA here is from genome assembly GCA_020425605.1 of Planctomycetota bacterium. Classification (GTDB taxonomy): domain Bacteria; phylum Planctomycetota; class UBA8742; order UBA2392; family UBA2392; genus JACKID01. The sequence continues at coordinate 37,212 of JAGQRH010000018.1, read as the reverse complement.
TTCTCGTCGATCAGGTTGTCGGCGGCTGCGTCCTGCGTCGAATACACGGATCGCCCGGAGCGCCTGATTGCGGCCCGGATGCGGCCCAGCGCAAGCGCGCGGGGTGCCTCTCCAGCGAACGTATAGCGGTCCGGGTTGCCCTGGACATCCTGCCACAATTCGACGGCCTCCGCGTCGCGCTTGGTCACCTCCAGCCGCTCTGCCAGTCGGATGCTTGAATACAGCCCAACGGGTATCTCGGGGTTGTCGCCCACGCCGAAGTCCGGGTCCAACTTGATGATGCCGCGATAAAATTCTTCGATGTCTGCACCGCGACCTTCAGCCAACAGCGCGCGTTCTTCGCGCACGAAGCAGTCGGAAAGCTGCGCACGTCCTACCGCATACTCCCGGGCGTTCTGCACGAAGCCGAGTGCCTCGGTGTACTTGCGGGCCTCGAGCGCCTTGTCTGCCAGCTCAAGATAACCGCCGACGAGCGCGCGTCCCGCCTGGTCGCGTATGCGCGGGTCCAGAGGCGCCCGGCTGGCCAGTTCAAACGCGCGCTTGAGGGCCGTCATTGCCTCGGTGCGGTCGCCCATGCGCAGCGAAAGCAATCCGTAGCGTACGGCGCAGTCGGCGTCGTCAGGGTTCTCTTTGTATTCGGCCCTCGCGGCGTCAAGCAGCGCCTGCGCGTTGAAGCGTGCAGCCAGCTGGTTGTTCCCGCGGCTGTAGTCGTTGCCGGATACCGTGTAGACGACACCGTGCTGCGTGAAGACGCTGTATCCCCAGCCGGCATAGGTCCCTGAAACATACGCCGAATTCACGACCTTCTTCTTGTCCAGGTCGATCTGCGCCAGCGTGCAGCCGTTGTCAGACCACTCCTGGCCCGGCCAGATCACGCTGTTGTCAGACATGCAGGGCCGCCCAGCGAGGGACAGAAGGTTGCCCCTATCGACGGGGGTGACCTTGATGCTTTCGATTGCACGTGGATTGTCTATGTCGATGATGTGCAGCCGGCTTGCCCCGCCGCCGCGACTGCCGCCGTCGCCGGCAACGATTACCTTGCCATCACGTACCCCAACCAGGGCGCGGCCGCCGTACAGTGGCTGGCTGTCCTGGGCGATGTCCCAGACAACTTTGCCTGAGCGAGCGTCGAGCGCGAACATCTTGTCCGCGTCGGTGGGGGCGACAATCACGTACGGCTTGCCCTTTGACTCGGTGTAAATGGTCGGCGAGTTGTACCAGGTGACTTCGCGATAGAACGTCTCGGTGTACTTGGTGATCGGCCGGGGGATGTACTCGTAGCGCGAAATCCAGCGCAGGCTGCGAGTTGCCAGGTCGACCGACACTACGCCGCCGATGTTCGTGCACAGATACAGCGTGCCGCCGGTGATGCAGGGCAGGCTCGGGTGCGGCTCGCGGGCCGGGCGGCCGAACATGGTGGTCTCCTGCTGGCCGTAGCACAGGCGCAGGTTCCAGAGCACGTCGCCGGTATCCGGATTGATCGCATAGAGGAAAATCTCAGCCATGCTGGGTACGCGGCTGGCTATGGCATAGAGCGTACCCTCATAGACCACGGATGAAAGGAAGTTGGTCTGGTCTTCCTTCAGCCCTTCGTACTGGCCGCCCAGCTTCCACATCAGGCGGCCGGTGCTGCTGTCCACGGCGCACAGTGCGCGGCGAACCTTGGGATAGTGGCTGTACAGGCGGTAATTCTGGTCGGGGTTCGGGTCGTGATAGACCGTGGACAGCGGATTCTCGATCGCGGCGAACAGCGTGCCACGATAGGCGCTGACCGGCATGATCAGCCCGGGGTCGGGCTCGGTCGTGCGCCAGTTGTTGCTGAAGGCCGGAAACGGAATGCACGACCAGGTCGGATCGTCTCCCTTGCTGCCTGCCAGATCATACGCGACCAGCCGGTCACCCGTGTTCACATAGAAGCTGTTCCCGTCAAACAACGGCAGGAATGGCGGCACAATGGACGAGCGATAGTTCATGAAGCGCGAGTAGTTCGGCGTCGCGCCGAGCCTCGGGAGGGTCTTGGTCCACGCGATTTGGCGGTAGTCGCTCGGCTTCTCGTGCAGCCCGGTATTTGTGTAGTTGCCGCCGGGCCATTCCACGCCGAGTGCGTCGACTGTATCCGTCGTCGCGTCGCGAGCCTCCATCAGTCGCTGCTGCAGGACTGCGCCTACGGCCAGCTGTTCACCACCGACGTCAACCTTGCGGTCGCGGATGGTGACGGTCTGTTCGATTAGCTTCAACAGGTTCGCGCGCTCGCCAAGGTCTCGATAGCAGTGCCCGAGCCAGACGCTGTACATGGCTCGCTGGTCGACCGTGAGTAACTCGGGGATAGACAGGACCCGCTCCAGGCAACGGGCAGACTTGCTGACTTCGCCTTCTTCAAACCACATGTTGGCAAGCAGGGCTCCGGCACGCACACCGGCCTTGGTCAGTCCGAAGCGGCGGTTGAGGTATTGCATGCGCTCACGCTGCCGGGTCTCAACGGCCTGCTTCAGCAGCAAGGATGCGCGTGCGCCGTAGACTTTCTCGTACTGGGTAAGACCTTCTTCGCCGAGCGAGCGCAGCTCTTCCTCAACGGCGCTGAAAGCGCCCTGCCAGCGGATCGGGACATCGTAGACCGATTCATCGGCATCGGGCTGGGGAAAGATCATGTCCGTGCGCTCTACGATGATGACGCCGGAGTCATTGTTGTCTTCATTCAACTGTTCCTGGCAGAGCTCCAGGATCCGGTTGATCAGGAACTCGCGTTCGTCGGCTTCTTTGGTCTGGGCCAGTTGCGACTTGAGCCTGCCGATGCGAGTAAGGGCTTCTTCGAGATTGGCCTGGGTGGAAATCTTGAACGCGTTCGGGTCTGCCTTCGGCTGCGAATAACGGGGGAAGATCTGCGCAGACGTGCTCAGTCCTGCCAACACCACGAATACCGCAACCACACTCAGACGTCGCATTCCATCTCCTGCCGTGCTCTGTACTTAGTACGGAGAGCGGACCTGTAGCGTACCTGATTTCCGCTACAGTTCAGCAGTAGATTCGTCGGGTCGGACGACCCGGAGAGCCACGGGCGCGCTGATTCCGATTGCGATCAGCGCGCCGAGGATGTTCGCGACAACGTCTTTCCAGTCGAACTGCCGGCCGTTGTTGCTGCCAAGCCACAGTTGAACGAATTCCACGGCTATGCCGGACATGCTGTCGACTGCAATTACGAGCAGTCCCCAGACTCGGATTCTGCGTCGAACGGGTGCAGGATGCCCCAACAGTACACCACCCCAAAACAGCAGGCCGGCCGACCAGCCATGGGCGCCGAGGTGGAGAACCTTGTCGAAGTGGGGGAACGGATTGATGCCCGCCGCGGCGGCAGGGCGTGAGCCCTCAACCAGGAGCATGGCGATACTGACTGCCGCCAGCGCCAACAGTGCGATCCCCAGGCGCGGCCGGCCTTCTGTCAGCCACCGGCGCGCCAGAGTCATTCTGCCGCCTTGGCCAGCGTCTCGATGATCTCATCCTGCATTTGCTTGGTGTAGACGCAGTTGTTCATCAGCATGCTGAATGCATAGCGACGCTTGCCGGTGAACAGGAAACCGCTGAGCGACCTCACACCGTTGATGTAGCCGGTCTTGGCGAAGACCTTGCCCTGTACGCTTGAGTCTGTCAGCCGCTTTTCAAGCGTCCCCGTCTCGCCGCCGACGGCCAGTGCAGCCTGGAATGCATCGAAGTGGTCGCCGGCCGCTACGCGCTTGAGCAGCTTCACGAGCAGATTGCATGTAATCCGGTTGTCGCGGGCGAGGCCGCTGCCGTCTTCAATGTGGATGCCTTCCGTCAGCAGCTTCTGCTCGCTCAGGAATGCTTCCACGGCGGCACGGCCTGTCTTGAACGTGCCTTTGCCCGAATAGCGCAGTCCAAGCTGGCGGAACAGCATCTCGGCGTGCAGGTTCTGGCTGTTGGTGAGGATCGGCTTGAGTGCCTCCAGCAGCGGCGCCTTGTGCTCAACCAGCAGCTTCCGTTGCTTCACGTCTTCGTTGGTCAACGTGACGGGTTTGATCGTGCCCTGGACGCTGACGCCTTCCCTCGCGAGTGTTTCCTTCAGGACTGTTGCCGCATAGGCGGCCGGGTCATGGATCGTGACGTCGGTGAAGTAGCCCCAGGTTGCCTGTTCGTAGACCTTGCCCTTCACGGTGATTGTGTTGCCGTCGCGTGGGCGCACGATTCCAATTTCGGCGCCTTTCTTGCCCGGCGCGGTCGTTGTTTCGTTCACGATTGTGACGTAGCTGGTCTCCGGGGTGACCTCGATCTTCGCAGGCTTGCCTGCGCTGGTCGGCACTACGCGGATTCCAATGCAGTTGTCGTTGAACGCCAGTGCGCTGACTTCGGCGCAGTACCACTGGATATACTGCGAATCCTGCGGCCAGCCGTCGCAGAATGCCTCTCCGCCGAACAATGTGCTGTCGTACTCGAGGTCGCCGGTTACGTTCGTGATGCCGGCCTTCTTAAGCTGCGCGGCCCAGTCCTTGAAGAGGGCGAGAGGGTCGTCGTTTTGAAACCGACCACTGATGTTCGGGTCGCCGCCGCCGATGATGCAAAGGCTGCCCTTGAGTGCCCCGCCTTCGACGTTTCCGTTTCCAAAGATGCGAGTCGTGAATTCGAAGTCACTCCCCAGTTGCGACAACGCGGTGATCGTCGTCACCAGTTTCATGTTGCTGGCCGGAGTCAGGGCATTGTCCGCGTTGCGGCTCAGAAGCGTCTCGCCAGTGTCGAGGTCTACGATCACGCAGCCGGCCGTGCCGCGTTTCCCCTCGGCCTTGTCCAGCTTGGCAGAGATCGCTGAGCGAGTGGCCGAGTCGAGGCCTGCCGGCGCAGAGTTTACGTGCTTGACCGTCGTCACGAGCAGCAGCGAGACCAAGCAGAAGAAGGAGAACCTACGGGAGAATGATTGCATCGGTGTCAGCCTCATAAATGCGGTACTTGCGGTAGAGATGGCCGCCGGCTTTGTCCGCCAGCGAGACCATTGCTTCGTTGTCTTCGAGCACCCAGCTGAGCTCGCAGTACTGGTAGCCGGCGACCGCGCCATCCTGGATGACTTTGTCGATCATCAGCGCGTCCACGCCCCGGTTGCGGTACTCGGGCACGACGCCCATGAGCATGGTGCGGAAGCCGCGAATACGTTTCAGGCCGGTCAGCAGCTTGTACCAGCCGGTCGGGAACAGTCGCCCGTCAGGGATCTTGCGCAGGATCTCGTTTACGTTGGGAACGCAGACCATCATGCCGACGGGCTTGCCCTCAAACTCGGCGATGGCGGTGATGCGTTTGTCGACGATCGGTTTCAGGTCTTCGGCGATCGCATCCACTTCAGGCGGCGTGACGTCCAGGAAGCCCCAGTTGGCGGACCAGGCCTGGTTGAAGATCTTCAGCATGGTCTCGATGTCCTGCCGGAAGCCCTTACCGTCGAGGCGTACTTCGCGAATGTCCAGTTTGGGGGCACGCCGACGCACCGCTTTCATGACCCGCTGGAACCGATCGTCCGCCATCGTCGCGCGCGTGACCAGGTAGGCGTACAGATCTTTCGCCTTTCCCATACCGCAATCTGCAAGCAGGCGGTCGTAGTACCGCGGGTTGTGAGCCATCAGGATGCACGGCACCCCATTGAAACCCTCAAACAGGACGCCCGGGTTTTCATCGTTCACAGAGTAGTTCAGTGGCCCGCGCACACGGCTGTAGCCGCGATCTCGCACCCAGGTGGCGGCGCGGCTGAGGAGTTCTTTGCACACGACAGGGTCGTCGTCGCACTCGAAGAAGCCGAAAAAACCCACGCCATCGTTGTAGGTCTTTGCATGCAACTTGTTGTCGATGGCGGCAATACGGCCGACGGCCTCACCATCGCGTCGGGCGACATAGAACGCGGCGTCGCCGTGATTGAAGAACGGGTACTTCGACCGATTGAGCAATTTGCTCAAGGCCATACGAAGCGGCGGCGCCCAGTCTGTGTCACCGGCGTTTACGCGCCACGGCAGCTCGATGAAGTCCTTGCCGGCACGTGGGTTAGATACAACTTCGATTTCGAGATTCCCGCCCATATTGCTCCGGCCCCTTGATCGGCAAAAACGTCCGATAACTGCACGGGTAAACCAAAGATTGAGCAGGTGTGCCAGTCGGCACTTGGAGACTGAATCAGGCGTGTTCTACAGGGAAATCCTGGAGGAACCGAATCCAGTCCGGGCTGAGCCTATGCTCGTGCGCTCCCTTGAGGATCGTGGCGATGTAGGCCAAAGATGTGGGAAACGGGGCGCCCTGCTCCACGCGGCCGATATATGTCCAGGCGCGACGAGTTTCGTCCCCGGCCACGACTTCGACTTCCTCTCGCCGGTACATGCCGACACGGACGCCTTCAAAGCCGTCCATCGCCAGCAGGTCGTCCCAACTAATGCTGTAAAGTGCGCCCTCAACAAGTCCCATGGGGTCCGGCTGGACGCTGGCGACCCCGGCCCCCCAGCGCTTTGAACGCAGAGGGAACCACAGACGATGGCGTTTCAGGGTTGCAATGGACTCGACCTTCGTTGACGGGCAGCGCCTGCGCATCTGGCCGGTCCAGAGGTTCGATCCGTATGCGAAATACAGCTCCATAGCGTGCTAACGTGGCTCTGTTTCAGTTTACTCCCACTCAAGCCGGATGCGGACCTTTGTGCGGATTGCGTCCAGTTGATCCCGCACTGCCTTGTCTTCAGTCTTCTCAATCAACTCATCAAGGATCTTGGCGACGCGTCCGCGTAAAGGCACTTCCGTTCCCAGCCTTGCCTGCACGCTCCATTCCCTTACTACGTCGACAGCGTCCGCTTCGTTCAGGTTTCGTGAGTAGATCACCTTTTCCTGCGTGTAGGACCACAACTGCATCGTGATGTCGTGCCCATACATGAGGCATTGCAGCGCCGGGGTAAGCAGCTCGATCTCGAGTTTGCCGTCCGCATTTGTGGTGAAATCTTCGCGGACGGTGAATGAGTCTTTTTCGGTGTCCGTGCGAAGTTGCACGAATTCGTCCGCGACCGGCATCGTCTTGACGGACTCAGTCGTGGGGCCTACCGGACGGGTGGTTTCGGTGGTCTCAGTCCAGGTGCGCGTTGTGCAGCCTGCCAGCAGCAGGATCAGCAGCAGGCTACTTGTTCTTGTCATCTTTGTTCGGGTCGTAAAGGACGTAGGCGACAACAAAGTAGAGCCCGACGGAAACGATGCCGCCAAGAATGGCGAAGAACGTAAACCCGAAGCTCTCCCAGTCGAACTCAATGTGACTGTCGGTGTAGAGCAATGTCAGGCGCTCAATGGGCGTTTCCCGTGCGACGACCTTCTGGCTCGCCGTCAGCGTCAATTTCCCTGAGCTCACACTCTCGTTGAAGTGCATCGCCTCAACGGGCGTTTCCTCAACGAGCGCCTCGGGTTGCCAGATTTCTTCGGGGCCGCCGCTGCAGGCGGGCAGCGTCAAGATTAACGCGGCGCAGAACGCGAGTGGAAGTCCGGTCTTGTAGAGCAGTCGGGACACGGCGTCTCCGGTGGATTTCATCGTAGCATGCAGCGGGTGTGGCGATACCGCGTGCTCGCAACCGATGCGACCGTCGTTAGACTTGCGGAATGGACGAGAGTCAACCCTGGTTTGTTCGCGCGTTTGCACGCGAGTATCTGGAAGTCTACCGGCACCGCTCACCGGTGCAGGGGCAGCAACAGGTGAATCAGCTCCTTGGCGCTGGGCTGTTGCCTTCCCGCGGGCGTGTACTGGACCTGTGCTGTGGCGCGGGGCGCCACCTGCTGCCTATGCGAGCGTCGGGCCTGGATGCTGTGGGACTGGACTTGTCTATGCCGTTGCTGGTGGCAGGCAAGCTGGAAGGTGCGGCCGTGCGTGCCGATGCGCGCGCGATTCCGTATGCGTCGGGCCGGTTCGACGTCGTCACCAACCTGTTTTCTTCATTCGGCTACTTCCCCGATGATGGAGCCCACCACCGCGTATTGCAGGAGGTGAGACGCGTATTGAAGGCGGGCGGGACCCTGGTAATCGACCACATGAACGCCGAAGTTACGATTGCCAATCTTGAGCCTGAATCCACTGAGCAACGTGATGGACTGACGCTCGTGCAGCGTCGCCGCTACGACCCAAAGGGCAGGCGAGTAATCAAGGACGTCGAGTACACGCCGGACGGGCTGCCTCCGCGGCATTGGACCGAAAGTGTACGCCTCTTCAAGCCCGCTGAGCTGGACGAGTTCCTAACACAGGCCGGCCTTGAGCCGACGGCCAGATTCGGCGATCTCGACGGAAGTCCCTTTGAAGATTCCACATCGCGCCGACAGGTCGTCGTCGCGCGAGCCCGCTAACTCGGCGTTCTGAGGCGAATGGAGAGCCGCGAATCCGCTTGACGCGGAGCGTTTCCTCGCCAATAAAGCAGGCACATACCGGGCGACTGAAAGTAGTGGGTTCAAACTATGCCAGCTCTGACCAAAACCGACATGCCAGATCTCAACCGCATCTACAGTGGGAAAGTGCGCGATATTTACGAGGTCGAAGGCAACCTGCTGATGATCTCGACGGACCGACTGTCGGCCTTCGACGTGGTGATGTCTAAAGGCGTGCCTGACCGCGGCAAGATGTTGACCGAGATCAGTCTGTTCTGGTTCGAATACTTCAAGGACACCATCGGCAGCCACCTAATCACGGCCGACGTGGACGAAATGCCCGAGCCGGTTCGCAAGTACCGCGACCAGCTCGAGGGCCGGACCATGTACGTGAAGCGCGCCGAGATGCTGAAAGTCGAGTGCGTGGCGCGCGGCTACATTGTCGGCAGCGGCTGGAAGGACTACCAGAAGACGGGCGCCGTCTGCGGCCACAAGCTGCCAGCCGGCCTGCAACTCGCCCAGAAGCTCGATGAGCCGCTGTTCACTCCCGCCACCAAGGCGGACCAGGGCGAGCATGACGAGAACATTGATTTCGACCGTGCAGCCTCGATTGTCGGACTGGAAATGGCAACCCGCCTGCGCGATCTGACGCTCGACCTGTACACGCGCGCAGCCGACTTTGCCCGCGAAAAAGGCATCATCATCGCCGACACCAAGTTCGAATTCGGCATGATCGATGGCGAACTCGCAATCTGCGACGAGATGCTCAGCCCGGACAGCAGCCGCTTCTGGGACGCCAAGACGCACGAGGTCGGCAAGAACCCGGACAGCTTCGACAAACAGATCGTGCGCGACTGGCTTGAAACCCAGCCCTGGAACAAGCAGCCGCCGCCGCCCGAAGTGCCTGACGAAATCATCAACAAGACCGCGGCAAAGTACCGCGAAGTCATTGATCGCTTGAAGGGGTAGGGGAGACATCATGACACAGGTAGCCTGGATGATGGGCAGCGACAGCGATTACCCCAAGCTCGAGGCGGGCTTCAAGGTGCTTGCAGAACTGGGCATTTCCGTGGCGGGGCGCGTACTCTCCGCCCACCGTACGCCCGAGCAGGCGCGGGAATTCGTGCAGAACTCGGAAGCCGCTGGCGTAAAAGTATTCATCTGCGCGGCCGGCATGGCGGCGCACCTTGCGGGCGCCGTGGCGGCTCATAGCTCACGGCCGGTGATCGGAATCCCGGTAGCTTCGGGGGCGCTGAATGGGCTGGACGCGTTGCTCAGCACGGCCCAGATGCCGCCGGGCGTGCCGGTAGCTACGGTTGGCATTGACGGTGCAGTCAATGCGGCCGTCCTGGCGGCCCAAATCATCGGTACCGGTGACGAGAGCGTAGCGAAAAAAGTTGTAGAGTGGCGCGCCAGCCAGACGGCAAAGGTCCTTGAAAAGGACAAGCGCCTGCAGGAGAAGCTGAAAGGCTGATGGCAGCCCCTCCCCCGGGCTGCACGGCACCCCCGGGAAGGTTTGCCATGGGCGAGGAATCGCCGGGACTTGAGCATATCGTTGCCCTGCGTGAGCCGTTGCGGCGCATGGACACTGTGCTCAATTTCGCGCGGAAACTCGTGCGTGAAAGCGGCCAGGTCCCGGCGGGGCTGGTTGCAGACTTCAAGGAAGCTCGGAAAGACCTCGAGAAGGCGTTCGTCTTCAGTTTCGAGTATCTGGACGAAAAACTTGCGGGGCAGGTGCGCGACTTCCTGACGTCGACCAAGGGGCTCGACGCGGCGATGATCGCCAAGTACGTCGAGAAGCTCTCAAAGCGCGCACGCAGCGCACTCAACCAGTTGATGATCCACGGCGAGGGTCCGCTCACGCTGACCGATGAGCTCGGCAAGGTGCGATTTACCGACGAGGAGTTGCTGGTCGAGCCGCCACAGCAGACGCCGTCTGCGGCGTATGCGTTGATGACCGGCCCGTCAGCATTGCCGGATGCGCCGAAGTCAGGCTCGCGTCCCCAGCGCCTGCGCCGCCCCCTAATCGCCATTGTGTTGATTGGCGCACTGGCGGCCGTCGCGCTGCTGACTGGGTATCTTGCCGGTCCGTGGTCCGGCACACCGGTGCACGTCTACAACTCCAACGAAGTGGCCGACGCAAACAGGAGCCCGAAGGGCAACTCCCCCGCAGACAGTACGCCGGTAGGGCCAGACAATTCACCGTTCGATGCCGATGCCGCCGGCTACGGGGCGCCGCTGACAACCGTCCCGATTGAAGCAGCTGTAAATCCCCTCGAAGTAGAGCCCGAGAACCTGACTCCCGGTGAGTTGGCCCGCGTCATGCTCGGTGTCGAGCAACTGATCCAGATCCTTGAGCCCAAGCGCCTCGCATTCTCGCCCGACGAGACAGCCCGCCGCCTTGAGAAGTTCGCGGCAAGCGCAGTTGCAGCCGAGCCGTCTTGGCGCGAAGAGCGCAAGCCGATGCTCGATGCCTTTGTGGAACACGTCCGCAAGGAACTTCAGTTGGCGCTCTACCCTGAAGACAGTGCGCAGAACAAGCTGCTGGTGTCCGATGTGCTCTATTCCGTGGGCGGGGGCAGGCTTTCCCTTGTAGTGACGTTCCAGGTGCTCGCTCAGAGCTGCGGCGCTTCTACGCGACTGATTGCCCCAAATGGCTTTGCTCGGCCACTTCTGGCAGACAACCTGGCCGACGGCGTGCACACATTCAACGGTGAGTCATTCGGGCTGCGCGAAGGGCGACAGCCGGTGTTGCTGCTGGCGGAAATGCTGGTTGAGCTGTCAACGCGACTGCGCCAGACGATGGATACTGCGGAAGGACGCTGCCTATGTAGCGCCATGATCGAGCAGCACTCGGTGCTGTTCACGATTGACCAGGCCCGCGCCGCGCTCCGCGACCTGAGTCCTGCCTGGCTTCCGGAGCCCGGCGCGGAGGCCGACGAACATGCGAGGCTGGTACACGACATAGCTGAGCGCCTCCAGCCGGTCGTTTGCGAGACGCTGTTGAAGCCGGTCGCGGGCGGCGACGCCGACGAAGCGCTGAACGTCTACCGGCTGGCAGAGGCCGCCGGCGATTCAGACCGCGCGAACCGGGCATTGCTCGTGCTCGGCGATAGGGCGAAGCCGGGCGCGTTGTTGGATGGCGAGCCCTTGCCGCTGGTCGTAGGAGACCTGCTGGTCAGCCAGGACAAGCCAACGGAGGCAGACAAGTGGTTTGTTCGCGCCATGCAGGAGCAGCCCAACGATCCTCGGCCGGTAGTTCGTTTGCTATCGCGAAAGAGCGGCGTCGGCCGATTTGACCTTTGCCGTGAGGCCTATGCACGCGGTGAACGCTCGACTGGCTTCATGCGCACGTTCGCCCAAGCCGCCGCGAGCCAGGGTGATGACCTGTTGGCACTCTCCGTGCTGGACGAAGTGTGCGCGAGTGCCGACTATGATGCGGTCGATCTGCAGAACGCCGTGCTGCAGTGCATCTCCCTCGGACGGACGGATTGGGGACTGAGGCGGCTCGCTGATCATGCAGACATAGCGGGCGGCGAGCCATCGCTGCAACGCCTGGACCTGATCTGCGAACTATCCGTGAACGGTTTGTCGAGCCGTGCCCGGGAGCTTGCAACCAGCTGGCGAGCGCGCGGCGAGAGTGACAGCTTCGTCGAGTCTTTGCTGAAACGCTACGGCGAGTAGTCCGCAGGAGGGCAGGACGCGCGCGTCCCGAGCGATGGCCAAAAACCCTGGCAAAATCATCGAGCCGGACAACGAGTTGATGAAGCGCGTCGCGAAGGGAGACGACGCGGCTTTTCGCACGTTGTTTGAACGCCACTACCGCTTGGCCTATGCGGTAATTTATCGTCAACTCGGGGTGCAGAGTGAGGCTGAAGACCTTGTGCAGGAAGCATTCCTGCGGGTTTACCGTGCAGCGCCCAAGTACGTACCTACAGCCAAGTTCAGCACCTGGCTCTACACGGTCGTTACGAACCTGTGCCTGAACTACAAGCGCGACCGGGCCCGCAACCGACTGCGGCTCGTAAGCAGCCGCGACGAAGACGGCGGCGATCCGATGAGTCAGCTGGCGCAGGACTACGAGCCAGAACATGACGCAATCGACCAGGAAGAACGCACTCGCGTGGTGCGCGAGGCGATTGCAGAGCTGCCCGAAAACCAGCGCATGGCGCTGATCCTGAGTCGCTACGAAGACAAGAGCTATGAAGAAGTGGCCGAGATCCTGGGCACAACAGTCGCGGCTGTCAAAAGCCTGACTTCACGCGCGAGGAACACGCTGAAAGAAAAGCTGGCAAAATTCTTCGAGCGTGAAGACGAATAAGCGGCCTAGACCAGCTTTGCGCCGTGGGACTTGATCAGTGACAGGTGCGTGTGCCCGCCGAACTGGGGCACCTCTTCGGCCATTTGGGCGAAAACGGCCGCCGCGCCCACGATGGTCTTGCGCGACTTGACCGCCACCTCGCCGCTGCCGGCAAACACTGGAATCGTTGAAGCGCCTTCCCAGCCACGCTGTGTTATAGGCGCGCCGAGCGGGTCGTCAGTGCCGACTCCTTGAGGCGTGCCCCGCGTACTGTCTTCGCCTTCGGTTTCGGCTTCATCCAGCACATACAGCAGTTCCTGCAACAACTCCGTGCCGACGCGCCCCTCGATCGGGTGGCGCATGGCGGCGCGGAACGCCTGCAGATGAAGCTCGCTGTTGATCCAGCTGCCCGCGGTCTCGACGTACGTCGTGCTCGGTAGCGTTACATTCGCAAGCTCGGAGAGCATGCTGCGCTGGAAGTCTACAGCGACAATGTTCTTGACGGCCTGGCCGCCCAGGGCGCGTGTGACGTCCTCCGGCGTGCCGTGCGGAAGACCGGCCCACACGAAGACGTTCTCTGCGTCACCCTTGGCGCACGCCTCGGCGAACTGCTGGACCGTTGCCGCGCAGTCGCTGACGCCCAGCAGGATTGCTACGCCGCCGCGGTTGGCGTTGCCGTCCGCGGGGGCCTTGAAGCCGGGGAAGTCGAGCGGCGCAACATCAGGCTCGCTCATTACGACCACGTTGCTTACACCGAGCTTGTCGACCAGCTTCTTGAACAGGAACAGTTCTTCATTGGTCATCGCTGCGTTGGCGATGGCCCATGACTTGCCGGGGTTGGCCGCCGCCGCCTTGAGGCCCTCGGCCGCAAGCTCATAGCCCTTCTGCCAGCCAACGGTGCCACTCTTTGTATGCGGCAGGTCGATTCGCTTGGGGCTGTTGATCCACTTGTAATCAAGCCGACCACGATCGCAGAGCCAGAAGTCGTTGACGTTCGGGTTCTCACGGGCCATGACGCGGGTGACCTTGCCCTTCAGGCTGTCCACGCGCGTGCTGCATCCCTTGGCGCACAGCCCGCAGGTGCCGGGCATTTCGTCCAGGTTCCAGACGCGCGCTGTGTACAGGAAGTCGCGGTTCTTCAGCGCTCCGACCGGGCAGACTTCCACGGTGTTGACCGCAAGCGGGTTGTCGATCGGCTTGCCTGGGAATACGTCGATAACAGTGCGGTCGCCGCGGTTTACGAAGCACAATTCGCTGGTGCCGCTAACCTCATCGGCAACGCGAATGCAGCGCGAGCACTGGATGCAGCGCGTACCCCAGATCGTGATCTTGTCGCCTAGAGGCTTGATGTGCGCGGCGACCTTCTCGAAGTCGAACTTGCTGGCCGCATGCCCGTGGTCAAAAGCGTAGTCCTGCAGGCTGCATTCGCCGGCCTTGTCGCACTCGGGGCAGTCCAGCGGGTGGTTGATCAACTCAAGGTCCATGATGCCCGCGCGGACCTTCTGCACGTCGGGCGTCTTGGTGAATACTTCGAGGCCTTCGGCCACCACGTTTGTGCACGAGGTGGTCATCATTTCCATGGGGACCATCTGGTCGCCGCGCTTGACCATTTGGCGGGTCTTCACGAAGCACATGCGGCAGTTGCCGCTGACGGTCAGGCCGGGGTGATAGCAGAAGTGCGGCACATAGTGCTCGCCGCCCTCGTTTTGATCCGGGTACGAGCCGTCGGTGCCTTCGCCGAGCTGAAGGCAGGTCAGCAACAAGTTGGCACCTTTCGGCGCCTGGTATTGTTTGCCGTCGATCGTGATGTTGACCAGCGGTGCTTCTGACATGAATTCCTCGTCACTCCGCTAACAGGGCGCTATTTACCTGAATATGCGGACCCGCACAAGTGAAGCGGGTACCATGTTTTAGCCTCTATTGCGCCCGTAGCATGGGGGGCCGGGGTGGATGTGACGATTGTGGTCATTCAGATGGAGGCTCAACGCATTGATCGCCGTTCGCTGGACTGTAGCCGGACTATTGGCAGCGCTGTTCGTGCTTCTTGCGCTCGGGAACGGGTCGATTGCATTCCGCGCCTTCGTTCTGAAGCAGAAGGCACCGTCCTGGATTCCGTTGATCGGTGGAGTTGCCGGCGCGATTGCCTTCATCGTGGTGCCAATTGGCGGCCTGTGGATGTGGGCGTGGATTCCTCTCCTTCTTGACTGGGGCTCGATCCCGGGACTGATGCACACCGCCCTGTTCTGGTTGTTTGTCGTCCCCAGATTGCCTCGTGACGGATGAAGCACGCGCCGATGGTTCTTGAATGAGCTTTACTACTCCCGAAACCGCCTTCCGGTGCGTAAAACAGTGGCGGAGAAAGCATTGCCCGACACGCCCTCAAAACCCCGGCCGAGCCGGTTCTTTCAGATAGTGACGACACGGCCCGTGGCCGTGCTTTGTGTCGTTGCGGCGTTCATTGTGTTCGGAGGCGTGGCGCTCACCAAGCTGCAGACCACCCTGATGCCCGATTTGGAGTACCCGCAGCTGACGATCCGCACCGGCTATCCGGCCGCGGCGCCCAGCGAGGTCGAGGAAAAGGTCAGCCAGCGCATCGAGGAACGCCTCGGCAACGTCGGCGGCTTGGTTGATCGCAGCAGCATCAGCCGGGCTGAATCCAGTGACGTGATCCTGAAATTCTCCTGGGGCACGGACATGCTGGAAGCCACGGCCGACGTTCGTGACCGGCTTGACCGTATCGGCTTTGACGACGACGAAGTCGAACGCCCCCAGATTCTGCGCTACGACCCCGCGCAGGACCCGACCATGCGCATGATCCTGTTCGCCACGAACAAGGAAGTCGACCTGCTGGACCTGCGCGCGTTCGCGGAAGACATCCTGAAGCCCGAATTGTCCAAGATTGAGGGCGTCGCGGCCGTGCGCGTCAGCGGTGGCGAAGAACGCCAGATCCGCATCAGCCTGATCGAGGCCAAGCTAAACCAGTACGGCCTGACGGCTGAGCAGGTGAAGAACCGCATCAAGGCCGCGCGGGTGGACGTTTCGGCCGGTGTGATTGAACTGGCCGGGCGTGACGTGATTCTGCGCGTGGTCAGCACCTACGAGTCGATGCAGGTACTTCAGGACCTTGAACTGAGCGCTGGCGCCGAAGGGCGCGTGACGCTGTCCGAAATCGCGAAGATCGAGCAAGTACCCAAAGAGCGGGAGACCATTACCCGTTTCGGCGGGCCCGAAACCCAGTTCGACGCACGAGAAGGCGTGCTTCTCGAGATTTTGAAAGAGGGCGACGCAAACATTGTGGATGTCGCCAAGCGTGTCTGGGTCGCGTTGTACGGAGAAACCAAGTACGAAGAAATCCGGGACAAGCGTGGTGAAGTCAGCGCCGAAGAAGCCAAAGGCGGCGAGACCGATGCCAAAGGGGGCAGCGGTCGCAGCGGCTTCCGCCGGGGCGGCATGCGTGGCGGCGGAGGAGGCTTCACTCCCGGCAAGAAATCGCTCGTAGACCAGTTGCCTGACGGCTTTGGGCTGAAAGTGGTTTCTGACCAGAGTTACTTTATCGAAGATGCTGTCGACGACGTGACGGCCAGCGCCATTCTTGGTGCGCTGTTGGCAGTGCTCGTGTTGTTCTTCTTTCTGCGCAGCGTGAAGGCGACGCTGCTGATTGCCGCTTCGATTCCGTTGTCGATCGTCACCACGTTTATCCCGATGCAGCTTTCCAACGTGACGTTGAACCTGATGTCGCTGGGTGGTCTTGCGCTTGGCGTCGGCATGCTGGTGGACAACAGCGTGGTCGTGATCGAGAGCATTGCCCGTTGCCGTGAAGAAGGTGACCCGCCGCTTGAGGCGGCCGTGCGCGGCATCAGCGAAGTCGGTGGCGCGATTTTCGCCAGCACCATGACGACCGTTGCCGTGTTCTTTCCGATCGTCTTTGTGGAGGGCGTTGCGGGGCAGATCTTCCGCGACCTCAGCCTGACCGTCGTGTTCAGCCTGCTGGCCAGCCTGATCGTCGCGCAATTCGTGGTACCCGCACTTTTTGGCATCGGCCTTGGCGGCGCAAAGCAGCTTGGCAAGTACGTCGTTACGCGAGAAGTCATCGGCTACATGAAGCTGCCGACAGGCGTTGGCAAACTTCGCAAAGTCGGTTTCTTCGTGAATCGTTTCTTCCAGCTGCCGGCCTGGATTGTTGTGCTTGTGATGGTCGCGCTGATTGACTCAAGCGTCTGGCTGATGCGCTGGGCCTTCAAAGGCCTGACGTTCGTCTTTGCCTTCGTCTTCAAGCCGTTCGGCTGGGCCTTTGAGCTGGTCTGGAAGGCGATCGAAAACACCTACCCGCTGCTGCTTCGCATGGCGCTGGCCCAGCCGATGGTTGTGGTGGCAACGACAGTCGTTGCGGCCGTGATTGCGTTCATGCTGGCCGGCAATCTCGATACCGAATTGCTGCCGCGATTCCAGCAGGACGAACTCTACGCGGATGTTGCCGCACCCGAGGGCACGCAGATTGCGGACACGGACAGGGAAGCAGCCGAGTTGGTCAAGCGCGCCTTCGAGGACGAGCAGTTCAAGGCGGACATCAGCCGGGTGACCTACGAGGTCGGGGGCGAAGAACAGGCCGGGGACTCCCGCGCGGTCGGTAGCCACCGCGTGCATTTCGTCGTGGCAATCAAGAAGGGCGCGGAGGCGCGAGACGCCGCGCCCTATGCCGAAGAGCGCCTCCGTGAAGTTGCGGACGACAGCACCCTGTTTCAGGGCAGCGCGGAATTTAGTGCACCGGCGCTAGTGAAAGTTGAGAGCGGGCTGGCGATCGAAGTCCGCGGCGACAACTACGACCGGCTTGGTCGCGTCGCAGAAGCCATGGTCAAGGCTCTCAGGTCGCTGACCCGTGAAGACGGCGAGCCTCTGCTGAGCGACGTTCGCAGCAGCCTGCAGGCCGGACGACCGCAGGTGCAGCTCAACTATGATCGGCAGCAACTGCAGCGTTTCGGGCTCAGCGCAGACGGGGTGACCAACGAGGTCCGCAACAAGATCGGCGGCACGGTCAGCACACAGTTCAGCAGCGGCGGCGAAGACCTCGAGGTGTTCGTTGAGCTGTTGAGTGCCGACAAGGAATCACTTGAGAAAGTGCGCGATCTGGAGATCGCCAAGGGCGTGCGTCTGCGGGATGTACTGGTGCAGTCCGGCCAGGGCCTGCGTGTGACCGAGGGCCCCAGCGAAATTCGCCGGGTCGGCAATGAACGGGCCGTGGTCATCGCCTGCGAGCCGAACGAAGTTGCTCTCAGCACTGCCCGCGGGGCGGTCGAGGACATGCTGGCGGGTGGAGGCGTAGATCTCGAGGACGCACAGGTAGGCTTCAGCGGGCAGGTCGAAGAAATGGAGTCCAGCATCACCAGCCTGATCCTCGCGCTTGCGCTGGCTGTATTCCTGGTCTATGTCGTCATGGCCGTGCAGTTTGAAAGCCTCGTAGACCCGTTGATCATCATGATCAGTGTGCCGTTCGCGGGCGTCGGTGTGATCATTGCGCTGTGGTTGTTCGGGTTGCCGGTCAGCGTGATGGTTCTGCTTGGCAGCATCGTCCTGGCGGGCATCGTAGTGAACAACGCGATCGTGCTGGTCAATTACGCAAACCAGCTGCGTGCCCGCGGTCAGAGCGCGAACGAAGCCGCACTCAACGCCAGTCGCATCCGCCTAAGGCCCATTGCGATTACAACATTGACCACACTGCTGGGCCTGCTGCCGATGACCGGGTGGCTGGACCCGTTCATCCCTGTCATCCAGCATGCCGCCGGCGGCATCGACAGCCTGCTCGGGGCCATGACGGGTGGAGATGCGCTCACGATTACCAGCGCGGCGACCCAGATGGGAGGCAAGACAATCCCGGGCACGGCGCACACGTATTCGCTGGTCAAGGGAATCGGCTTCCTGATCGGCGGCGGCGAAGGCGCCGAAGTACGCAAACCGCTGGCAATCACCGTGATCGCCGGGCTCACGCTGAGTACCGTGCTGACGCTGGTCGTGATCCCGACTTTGTGGGCGTGGATCAATACCCTGCGTGGGCGGTCAAAGATCGCCAAGGAAGACGAGTAGGCCCGAGACCATGCCTGATCCCGAACTGCTTGCTGAGCGCTATATGGCTGCGGTAGACGGCTTCATTGAGTGCGTTCGCAAGGTCCCCGGCGACGGTATGGACTTCCAGGACACGAAGGAATCCTGGTCACCGCGAGATATCTGCTTCCACGTGGCCGACGTCGATTCGATGCTGGGCCTGCGCTTGCGTCGTATTCTTGGCGAGAATTATCCGCAACTGGCAGGGATCGATACGCAGGCCTCTGTGAAGCTCTACCGACGCTCGCGGCTCGACACGGGGCTCGCGCTGGATGCGCTGAGCGCGAACAGCGCATTGACCACCGGCCTAATCGAAAAGCTGACGCCAGAGGGAATGGCGCGAAAGGGCCGCCACAGTGAGGGCCATGACGTGACGGCGGCCGACCTCGCTGCATTCATGGCCATGCACATCGAGGCGCACATCAAGCAGGTAAAGCGAACGATGGCGGCCGCTCGCAAATAAGAACGGCCGGCCCCACAGGACCGGCCGAGAAGGCTCATTGAGATTAGACGCCCTTGAGAAGCTTGTCGCACGACTTGAGCCATTCGAGATCCGCCTGCAGCTCGGACTTGCGCTGCGGGTCGGACTCTTCGGCGATCTGCTTGACCAGACGCTCGATGTCTTCCGGGTTCACGCCCTTCAGATCAGCGATGGCGTGCGCGTCTTCGCTCAGGATGACGACCTTGTTATGACTGACTTCGAGATAGCCTTGCTTGATCGCAAAGCGGTCAACCACGAGGTCGGCCAACGTGCCACGAGTGACGCGCACTTCGCCGATTCCGAGCTTTGCCACCATCGGCGCATGGCCGGGCCGGATGCCGACTTCGCCATCCCATGCCTTTGCGGTAATTGACAGAGCGTCCCCGGAATAGACGGGCTTTTCGGGGCTGATGATATCGACGTGCAGAGTGTTCTTTTCGCTCATGGTGTCTCTAGTTCGGGCGAAGCGGTCGACCGTCTGCGTCTGTATAATTGCCGGTGTCCTTGTCGACCAACATCAAGATGCCTTCGATGATCGACCACCATAGGCCAAGACCGCAAGTGACCCAGCCAACGACAAGCTGAGCCACGCCCAGTCCGATTTGGCCTGAGTAGAACCGGCCGATACCGCCGATTCCGAGGAAGCCGACCAATTGCAGCATCCCAGTTAGCTGACGCTGCTTGTCAGAGTATGGAATGCCGTTCGGATGCACGCCGTACGGGGCACCAGGCTGACCCGTTGGCGGCGGATATGATCCGGGGGGAGGCGCGTATTGGCCGTCCTGCTGCTGCCCGCCTTGTGGCGGATATCCTTGTGGGGGGCTGCCTGCCATAGCTTAACTCCGTTGCTTCGTTAACTACTTCATGAGCGATCGTTACTTGTTCGCTGTCTCGAGAACTTCGTCGATGCTGCCCTTCATGTAGAAGGCGTTTTCCGGCAGGTCATCGTGCTTGCCGTCGACCATTTCCTGGAAGCTGCGGATTGTATCTTCCAGTTTCACGTAGCGGCCTTCAAGGCCCGTGAACTGCTGGGCCACGAAGAACGGCTGGCTCAGGAACTTCTCGATACGGCGTGCGCGGTTCACGATGATCTTGTCGTCTTCGGAAAGCTCGTCCATGCCAAGGATGGCGATGATGTCCTGCAGGCTGCGGTAGCGCTGCAGAATGCCCTGCACGTCGCGCGCAATCTTGTAGTGAGCATCGCCGACGACCAGCGGGTCGAGAACGCGGCTGGTGCTGGAAAGCGGGTCCACGGCCGGGTAGATGCCCTTTTCGGAGATCTTGCGGTCGAGCACGGTCTTGGCGTCCAGGTGGCTGAACGCGGTGGCCGGGGCCGGGTCAGTCAAGTCGTCCGCGGGCACGTAGATGGCCTGCACGGACGTGATCGATCCGCGATCACTCGACGTAATGCGCTCCTGCAGCGCGCCCATCTCAGTGGCAAGCGTCGGCTGGTAGCCCACGGCCGAGGGCATGCGGCCGAGAAGCGCCGATACCTCGGACCCCGCCTGGGTGAAGCGGAAGATGTTATCCACGAACATCAGCACGTCCGTGCCGTAAGTGTCGCGGAAGTACTCAGCGTGCGTCAGACCGGAAAGCGCGACACGCAGGCGTGCGCCTGGCGGCTCGTTCATCTGGCCGTAGCAGAGCACGGTCTGGTCAAGCACGGTCTTGTCAGTGCCGTCATCGCGCTTGCCGATGATTGACTCCGACATTTCGAGCCAGAGGTCGTTGCCTTCGCGCGTGCGCTCACCTACGCCGCAGAACACAGAGTAGCCGCTGTGCTGGCGGGCGATGTTATTGATCAGCTCCATGATCACGACGGTCTTGCCCACACCGGCGCCGCCGAACAGGCCGACTTTGCCGCCCTTTGAATAAGGCTCGAGCAGGTCGATGACCTTGATGCCGGTCTCGAAGATCTCGGTTTTGGTGCCGAGGGACTCATACGACGGCGGCTTTTGGTGGATAGCGCGGCGTTCTTTCGTGACCACCTGCGGGCCGCCGTCGACGGCGACGCCGAGCAGGTTGAAGATGCGTCCAAGGCACTCATCGCCGACGGGCACGCTGATGGGCTCGCCTGTGTTTTCGACGGGCTGTCCGCGCACAACGCCGTCCGTGGCGTCCATGGCGACCGTGCGGACCTGATCACGCCCGAGGTGCTGTTGCACCTCAAGGGTGATGTCCATGTTCTTGGATTCGTCCTTTACGCGCAGAGCCGTATAGATTTCCGGCACCTGCTGCTCAGGGAACTGCACGTCAATGACCGGTCCGATGACCTGGACGACTTTACCCGCTTCGGGCATCTCTGCTCCTTGGTGCTCTAACGCGCATTTCGCGCGGTTTGTAAGGCGAATCAAACCCCCGTTGGGGAGCGCGATACTAACCAGCGAAAGCCGCGAGTAAAGCGCAGTTTCAGGGCCAATTTGGTGCCGGAAGTCCCGCGTGGCCAAGAGGCCGAGAGGGCCGTTCAGGCCAGCAGCCAGGCCAGCAGGAAGACGGCGCCAAAGGCCATGCTGATCGCGCCATTTACGGTGAAGAAGGCCAGGTTCACGCGCTTGAGGTTGTCGGCCTTGACCAGTGAGTGCTGGTAGAGCATCCCGACAAGCATCACGCCGGGCGCAGCCCAGACCCAATTCGCGACTTCGGTGTACTGCCGGGTGTCCATGCCTCCGACTGGCGCCGGGTGCGTCAAAAACCACACGAAGGCGAAGAACAGGGACGCACTCCCGGCGTGCATGCCTCGACTGATCCACAGCGCCCCACGACGGCCGAAGCGCGCCGGTATCGAATGCAGTCTGTGCTCGCGGTCGAACTCGTCGTCCTGCAGAGCATAGATGACGTCAAACCCCGCAACCCACAGCACCACGGCGCCGCCCAACAGCCATGGCAACGGCTCGGAGACTGCGTGCCAGCCCAGTGCAACAGTGCCCCACCCCAGGGGAGGCCCGCCCGTTCCGTACGGTGCTTCCCCTAGCAACTCAGCAATCAGAGGCATCAAGCCCGCTACCTTGCCATGGATCGAAGTGAGCCCCCGCACGGCCACCCATGCGCCCACTGGGGCAAGTCCCAGCGATGCCCCGAGTACGCAGTGGCACAGCCAGGTAAAGCGCTTTGTTAGTGGGTATAGAAGCATGAGCGCAATCGGGATCGGACTCAACATCATGACAACAGGCCCCAACACCCAGCATGTTCCGAAGTAGAGAACTGCCATTCCGGTGGCGAACACCCACGCCTGAGTCAGTGACATCGCGCCTGACGGCAACTCGCGAACGGCCGTACGCGGGTTCTTGGCGTCGATCTTGCGGTCAAGGATTCGGTTCACCGCCATGGCGAAGCTGCGAGCGCCGACCATGCAGAGCAGAATCAGCAGCAGAATGGTCCACAGCCACGGCACGTGCTGGTCGAAGCTTCCGTGAGTCATGCCCACTCCGTCAGGGCCGGGCAGCATGTACACGAAATCCGTCGGCACGGCGAAGGCCGCCATCATACCGACCAGCGCGAACGGCAGCGCGAAGACCGTGTGGGCGATCTTTACGAAACTGGCGTAGGTCTTGATCAGCTTGATCGGGCTCTGCACGGCGACAGTAAAGCAACCAAACGCCTATGCTGTCAGCACGTAGGCGGCATGACTGCCGCTGATACTTGGGGCGTTGTGCAGGATCGTCCCTGGCGCGGCCCCCCGGCGGCCGCTGGGCCTGCCGTTCGCGAGTGGTTCGTAATATTCGCCGTTGCTCAGCATCAGGACGTTTGCCGCGAACTGCATCGCGCCCGCAGCCGGCCAGGTGCCAAAGTTGCCCCGGTGGCTGACGCTGTCTACGCCAAGCGCTCTATCCTGTGCGTTGTTCAGTTTGCCTATGCGGCTGCCGCCATCTCGATTGCTGGTCACCAGGTCAGGCTTCGTCCCGTCAGCGCTTAGCACTTCAGCCGCGACGTTGGGGCCGCTGTGGTCGCAACGACCGATACGCGTACCAGTGACGCGAGCCAAAGCACGCCGTGGACTGTCATCCCGTTCAAGGACGAACACCGCTGCTCCGTCGCCCGGTACTACGCCTCTGCGCGATCCCCACGGATCGAGGCCGGGCACTTCATCGAGTACAAGCTGGCCCGTGTGCGAGCCGAACTCATGCAGCATCGCTGTAACCTCGTCAGCGCCGCCCACGAGCAGTACATCCGCGCGCCGGGTTTCCAGCAGGCCGACTGCTGTGTCCAGCGCCGCCTCGAAGCAGATGTCGCGCTGCGCGGTCGTCAGGTTGACGCCGGTCGCGTTGATATCGAGCGCGATCTGGCTGGCGAGAATCCCGTGAACGCTGTTCATGAACTGGAGCGGGCTGGCGGAAGCCTCCCCGTTTTCAATCCATGAATCCATGAACTTCTGGGTCGGCTCCATTGCGCCGAAGCTGGTGCCAAAGCAGATGCCGAGCCGTGAGGAGTCCATCGCCGCTGGGTCAAGCTCGGCGTGCTTCAGGGCCTGCCGCGCGGCCACGGCGCTCATGCGCGCCAGCCGGAACATGCGGCGCAGCTTGCGAGGCTCGATCAGGCCTTCAGGCTCGGCGGGCACGGCCAGGTACGCCGGCGCGCGCACCACGCTGCCGTCGAAGCGCACGAAGTCATGCATGGTGCAGGCGCTGGTGCCGTCTACCAGTGCACGCCGGAACGCTGCCGGGTTCGCACCGAGCGCGCTCACAACTCCGATTCCAGTTACTACTACACCCATCACACTCTCGGCGCCGGGTTCATGATCCGGTGCATGGCCCCGCGCACGCTTGGTACGCTGAAGTTCACGACAATTCCAAGTGGCAGGCCTGAAATGCGAAGCAAGGACTGCATCTCCTGGTCGTAGAAGTTTGTCAGGTTCTCGATGCTATGCACTCGAACGCAGACCAGTCCGTCGACGATCAAGTCGATGCGTACGCCTGCATCCACCCGGTGCTCACGAAAAATGATCGGCACAGCTACATCGCATTGGACTTTGTGGCCCATCTGCCCAAGTTCGTACGCGAGGCAACTTCGATAGGTCGTGGCGGGCAATCCACGGCCCAGCGCTTCGTGCACTGCACTGGATGCGATGAAGATCCGCTCGAAGACTCCGTTCAATTGCTGCTGGCGCTGGGGATCCATCAGTTCGCCTCCGCAAAAAGCAGTGCTGCGTTGTTGCCGCCGAATCCGAAGCTGTTGGACAGCACATGGCGCAGGCTTGGCGTATCACGCGTTGCCACCACCAGGTCAAGCTTCGCGTCGTCAAGCGGTACGCGCAGTCCGAGGTTCGGAGGCAGCTTCTTCTGTTGCAGCGCACGTATCGAAACGACGGCCTCAACGCCGCCTGCAGCCGCCAGAGTGTGCCCAACAAAGCGTTTGGTGCTGCTTACTGGAACGCTGTCCTCACCGAACACGGCGTTGATCGCGCGTGCCTCTGTTCGGTCATTGTCGAGAGTGGCCGTGCCATGGGCATTGATGTAGCCGATGTCGCCGGGTTGCAGGCCGGCCATCGTCAGCGCTTCGCGCATCGCGGCGATGGCACCTTTGCCTTCCGGGTGAGGTGCTGTCAGATGGTGCGCATCGCAGGAATGGCCGTAGCCTGTCAGCAGTGCGAGTACGTTCGCTCCACGTGCGTTCGCATGCTCTAAAGATTCCAGCACCAGCAAGCCTGCGCCTTCGCCAACCATCATTCCCTGGCGGTCGCGATCAAATGGCCTTGGCCCGTCAGGGCTGACAACCTTAAGGCTACAGAAGCCGTTGAACGCGATCCTTGAGAGGCTGTCAGCTCCTCCCGCCAGCATCACGTTGCAGCGACCGGCCCGGATAGCGTCGGCCGCAAGCCCGATTGCATTGGCTGCGCTGCTGCATGCTGTCATGAAGCTGAGCGTTGGGCCCTGCAACTGGAACACATCCGCCAGGCGGTCAAGCGTGTTCGCACCCTCGTGCACAAAGGCGCCACTCAGGTCGAGTCTCGTGCTCTCGCCTGCCTGGCCGCGGCGTCGTGCCTCAATGTAGAGTTCTTCGCTGGTCAGCGTTCCGCAGACGCTTTGGCCAATGTAGGCCCCCGCGGTTGCCAGATTCGTGAGCCCTGACTGTTTCACGGCCTCCGCGGCGGCAACGAGTGCGAGCGCGTCCGAGCGCGAGAGCCTGCGGTGCGCGCGGACGGAAAGCCCGGGTACCTCGTGCAGGGCGTTTTCAAGTCGATCCGGATACTGCCCCACGGGGAAGTCCCGAATGCTCGATTCCCAGAGCGTGAGTGGGGCGACGCCCTCACGGCCCTCTGCCAGCGCACGATCAAGCGCGGGCACGCCGCGTCCGAAGGCGCCGATGACGCCCATGCCGGTGATCGCAACAGGCTGCGGGGGACTCGTATGGGGCATGTATGCGCTAGTTCTTGCGGTTTTCCTGCACGAATTGTGCAAGTGAGCTTAGCGTGGCAAAGGCCTTCTTGCCGACTTCGGACGACTCGATGCGCGCGCCGTAAGTGGTTTCCATCAGCATCACCAGCTCGAGTGCGTCAACGCTGTCCAGCCCGAGGCCTTCACCGAACAGGGGCGCGTTCGGGTCAACCTTGGCTGCGTCAACGTCCTCGAGGTTCAGGTGCTCGATGATGAGTGTCTTGAGTTCGTCTACCAGTGCTTCCACGATTGCAATTCCTTGAGTGCTGCCGCCCCACCACCGCGCGACCTACTCGACGCGCGGCTTAGCAGCTAATATACGCAGTCCGCTCGCGCAGTGTAAAGCGCCCGCATCAGGAGACTCGGCTTGTCCAAAATCGCACTGGTCACAGGAGCATCGCGTGGTATCGGCCGTGCAGTCGCAAAGCGGTTGGCAAGCGACGGATATCGCGTGTGGGCAAACTATGGCCGCAACCAGGCCGACGCCGAAAGCCTGTGCAGCGAGATCGAGGCGGCCGGCGGAAGCGCGGTCCCGGTTGGGTTCGATGTCGCGGACGGTGAGGCCGTGCGGATGGTACTTGAGGCACTGATCGAGGCTGAAGCCGCGCCGGACGTGGTCGTCAGCAACGCGGGAATCACACGCGACGGCCTGTTCGCCATGACCAGCGAAGAGGAATGGAACAGCGTCATCAACACCAATCTTGGCGGCTTCTACCACGTGACGAAGGCGTGTCTGCGCGGAATGCTACGTCGCCGCAGCGGCCGGGTTATCGCTATCAGTAGCGTCAGCGGACAGGCGGGCAACGCTGGGCAGGTCAATTATTCTGCAAGCAAGGCCGGTTTGATTGGCGCGTGCAAGTCGCTGGCAAAGGAGATCGCGAGTCGCAAGATCACAGTGAACGTAGTCGCGCCCGGATTCGTTGAGACCGACATGGTCAAAGAACTGCCGGCCGAGGATCTGGCCAAGGCGATTCCGCTGGGGCGATTCGGCACACCGGATGAAATTGCCGCTGCAGTGAGCTTCCTGGCATCAGATGAAGCCGCCTACATCACGGGCCAGGTGCTCGGGGTGAATGGCGGGATGTACATGTAGGGCAGGTTCCGCGCGCCATGACTGAACGCGTCTATATCACGGGCCTCGCGGCCGTCTCGTCCCTCGGTAAATCATTGGCCGAGATTGAGGCCGCGTTGCGCGACGGGCGCAGCGGAGTGGTGCTGGACGAGCAGCGCAGGCAACTCGGCTTCCGTTCTGCGCTGACCGGCGCGATTGCAGGCTTCGACCCGAAAGCCCGCCTCGACCGCAAGGCACGCAAGAGCATGCACGAAAGCGCCCAGTGGTGTGCGTTCTCGGCGCTTGAGGCGATTGAGCATGCAGGCATCGACCCGGCAAGCCTGCGCAACCCGCGCGCCGGATTGATCATCGGTAACGACAGCACCAGCGGCCCGAACGTGGAAGTCGCCGATTCCGTGAGGCGCGACGGCACGACCCAGCAACTCGGAAGCGGCTACATTTTCCAGTGTATGAACAGCACGGCGAGTATGAACTTGAATGCCCTGCTCGGCACCCAAGGCGCGGCCTGGACGTTGGCGGCGGCCTGTGCCTCAGGCGCCCATGCCGTGGGACAAGGCTTTACGCTGATCCGTGCCGGTTTGCAGGACGTGGTGGTCACCGGCGGAATGCAGGAAATCAACTGGGAGTCGATGGCGAGCTTCGACGCGCTGGGAACTTTCAGCAAACGCGCGGACAATGCTGTCGCTGCCAGTCGCCCGTTTGATCGCGGCCGTGACGGCCTGGTCCCGAGCGGCGGCGCGGCGGCGCTGATCCTGGAAAGCGATAGCCACCTGAAGGCCCGGGGTGGCAAGCCGCTGGTGGAAGTGCGCGGCTACGGCTTCAGCAGCGACGGCGAGCATCTGACGCTGCCGAGCGGTGACGGCGCCCGTCGTGCAATGCAGATGGCGCTCGGAAACGCAGAGATTGAGCCGGGTGCGATTGACTACATCAACGCGCATGCCACCAGCACACCGATTGGCGACGCCAAAGAGGCCGAGGCGATCCGCGACATCTTCGGCGAGCAGACGCCGGTCAGCAGCACCAAGAGCATGACCGGTCATGAATGCTGGATGAGCGGCGCAAGCGAAATCCTGTACAGCGCGCTGATGCTCCAGACCGGCTTCATCGCGCCCAACATTAATTTTGAAACGCAGGAAGACGGCGCGGCGAAGATCAACGTTGTTTCGGGCACCCTCGAGCGCTCGCTCAAGCACGCGTTGGTCAATAGCTTCGGTTTCGGCGGAACCAATGCGGCAGTTGTCCTTTCCCGGCCTTAGTCGCGCGGACATTCCGACCGCGTGTGGTTTCCCCGTCGCTTGCGCTCGGGGCGTCCGTTCTTTCTGATGAGTCGGTGACTCACTCGACCATTATCGTCGGCTCAGGAATCAGCGGGCTTTCGGCCGCCATCGTGCTGGCAAAGCACGGGCGGACGCCGTTGGTGCTGGAAGCGCACAATGTCCCCGGCGGCTGCATGCAGATGTTCCAGCGCCGCGGACCCCAGGGTGCCTGCCGCTTCGACACGGGCGTGCATTACGTGGGGTCGCTGTCCCCCGGCCAGACCATGTGGCGGCTGTTTCGCTACCTGGGTGTGGACGTGCCGACGGTACCGCTTGATCGAGAGTGCTTTGATAGGATCAGCCTGCCCTCGGGGGATTTCTGCGTGCCGGTCGGGTGGGATAAGGTGGAGGCAGCGCTCAAGCGTGAGTGCCCGGCCGAAGCCGCGAAGATCGAGCTATATGTAGCAAAGATGGTCCGCGTAGAAGCGTCGCTCAACTGGCACTCGCTGAATCCGGATGCCGAGGGTGCCTACGACCGCGAGCTGTTTGAGACCAGCCTGGAGGCCTACCTTCAGGGGCTGGGCGCAAGTGCGCGGCTCAGGTCGCTGATCTGTGCGCAGTCGTCTCTGTACGCGGTACGTGCCGCAGAAGTACCGCTGGCCATCCACGCGGCCGTGGTGGGCAGCGCGGTCGAGGGGCCCCATTATGTTGAAGGTGGGGGAGACGCGATCACGAAGCCACTTGTCAGCCGCCTGCAGGAGCTGGGTGGCGAACTGCGCGTGCGGGCACCCGTCGCTCGTGTGCTGGTAGAGGGTGACCGCACGACCGGCGTCGAGCTTGTGAATGGCGAAGTTCTGGAAGCCGGAGAGGTAATCCTGGCCGTGCATCCGCGGGTCGCGGTCAAGCTGCTGCCCGAAGACGCATACCGCAGCGCCCTGCGCAAGCGCATGGCCAACGCCGAAGAGTGCATCGGCGCCTTCGTCGTCTACGGTACGGTTGATCCCGCCGCAGACTTGACCGACGTGGGGGGACACAACCATTACCTGCTGCGCGAAGACGACCCAGACTGTTTCTACGACCCGCAGCTCCAGGGCCCGGCCGACGCCATCGTCAACCTGCCACCGCCGATGTCCGGCCCGCAGCTATTCAGTGCCCTGGGCAGCGCGCGCTGGGAGTGGTTCGAGAAGTGGGAGAACAGCCGCACTCTCAGGCGCGACGCGGAGTACGGGGCGCTGAAAGACAGGCTGACCTCAAACATCATCGCCATGGTCGTGCAGCGTATCCCGCAACTGCGAGGGCACATCAACGTGATTGACGCATCTACTCCGCTCACGTTGCGCGACTATGCCGGCTATCCTCGCGGTGGCGTATACGGCATGCAGCCCGGCCTGAGCGCACAGGGGCGCAACGGAGTCCGTCGGCGTACGCGGTATGCAGGGCTATATGTCACCGGGGCAGGCACCGGTACGCCGGGGATTTTTGGGGCTTGCGTGACCGGCTTCGGAGTGGCGGGTGCGATCCTTGGCACGGATGCGCTGATCAACGAGGTCCGCGAGGCCACACATCCCGCCTGATAACTGCCAGTTTTCCGGCAGGTGGCGCCGTCGTCCTTGTCTGTACACTGGCGGCCTTCATGGACCAGCGGCACACTCACCCCGCATGCGCGGACCGTTCGAGCAACTATTTGATTTCTGCAGGCGCAAGCCGGTCGTGCTTCCGACTATCCTGATTGTGTTGCTTGTGCTGTCGCTGATTGGCGCGCTTCGCATTGACTTCCAGGAAGACGTCTTCGCCCTGCTGCCGCACGATGAGCCCGTGGTCTCCGAGGCGCAGCTTGCCATGCACCGCTACCGCGGGCTGGAGCGCATCGTAGTCGCGCTGGAGTGTGACGATCCGGCAACACTCGCGGCCGCGGTGGACCAGGCGGATGCCGCGCTACGCAAGGTCGACGGCATCAGCGAAGTCGTCTCTCGAATCGACCAATCGGCGCAGGAAGACATAGGCAGCCTCTATATCGGCAAGGCGCCGCTGCTGTTCGATGAAGCCATGCAGGGGCAGGTGGAAGGACGCCTGAACGCCGACTACTACGGTGCGGCCCTTCAGCGCTATGTGGATGGGCAGGCCGGGGCCGAGGGTATCAAGGTCGTCGATAGATTTCGGAGCGACCCTTTCGGCTTCGACGAACTGGTGTTGCGGCGTTTTGAGAAGCTGAACTCCGGATTCGCAGGCAAGTCGGACGCTGACGGCCGAATCCTCAGCGCAGACGGGCGGCTGGCGGTGATTCTGCTCGAGTCAGACGTGCCATCGAGTAACACCGGCAGAGGTCGCGAGCTGATGTCCGCCATGGATGCCGCGCTGGCGGAGCTTCCAGACGGCGTTACGCCGCACGTAATCGGCGCGCATCGAAGCAGTGTCGACAACGCCGAGGTATTGAAGACTGACATGCACCTGACAATCGCGACGTCGGTGATTGCGGTACTCTTGCTCTTCATCGTCGCGTTCCGGGCGGTCTCGCCGATTTTGATTGCACTGTTGAGTGTCGGCTTTGGCTTCAGCTTCGCCCTTGGCTCACAGGGCTGGATCCATGGCGAACTGTCCGCGATCACTGCCGGCTTCGGCGCAGTCCTGCTGGGCATCTCGGTCGACTATGCGGTTCACCTGCTGACCACCTACAGCAGCCTGGACGGTGACCGGGAAAGTCGCGCCCGTCTTGCGTTGCGGTATGTCGGCAGGCCGGGCTTCGTGGCGATGCTGACAACGGTGTTGGCGATTTCCGTGCTTCGGTTTTCGGAATTCGACGGCCTGCACCAACTGGCCGAGATGGCGATTGCGGGCATTGCGGGCTCATTGGTATTCGCATTCACCGCCGGGCCACAGCTACTGCGAAAGATGGGTCCGAAATCTCAGGCGGCTTCCGCGCTATCCGGGGCGATCGGTGCTCTGCAACGAACGCGGCGCCGGTTTCGTTGGCCAGTGCTATGCACAGTTGGATTGGTAACCGTGGTGTTGGCGGCGTTTCTGCCGAGCGTGGGCTTTGACGGCGACGTCACGAACCTGGACGGCAAGAGCGAGCGGACCCGAGCGGCCGAGAAGCTGGTCGCGCAGACATTCGGGCAGGAAACTCTCAGCCGAACGCTGGTCGTTGTTGGCGGCAATGACCTGGAAGAAGCGCTGCGACAGAACGATCTGGCTGCGCACGACCTGCACGAGCTGGGCGCGAAGTACGAGAGCGCCGCATGGGTGCTTCCGGCGACACAGACGCAACTGGACAACGTGTCGCGCTGGAGGCGCTTCTGGAACGGGGATCGGCTGGAGGGTCTTCGCAAGCTGATTCGCGAGACGGCGGCCCGCGACCCCAACAACCCTTCGCGTGAAATGCGAGTGAGTGAGAAGGCGCTCACGGCGTTCTTCGACAAACTGGCACTTGCCGAAGACCCGGCCACGCTGAATCCAGCTGCGCTGCAGCAGCGGCCGATCTGGCTGCTGCTTGGCAACTTCGTCAGCAAGCAGGATGGGCGCTGGTACATTGGCACTACGACACAGCTTGACGTCTCCAGGCTCAGTGAATTGAAGGCGCGGCAGCCCGCCGCGATCGTGCTGAACAAGGCTGCCTTCGTCGGCCGTATGATCGAGTTCATTCGACACGACTTGGTACTCATGGGTGGGCTGAGCCTGCTGCTGGTGCTTGTGGTGCTGTGGCTTACCTTCCGCAAGCTACGTGAAGTGGCCACGGCGCTGGTGCCTGTGGCCGGAGGAATCGTCTGGACGTTGGGGCTGATGGGGTTGATCGGTATCCCGTTCAATATCATCAACACCTTGGTGACCGTGTTCATCGCCGGGCTCGGTATTGATTACGGCATCTTCTTCGTGCAGACCTATCGTGGGTCAGACAGTCGGGAACAAGCCGACGAGCGTCTGAAGCATGCGGGTGCGGGCGTACTTGTGGCGGCGCTGACGACGCTGTTCGGGTTTGGTTCCATGGCGCTGGCCAGGCACCCGGCTCTGTTCAGTGTCGGCGTGACGACGGCGATTGGCGTGATCAGCGCACTGGTGCTGACATTGACGGTTGTGCCGACGTTGCTGGAGGTCAAGACAAAGCATGCGGACTAGTGCCCTCATCCTGCTGCTGCTCACGCTAGTGGGCTGCGCCGAAACGGACCCGTACAAGCGCCTCGAACCCGCGCCGACACCCGAACTGACGGGGGCGGCAGTAACGGCGGCGTTCAACGAGCGGTGGCCGGAACAATTCAAGTGTGTGCAGACAGTGACGATCGACTTCCGCATCACCACGCGCACACTTGTCGGGTACCTCGTCGTGCAACGTCCTGATCGTTTTCGGCTTCAGGGCATGACAGAGCAGGGCCTGAAGCTGTTCGACGTAGTTGGCGACGGAAGCACGGAAACGGTCGTGTTTGCCGCCGAAGAATTTGACGGCAAGGTCATTACTAACATCGCGCGTGACATTCGACGCGTCTTTCTGCTCAGTGCCCTGTTCAAACCGGGATGGATCAGGACTCGGCCGGACTTCGGCCATCTACGAGTAGACGAGGCGCAGCTGCAGGCCACCGAGTTGGGAACTCGTGCAAAGCTCCTTGGGCAGTCCGGCGACTTGTCTGTAAACCTCGTCGGCGATCCTGCTCACGTCGACTGGTATGAGTACCAGCAGAGTGACCGCCCGCTATATCGAGTCGACCAGTACGACTGGCGGGAACAACGACCTTCAACAATCGTCTTGCGGGAGCCGGGCGTCCAGTCGGACGGACCGCCCTACAAGCTGACAATCAAGATCACGGAGTTTACAGCACGCGACAAGCCATGGCCTGACAGGCTGTTCGAGCCAAAGGAGGGCGGATGACACTGGCCGTTGAGCTTCAAGCTGCGACGCTGTCATTCGATGACGGCACTGCGCTCCTGCGCTTCAGTGGCTCCGAGGAATTCTTTAGGGGACACTTCCCGGATGGGCCGGTATTGCCGGCAGTGGTGCAGGTTGCGGCGGCTGTGCACTTCGCAGGGCGGTTGCTCGGGCGTGAGGTGCGGCTGGCTGAGGTTTCGCGTGCGAAGTTCATGAACCCGACAGGTCCCGGGCGCGAATTGGAATTGACGCTCGGCGCCGAGCCTGTCGAGGAAGGACGAACCAGGGTGAAGGCCGTGCTGCGCGACGGCGATAAGGACGTGGCGGAGTTGACGCTGCGCGTGGTTTGACGCACGGCAGAAATGTCCGCGCCACTGGTCACGCAACCCGTTCGGCTACGAACTGGTATAGCTGCTCAAGCTTGCGGATCTTGCGGGCGGCGCCTTCTTCGACCTTGAAGCCGAAGTTCTTTTCCAGCGCCACGACAAGGTCGATGGCGTCCAGGCTGTCGAGGCCGAGGTCGTCATAGAGGTCGCTTTCCGGCTTGATCGCGCCTGCATCGAGCTCGAACTCGTCGGCGACGATTTGATCCACTTGCTTACGGATGGTTTCTGCAGTCATGTTTATACTGCCGCGCTTTCACGCGGTATCTGGCACTCGAGCGACCCCTGAATATACCTATTCTGCGAGCCCCACGGGCGATTGCGCAAGTGGCTACTGAGGACTGAAATGGCGGACTCCGCCGATCCGGAATACGGCTTTCCGCCGCCATCCAACGTGGTGATGAACGTCGTGCGCGCCGGTTGCGCATATGGGCTGCTGGGCGTCCAACTGCTGCTGTTCCTGTTCGTGCTTGAATTGCCCTATTGGGTCGCCGACCGATTCTTTGCCAAGCACCGCGGAGACGCATTCTATTCCGGCCAGCGGGGCCTGGCTCGTTGGTTCTTCCGGCTCTTCCCCTTCGGCCAGCAGCGCCGCATCAACTGTCGGCGCAAGGCGTTTCCAGCCCCTTGTGTGATCGTCTGCAATCATCAGTCGACGCTCGATATCCTGATGGCCCTGATGCTGCCCGTGAACGCACGCTGGATGATCAAGGGCTGGCCTTTCAAGTACCCCTTGATGGGCGAACTGAACAAGCTTTGCCGCCACATCCAGATCGATGAGCAGGCGGAGGATGCAGATCCTGAGCGCCCTCAGGGGTTTGAAAAGGCCCTCGACTGGCTGAAGGACGGCGTGAGTATCCTTGTCTTTCCAGAGGGCTCTCGCAGCCCGGACGGCAATATGCGTCGCTTCAAGAATGGCGCGTTCATGCTGGCCATCGACGCCCAGGTTCCGGTCGTCCCGGTCGTTATTGACGGCACGGGTGCCACAGTCCGAAAGGGCAGCCCGGCCGTTCATCATCCGGACACGATCATCAAGGTCCTCGATCCGATTGCGACGACCGGGCTGGCGGATGAGCGGCAAGCCGCCGAACTCAAGCAGCGTGTGCACTCTGTGATGAAGGCAGAGCTGGCAGCGCTGCGGCGCGGCAAGCGTCCTTCCTTTCCGCGAATTCACGGCTGGGTCACCCGGCTGGGCATGGCACTCGTCGCTCTGCTGATTGCGCTGCTGGTTGGCGTGTCCGTCTATGTCAGCAACTGGTGCATCGCCCAGCCGCCCATGTACGAAGGCAGCCGCGAACTCGCCAAGACCGAGATCATCAGCAGCACAGTACAGGATCTGCCTGTCAAGCAGCTCGGGCTCAATTGGCGCCGCGAGCGAGACGGGATTCATGAAATCGGACTGACGGGCAATCGCTGGGAGCG
Source organism: Planctomycetota bacterium (assembly GCA_020425605.1). Taxonomy (GTDB): domain Bacteria; phylum Planctomycetota; class UBA8742; order UBA2392; family UBA2392; genus JACKID01. The sequence goes on along the minus strand of JAGQRH010000018.1, from coordinate 2,621 downwards.
TGGCTACGCCAACGCCAGACTGAATCAGGACCTGACTGAAGAGCAGGAGAAGCTGCTGATCGAAAAGATCAACGAGTTCCTGCCCAACAAGGCTTCCTACTGGCTCGTGAAGCAACTGGTCGCGATCAACAACCGAGATCTGCCGGACTACATCAGTGACGACGAGAAACTCGAGGTTCTGGGTCTCACCGAAGGCAGTATCGATCACCACCCGGAGGAAGCGCCGCTGTACCACCGCATCCTCAACTATCATGCGGCGCACGACATCAGCCACATTTTCATCGACAACCCCCTGGTCACCACCAGCGAGTTTGTCGGGTGCACCAGCTTCGCCGCCTGGGGCAAGGCTTCCAAGGACGGCCAGCTGATCGTGGGGCGCAACTTCGACTTTGAGGCCGGCAAGGTCTTCGACGAGGACAAGGCAGTCCTTTACGTATGGCCGGAAAAGGGAATCCCGTACGTTCACGTGGCCTGGGCCGGCATGGCGGGTGCTGTCACTGGCATGAACAAGGAAGGGCTCAGCATTCACGTGAATGCCGCCCGCACAGATGAAGTCAGCTTCGGCCACATCGGAACGCCGGTTTCGATGCTGGTACGCCGCGTGCTTGCGCAATGCAGCACCATTGATGAGGCGTACGAGCTTATCAATGAGACGCAGGTGTTCGTCAGCGACACGTACATGATTGCGACGCGAAAGGACAAGCGGGCCGTGGTGATTGAGAAGTCCCCCGGCCATTGCGCAATGCGTGAGGCGGACAAGCCGGGGCTGCTCTTGCAGACCAATCATATGCTGACCGAGCCATTCGCCGGCGATGCGGTCAACAAGGAACAGATCGAGAGAGCAACTACCACATATCGCTGGCAGCGCCTGGAGGAGCTGACGGAACGTCACCTGGGCAGCATAGACCCGACCATCGCGCAGGAAATCCTGCGTGACCGCAAAGGACGAGGCGACAAGGACATTGGACTCGGCAACCGAAACGCGATCGACGCGGGCATCTGTTGCCACAGCGTCATCACCAATGTTACGACCGGAGAACTATGGGTGTCTGCCGCGCCGCATACCTACGGCAAGTACATCCGCATTCCGGTTCAGCAGATGCTTGAGGCGGGGCCGCAGTTTTCCGTGCGCGTGAAGATGAATCCGGCGCAAGATCTGCCGCGAGACCCGCGTGGGCCGGAGTACGAAGACCTCGTCGAGTTCCGCAAGCAGGTCCGGTTTGCCCGCGCATTCATTGAAGACGATGAAGCGGACAAGGCGGAGCCGGTCGTGCGCACGCTGCAGAACCTCAATCCGAAGTCATTCGAGACTTCGTATTTCCAGGGTCGGCTGCTATTCCTCAAGGGCAAGTATGCTGATGCCGAAAAGAAGTTCGAAGAGGCGCTCGACCGCGATCCCCACTATGAGGCCGTCCGGGAGCATATTCGCCAATGGCTGCAGAAAGCCAAAGACGAACAGTAGTCATCTGAACAAAACAAGAGCCGGTCATCAGACCGGCTCTTTCCTCAAGGGGTGTGGGCTGCGGAGGGGCTACAGCCCGAGGCCGCGAAGCACTGCGTCCGATTACTTCTCAGGTTCTTTCTCGCCGTCTTCTGCCGGATCGCTGCCAGTGTTCTGGGTGGGTGTCTTCACTTTCTTTACGGGCGGATCGTCTACCCGCTTGAGCTTGGTCGGATCAGATGACTCCGTCGTCGTTGAGCTCGGCTTGGACTTGGGCTCAACAGGTGGGCGCATGAGCCGGTAGAAGTAATCCTTCCACTGGTCAAAACCCTCGGCCGCCATTGCGGCCCGGTTCGCATGTCCGGTGATCGCTTCAGGCGTAAGCTCGGCTACGTCGAAGTATGCCACCTCGACTTCGGAAACCAGTTTAATCAGCGCCGCGCCATTCAGCTTTTCATTACCGATGGCAGTGGTCAGCAGAGTGATCACAGCCTCGTTCGTCGTTGCGTGAATCAGCAGATCATCAAGTCTGTCTGGCAGACTGTTGATGACATAGCTGCGTTCGTTATTGCTATACTTGCGATCAGCAATGACGGTGGCGAGCGCAGCCATGACGTCCTGGCGGCGAGACTTGCTGGCCCAGTCCGGCAGCGAAACGCGCTTGGCCTTGGGCTCAGTGTATTCCTTGCCGAACTCGATATCGGATTCGTAGCCGTTGGACTCATCCAGCAGTACCGAGCCCAGCGTGTCATGCGTGACCGTTGCGAAGCCAACGGTCTTGCTGACCACCATGCCATGGCGCTTGCGTTCAATGAGTGCTGCACCATGCATCAGGTAAACTGCGTAGTCTTCGACCTTCACCTGCAGGGAATCGCCGGTGACGCCCTTCTCACGGTTCAGGGCGATCTGACCCCGCTCCTTGCCGTCATACTGCTCAAGGGTCAGCTCAGCGTCGGAACTCAACAGGACCTGTGTATCGCGCCCGAGAGTCAGGTCACCGCCCGCAAGCTTAATCCGCACACATGCGTTGTAGCGCGTGCGAATGCGGTCGCCGGCGAACAGCTCCTGTTCCTGGAAACGGCTGGTAGTACCGTCGGACGCAACCAGCTCTGCGCGGCCGGACATCACCTGCAAAGTGCCGATCTTCTTTCGTTCAACCGGCGGGGCGACGGTCTTGCCA
>JAGQRH010000017.1 GCA_020425605.1 Planctomycetota bacterium | reverse complement strand
CGCTTTGACTACGGCTTCCGCTACACGCTGCACGATCTGCCGCACAAGGTCGCGGCCGAGCTTGAGCAACTGATGTGGCCCAAGGACGCCGAGGATTTGCTTTCCAAACTCGATGTAGCGGCCGAGCTGTTCAACGACACCATCGAGGCACTCTCTGTCGACATCTAGCCTTGCTAGATTGGCGCGATGGTTGGAATCGACGACATTCTCAGCGCGGGCGAGCGCCTGAAGGGGCTGGCGCATGTGACACCGGTGCATACGTCGCGCACGGTGGATGCGCACTGCGGTGCGTCTGTCTTCTTCAAGTGTGAAAACTTACAGCGCGTGGGCGCGTTCAAGTTTCGCGGCGCCTACAACGCGCTGTCGCGGCTGCCTAAAGGCGCGGGCGTGCTGACCTACAGCTCGGGCAACCATGCGCAGGCGATCGCGTTGGCAGGCTCGCTGCTTGGCATCTCGACTGTGATCGTGATGCCGGAAGATGCGCCGGCCGTGAAAGTCACTGCCACTCGCGGCTACGGAGGCGAGATCGTTCTGTACGAAAAGCACCGGCAGACACGTGAGGAACTGGGCGCAAAGCTGGCAGCCGAGCGCGGCCTGACGCTGATTCCTCCCTACGACCACGCCGACATCATCGCCGGGCAGGGAACGGTGGCGCTTGAGCTGCATGCCCAGGCGCCCGGACTGGACATACTGCTGGCACCCTGCGGCGGAGGCGGGCTGCTATCAGGCTGTGCAGTTGCGACGCGCGCCGTGAACCCGGGCTGCAAAGTAATTGGCGTCGAGCCCGCAACGGCCGACGATGCCACGCGCTCATTCAAGACGGGCGTCCTGCAAACCGTGAAGAACCCCGAGACGATCGCCGACGGTGCGCGTACGCCTTCGCTGGGCAAGCTGACGTTTCCAATCATTCGTGAGCTGGTGTCCGACATGGTCACCGTGGATGACGCGGCCATTGTCGCGGCCATGCGCTTCATCTGGGAGCGCATGAAGCTAACAGTCGAGCCGACCGGTGCGCTGGCCTACGCTGCATTGCATTCCGGCACGGTCAAGTTTCCGGGGAAGCGTGTCGGCGTGGTTATCAGCGGCGGGAATCTGGACCTGGATGCGTTGCCCTGGTGATCAGCGGCCCATTGCGTACTCGCGCTTGCGTTCTTTCAACTCGTCCTGAAGCAGGCCGGTGTCCTCGAGCCGATTGATCCACATCTTCATGATTTCCCACTGGCGCTCGTCGCGCGCAACCTTGGCCAACTCATTGGTTGCCTCGGCACGCATGTCCTTGCCTTCCTTGTTTTCCGGTTCAAGCGCGAGCACGGCACCAGCCTTGTCGTAGGCGGCCTCCAGCCCTCGATAGCCGAAGATCGGGTCAGCCAGGCCGGCATCCATTGATTTCCGGGCTTCCTTCAACAGTTTGTCCCGCTGTTCCCTGAGCGCAGCCTCCTGAGCGAATTTCGCTCGGAGCTTGCGTACTTCCTCGGCCGCCTGCTCGACTGACGTAAGACCCTCACCGGCTGTCTCATCGCCTTCGTTCACGGCGATGACTTTCTGGAACAGGTTCTTTGCCTCATCTATCTTGATCTCGGCGTCGCGGAACTTGCCGTCCTTGGCCAACGGCTCCCACTCCTGCATGAGCGACTGGGCGTCATCATTCAGACCGAGAATCTTGTCCTGATCGAGCTTCTTGATGTACCAGAGCGTGCCCAGAATACCGCCAACCACCAGTACCAACGCAGCAAAGGCACCGATGACTTCCTTGCGATTTCGGCCAATCCACTTCATCGCCAGGCGCATTGGCGAGTACTCGACCGAGCCCATGGCTCGGCCCTCGATAAAGTTGCGGACGTTCTCTGCCAGCTCGGCGACGGTGTCGATACGTCGATCCGGATCTTTCTCGAGGCATTTCAGCGCCAGCCGCTCGAGCTCTGCGGGCACTTCGATTTCCGGGTTTCGCTCACGCGGCTTGACGGGCGTCATTTCGCGCACCTGGTCAAGCACTTCGTCACTGGACTTGCCGGTCCATGGCGAGCGCAGACACAGCATTTCGTACAGGATCACACCCATGCTGAAAATGTCGCTGTGGTGGTTGATCGCGTCGATATCGCCCTTGGCCTGCTCCGGCGACATGTAGCTTGGCGTGCCGATGATTGCGCCCATCATGGTCTGTGATGCGCCCATATCGAGGCGATCCGTCAGCACGATATTGCTGTCGCTGCTGCTGCGGAACTGGCGGCCGATTACCTTGGCAACGCCCCAGTCCATCACCTGCACTTCACCGAATCGGCCGACCATGATGTTGGCGGGCTTAAGATCTCGGTGGATCACGCCGCGGTTGTGGGCAAAGCTCATGCCTTCGCAGATCTTGATGAAGGTATCCAGCAGTCGCATCAAGTCGAATTCACGACGCATGTCGCGGTTGCCTTCGCGTAGCCGCAACAGCACTTCGGCAAGGCTCAGGCCCTCGACGAATTTCATCGTAAAGTAGAGATTGCCCGCACCGTCCACGCCCATCTCGTGGACCGGGACAATGTTGGGGTGTTCGAGCTGGCCGGTGATTTGGGCTTCTTCCAGGAAGCGCTCAACAACGTCTCGACGACCGAGCAGTTCCTTGCGCAAGACCTTCAATGCGACGCTTCGACGCAACTCGGTGTCTTCGACCTCCAGCACCTTACCCATGCCGCCGCGCGCGATTTCGCGCACCACGACATAGCGCTTCTTGTCGGACGTCGCATCAGGCTGGTACTGGGCAAGTGACGACTGCATCTTGTCGCTGAGCAGCTTGACGCCTTCGTCGATTCCGATCTTCTGACGGACCTGCGCAATCGTCATGTCGCTGGCAGCGATGATCGTGCCGGCCGGAACTTCCTTGTCTTCACGGCTCAGCGCGTCCGTATCACGATGCAGGTTCCAGCCGTTGCCTTTGGCCTGTCCGGTGTTGCGGGCGGTTGTGCTCTTGCCTGCGTTGCTGTCTTCGACGGGGCGCGTTGTCGGCCGCTTTGCGTCGTCGATTCCGCTGGTGGGCCGCTTGTCCGTTGGCGTGGTCGGGCGCTTGTCCGTTGGCGCGGTACTACGATCGACTGCATCCGTCGGGCGCTTGTCTGTGGGTCGACTGGATTGATCTACCTGATTGGTCGGGCGACGATCTGTGTGGCGTCCGGTTTCGCGGCGCGGGGCCTGCGCCGTGTCATCGTTTGGCGCGTCGGGCAGTAGTGTCGGCTCTGACAATACGCCCATCATGGCGTCATAGAGCTGGTCTGCGTAGGTCTTGGTGAGGTGGCCCTTGTGAATCACAAGAGCATGCATGGTCATGTTCTTTTGCGTGGACTTTCGACGCCGCAGCTCTGATCGCAGCGTTTCCGCCTCGAGCGCCGTGACATGACCGCGCTCGTGCACGAAGTTCAGGAACGCTTCGTCAATTTCGGCCTGGGTATTTGGCATTCCGCCCGCTCGCCTGCCAAAGTCATAACCATAGAATCGGTCGGATCATACCGTTACCCACCGACAGTAGGGATGACAAATTCCGTCCAAATGCCCAATTACGGTGCGATTAGTCGCTATTGGGCATCAGCTCTGCCAATATTGTCGCAACTTCTTTGGCTGTAAGGGCGAACGTCCGCGTGCGATCGGCACGTGCGATATTCAACCCCACGAGATTGCCCTTCAAATCGAACACAGGGCAGCCCTGCTGGGAGGGCATCGTCACGCCGTCGTGCTGGATCACCTTGCCGAGATGAGTGTATCGATCATTGATCGGTCCTTTGACATTGGGACGTCCCCCGCCGGGAGGAGGCGGCGGCGCGTCTTCTTCGGCCAGTTCGACGTCCAGGCGTGTTTCCTTGCCGTCACGCAGGACGATCAGTCCGATCTTGTCGCCGATCTTGTGGGCCTTTACCGCGTCGTCGATGTTTCGCTGCTCGGAGATCTCCGTGTCGTCGATCTTGAGCAGTATCTCGCCGCTGCTCAGCCCGGCCAGCTCCGCCGGTGAGCCCGGCTTGACGTAGCCAACCTGCACGCCTTTGCCCTCGGGTGCCGCCTTGGACTGAAAGACGCCCAACTCGGGTTTGCCAGTGCCCTTGCTTGGCACTTTCTGCCCCAGGGCTTCGGCCCTCGGGACCAGCTGGATTTCCAGATCCAGCATCTCCTCGCCGCGCTTGACGGTAAACGTGACCTTGTCCGTCGGCTTTCTGCCGCGAATCATGGCTATCAGGCCGTTCCAGTCGTCGACGGTCTGGCCGCTCATCTTCAGCACCACGTCGCCTACTTTCAGTCCGCCTTTGGCCCCGGGCATGTCCGGAGTGATGCTGGTGACCTCGGCGCCGCCGCCATCCGCATCCTTGGCGGAAATGCCGACGAATGGGCTGTTTGGGTCCGGCTGGCCGGCAATCTTGTCGCTGTCATAGGGCGGCAAAGCCACGAAGCCGTGGGCGAAGCAGTCGCCCTTCGCATCAACGCTCGCCAGCATGGTACCGATCTTGGGGAATTCCTCGGAAGTCGTCCCTGCGCCGAAATCGATCCACTTGGCGAACTTGCGATCGCACTTCAGAAGCATGATGTCGTGACGGTCATTGCGGCCCGCGACCTTAGCCTCGAATGGCGTCGTTCCGTCCAGCAACTCGATCTTGATCGCCTCATCAATCTCGCTTGCCTTGGTGACGAGGTAGCCGTCCTTGCCTACGACGGTCGCGAACGAGACCTGCTTGCCCTTCTGCTTCACAGGAAAGACCGTGCCTTTGGCCTTGCCTTCAAGCAGCTTGGCCCAGAGCACCAGCAGATGACCTCCCTGCTTCCAGTCATCGCGGGCCAACGCACCGTCGCCGCTGTCTTCGCCGGCAACTTCGCCGGTCGAGTAGCTGAACTTGATGCGCTCACGCGAATAGCCGCGCTTGACCTCGAGTTCGGTTTCGCTGTTTCCGTCGATCATCATCATGGCGTTGGCGAAATCCAGCGCACCGTCGATATCGAGATCGCCGACTTTCACGATCACGTCGTCTTCCCGCAGGCCGGCGTTGAAGGCCAAACCACCTTCCATCAGCTCAATAATGCGGGCGCCGCCCTGGCCAAAAACGCGGGCGCCAAACGCCGGAATCGTCAGATGCAGCACCTGGCGTTTTCCTCCACGACTGATCTTGATCTCTTGCTCTTCAGTGATTCCGCGGGAGATCGCCCATTCAACCCAGTCTGTGGCCTTTTCCACCTTGTCGCGATCCACACGCTCAATGATGTCGTTGGATTCAAATCCGGCTTTTCCGGCCGGCGAATTCGGAAGCACGTCATCAACCCGGACCCCCTTGTATGAGCGGACGGCCATGCCCACGACCGGGCGCTTGCTGGCGCGGCGACCGTTCTTCATCCACTCTTTGAAATCGTCCCGGTCGCGGATGGCGTCGAGGTCAGTATCACTGCCCGCGTGGTCCATGTCGCGCCATCCAGCGTCGGTTGAGCGCGACAGTGCCGAGATTGCCTTCTTGGCGGCCTCCTCGGATTCCTTGCCCTTCAACTCCGCAGAATAGAGTGAGTAGGCACAGGCAGCATTGTAGAGCACATCTGCCGTTCGCTTCTCCGGCTTCAGCAGATCGTCGAACAGCTTGCATGCGCGCTTCAGGTCACGATCCTGGAGTGCCTTTACCGCGTTCTGATAGTCCTTCACTTCTTTGCCGGTCAGTTCACCTTCCGCCGGCACTCGATTGCCCTTGCCCCAGCTCGGGTTCGTGGCGTTTCCGAAGGTCTTCCCGGCCTTGAGGTCGGCCAACATTTCCTTAAGCGCCTTCACGGGCGTGACGTTATTGATGGATACGTTGTTCGTCTGGATCGACTGGTTGATGGCGACGATGTTGCCGTCAAGGTCGAACACAGGCCCACCGGAGTCGCCGCTGATCACGGGCGCATCCGTAACGATCATCCCGCGACCGTTGTCTGGCGCGAGGCAACGTCCCGCGCGCACCACCGGGTCGCGCCCGGCTTCCGGGCCGAGGGGATGCCCCATCGGCACCAGCCACTGGCCGGCTTTCACCTTGTCGGAGTCCCCCAGCGGACAGAACGGGACCTTCTGGCCCTTGGTGTCCGCCTTGATGAGGGCGTGGTCAAATTCTTCGTTCCAGCCCGCGGTAACGGCTTCGAGCATTTCGCCGCCAAACAGGACGATTCGGCACGGGGTACCGACTTTTGGCCCCGTCACGTGGCCGCAAGTGGAAATCCAGCCATCGTCAGAAATGAAGCAGCCCGAACCGGATGAGCCGCTCATGCGGACGCCGACGACGGCCGGACGGACTTTTTCGGCCACGGTCTGCACGCGGCGCTCGAGCTGCAGGTAGTCGTCAAACTTGGTGACTGGCTGCTCAGGCGCAGACTGCGCGCGGGACAGCGACAGCAGCCCCAACGCAGCGAGTACAAAAGATGCCAGAAGGAGGCGAGCCCCGATCGTCTTCACGCTATCCTCCGGTTCAGGTGCTTGTGGACGCTCACGTCGTTATACAAGCCTATACATACAAGTGGGATGTGAGTGGCCTACCTTACCGTCCACGGCCACTAGCAGTATCACGACCGGCTAATGGTTTTTCATGGCTACGATCTATCTCATTCGCCACGCAGAGGCCGACTACGGCTGGAACGGTCCTGACTGCGACCGGCCGCTATCCGCCCGCGGAGTACGGCAGGCCAAATGGATGGCCAAATACCTGAAATCGCAACCAATCGACGAGTTGCGATGCGCCCCCCACCGCCGATGCAGGCAAACGGCCGAAGAGATCGGCAAAGCATGCAGCGTGGAGCCGGCTCAGGACGACAGCTTGCACATTGCGCGCAGCTTTCGCATTGCCAAGCCCACCGGCACATCCGTCTGGGTTTCTCACAGCAATAACATTCCCGGCGCGGTTGCAGCTCTGGGAGTGCCGTGCCACACGTGCGGGCATGCCTCTGCGTGGGTCCTTGAGTTTGACGACTCAGGGCAGGTAGTAAGTTACGAGTACATTGAGCCCGAGGTCTAGCCATGACGATTGACGTCATCGTCGCCAACCGAATCGCCCGCATTTCCATCAACGCGCCGCCGCACAACATCCTTACTGCGGCGCTGCAGAATACATTGCGTGAAACCCTGCATGCGCTTCGCGCCCGAGATGACCACAGTGCGGTCTTCTTGCAGAGCGCATTGAGCGAAAAGTTCTCTGCAGGGGCTGACGTCTCTGAGCACATCGGTCATGAGAACTGCCGACGCATGCTGCGCGCTGCGCACAGTTTGATTGAAGAGCTTCTCCGCTGCCCGGTGCCGACGATCTGTTTCGTGGATGGCCCATGCCTCGGCGGCGCGCTGGAGCTCGCGCTGGCCTGCGACCAGATTGTGGCCTCAGAGCGCTCCATCTTCGCCACTCCGGAAATCCAGCTCGGCTGTTACCCGCCAGCTGCAATTGTTCTGATGCCCCGCAAGCTACCGGCTACGCTCGCGTCCGAGCTGATTCAGAGCGGGCAGAAGCTCACGGCTGCGGAATTCTCGCAACGGGGAGGAGGGGCCAAGGTCGTCAATGACCTGGCAAGCGCCATCGAGCATGAGGTCAGCCACTTCGGCAACTTGCCGCGCGGTCCCTTGATGGAGGCGACTCGCCTGTTGCGCGCCGGTGCCGCTGAGCGCTTTGCCGCACAGATTGGTGGCATTGAGCACGCTTATCTCGAAAGACTGCTCAGTTTGCACGACGCCACCGAGGGCCCGGAGGCATTTTTGGCGAAACGAAAGCCTGTCTGGGACCACAGAGATATTGGAAGCACCTAGCAAGCGGGTCGAAGCCCGGAATACCTGTAACCTAAAGCTCGCAAACTCGTTAGAGTTTAAGAGGACAGAGGGCTGGAGGAGAACATGAGGACCGTCTCAACCATTGCCGTAATAGCGGCCGTCGTGCTGATGCTGGGCTATACGCCCCAGCAGGCTTCCGCCAAGGGTGACATCGACAAGAGAGAGCAGAAGGCCGCCATGGCCGAAGCCGAAGGCCTGCTCAAGCGCGACAAGGAAGCAGTCGAGGAGGTCGTCACCGCAATCGAGCGGCTGTACGGTATGCTCGACCACGACATGGCCCTTGCCCTACTGAAGTACTTTGACGAGTGCGACCGCGCCTGGGACTCTGCCAGCGGTGACAAGAACGCACCCAAAGATGCCAAGGGTCGCCCCAAGCAGGCCTACAAGATCGCCAACGCGATTCTCGAGTGCATCCGCAGGATGGGCCAACCGGAAGAAGTCGCCGAGTTTGAAAAAGACATCAACGACCGCGATGAGTATTCACTGCGTCCCCGCATGGCGATGATCGATGCGCTTGCCGCAAATACTGAGGATGAAGCCTGCCTGAAAGTGCTGGTGGATCTGGCGAAGAATGAAAAAGGAAAGATGGACACCGACATGCGGGTGCTCGCCATCCAGCATCTCGGCAAGCACGCCAAGGTTGATGACGTCTTTCACGCGCTGATGAAGTGTCTGAACGACGGCAGCTGGCGCGTCCGCGAGGCGACCGCCATCGCCCTGATCGATGCCGACGGCCCGAACGAAGACCAGATCATTGTCGCGCTCATCAACGACCTTGCCAAGGAAACCGGCAAGATGCGCAAGAGCATCGCAGACGCGCTCAAGAAGATCACCGGAGTCGACAACGGTACGGACCCGGACAAATGGATCGACTGGTTCACCAACAAGAAGCGCGAAGACCAGGGCCTTCCGCCGAAGTCGGGCAAGGGCGACCGCGGCACGCGCGTGAAAGTCTTCGAGACAGAAACCTTCAGCGACCGCTATGTCTTCCTGATCGATACGTCAGTCTCCATGACCGAGAAGATCACCGAGGAAGAGAAAGAGCGCCTAAAGAAATCGATCACCAGCGGCCCCGGCGACGACAAGGACCCACGTCGTCCGCTGGACTGGAGCCAGATCAATTGCAAGCTCGATCTCGCCCGCGAAGAGATGATCCGCAGCCTGGAAGTAATGGATCCTGAGCGCACAACGTTCACCGTCATTTCGTTCGCCGAAAACGCGACCATCTGGAAAGACGAGCTGGTTCCGACGGACGAAGACAACGTGGCGGAAGTCGCCGACTGGCTTCGCAAGATCAAGGGCCAGAAGCGCACGAACGTCTTCGGCGCGCTTGACGCGGCCTATGACCTCAGCGAACGCATCGCCGGCACCGAAGTAGATAAACGCAAGGAAAAGAAAAAGAAGAAGAAGGACGACAAGGATGGACCCGTCACCGGCATGCACCGCGACGATGCCCTGCCGGACACCATATTCCTGTACACCGACGGCTACGCCACCTGGGGTAAGTACTCCGGCGAAGACGTGCTGTGGGCTGGCAAATCCAATGACGAAAAGGCAAGGCTCTACGCGCCGATCATGAAGCTGATGATTGACGAAGTCGAAGACCGAAACCGTATCGCGCGCATCACACTGAATTGCGTGGGTGTCGGTCAGCGTCAGGACAGCACCACACTCAGCGCGCTCGCAAAATCCTGTGGCGGAAAGTACGTCGCAATCGGCAAGTAAGTCCCGAATGAAGCGAATCTGCGAAAGAGGACGGCCATGGCCGTCCTCTTTACATGTCAGGCGTTCTAGAATATGGCATGGACGACAAACAGAAGCGCAAGGTCCGCAACATCGTCTCGGGCATCATCCTTCTGGTGCTGATCGTTTTCGTACTGGCCTACTGCGGCGTCTTCGAAGGAAAGCAGTCGGACGAAGCGCAGATCCGGGACCTGCTGGAACGCAGCAAAGAAGAAGTCAGTGACCACGACTGGGATGATCTGTTCTCGCTCGGAGACATGGACGAGCAAGAGAAACAGGCCTGGATCGACGTTGTCCCGCAACAAGCCGAATACGTCGTAATCGACTCAATCTCTCCACGCGAGATGATTAGCGTTTCCGAGGGCGCTACCGAGTACTCGGTCGATGTTTCCGTAGTCGCCCACCTGGGCAAACTTGGCTTCACCGGCCCACAAATGGACTCGGTCGCCGGAACGGTGTACTTCTTCAAGAAGGGTGATCGCTGGTACATCGACTTCGACAAGTCGGGCTCAACGTTCCCGTACGTGCCCAAGCCCAAGAAGTAGCTCAGCGCTGGACTACCGCGTTGCCGGGCTGCGGCGCCGACTGCTCGGCCACCGGTGTTTGCGTCGGCTTGTCGGGGTGACGGATCGTGATCGGAAGCAGTGCCAGCGCGAACGCGGCGCAGGCCATGCCGGCCTTCCAGAAGTTGCGCGTGACCGCCGACTCGTGCGTGCCGCCGAACTGGTAGTGGTGATGCAGCGGCGAGCAGCGGAAGATGCGCTTGCCTTTGGTCGCCTTGAAGTACGCCACCTGAATCATGACCGAGCCAGCCTCGGCCACAAACACGCCACCTGCCACAGCCAGAACAAGCTCCAGCCTTGCAAGAGTCGCAATGAAGCCAAGCAGAGCGCCCAGGCTCAGGCTGCCGGTGTCACCCATGAACACCTTTGCCGGGTGGCGATTCCAGTACAGGAAGCCCAGCAACGCCCCGGACGCCGCCACGCCCAGGACGGCACAGGTCCAACCCAGGCTCGGGTCGGAACCACCAAAAACTGCCATAAGGACGGCCGCGCCGCCCAATGCATAGAACGCAATTGCGCCAGTGCCGCCAGCGAGACCGTCCAGCCCATCTGTCAGGTTGTAGGCGTTGCTTGCCCCGACCATCACGAACGTGCCGAGCGGAATCATCAAGGCGCCCAACGGAATCTGCGCAAACGGCAGCACCAACACGGCACCCTCGTCGCCAAGCAGGCGATACGCCGCCGTGCAGGCGATAACTGCGATCGCTGTCTGGGCCGCCAGCTTCTTCTTGCCGGAGATGCCGTCCTTGCCGCGTTTTGTCAGCTTGCAGTAGTCATCCCATAGCCCGAGCCCTGCATGGGCCAGTACTGCAAACGCCGCCGTGGCCAGCGCAGGCCAGACCCGCATCGGGTCTGCACCGCCGACAGTGAGCGCGAATCCGCCCAGCATTGCGGCCACCAGCATCGCCGGAACAAGGAATGCGCCGCCCATGGTGGGCGTGTTCTTCTTGTCTGCATGCAGCATGTTCAAGTAGTCGCTGGCCTTGCGTTGTTCTCCGTCGTTCAGCTTGCGACGTACCAGCCAGGGGATTACGACTCGCCCGCCCAGCGCACTCAGCAGGGCGGATGTAGCGAACAGTGCAAATGCACCGCCGACCAGCATGCCGGCGAAGGTCCAGGTCAGCTCCGGGTGCGATAGGTCCATGTTATGCCGCCGCGGGTTTCCGAGAGTTTCTGAGGATGTCGGGCAACGGATCGCCCACCGGATGCTCTCGCCGTGTTGGCTTTAGCGGCATCAGAGCTTCCGCGTCATAGCGCTTCCGGAACGCGTCGACGATGCGGTTCATCTTCATTCCGTTGCTGCCCTTGATGAGCAGCAGGTCGTTCGCCCGACATTCTGCCAGCAAGTGCTCGGCCGCCTCTTCCGCGCTAGCAAAGCTCCAGACACAACCCTTGCCGGAGTCAAAGAAGTGTTCCTCGTATATCTCGGCGGCCGCACGCATCTGCTTGCCGACGGTGACCACGAGGTCGACAGGCTGTGTGGTACCCAGGTACGCAACTTCCCTATGCAGGCGATCCGCATCCGTCCCCAACTCGAGCATGTCGCCAAGGACGGCAATGCGCAGGCCGTCACAAGGGAAGCGACCGAGCGTGCGAAGTGCCGCGCACGTGCTGGCCGGGTTGGCGTTGTAGGAATCGTCCAGAACTCCGATGCCCGAAAACTCGCGATACTCGAGCCGACGACCGACGGGTTCGATCCGTCTAAGGGCCAGCTGCATCTCAGCAATGTTTACGCCCCCCACCCAGCCGACCGCGATGGCAGCTAGCGCGTTCATCACGTTGTGCTCGCCGTGCAGGGGCAGCCTGAATTCGTAACGGCCGTTGAGCATGAAGTGTGTTCCGAAGCGATTGCTGCGGATGTCACCGGCACGCAGCTCACAGCGCTTGTCAGTCCCGTAGCCTACGACCCGGCCGTTGGCGCGCTCAGCGGCGCGAACGCAGCGTGGATCGTCAAAGTTCACAATCGCGATCCCGTCGGAAGGCAGCGCCGCGAGCAATTCACCCTTCTCGGCGATGATGCCGTCGAGGCTCCCCAGGCCGCTGAGGTGGCTCTCGCTGATGCTGGTCAGTACGCCGCAAGTCGGACCCGCGATCTTTGCCAGCTCGGCGATCTCTCCTGGCTCACTGGTGCCCATCTCTATAACGGCAAACTCATGGCGATCCGAGAGCCGCAACAGAGTGTGCGGGACGCCCACGCGATTGTTCTCGTTTGCGGTGTTCTGCAGGACGGTGAAGTTGCGTTTCAGGACAGCGCTTGTCATTTCGCGCGTCGTGGTCTTGCCGTTGCTGCCGGTGATGCCGACGACGACGGCACGCTGAAGATCACGATAGCCGCGTGCAAGTCGGCCGAGCGCTTTCAGGCTGTCACGAACGAGGATGGTCGGGACCGAGGGCACGAAGCCTTCCGGAATCCGATGAGTGACCAGACACCGTGCGCCCTTGGCCTGCGCCTGCGCCAGAAATTCGGCGCCGTCGAAGTTGCCACCCTTGAGTGCAATGAATACATCCCCTGCCACGATACGCCGAGTATCCGTGCAGACCGCACCGAACTTGATCGGAAGCGCGCGCGCGCTGTCATCGGCCTCGCGCCCGTCCGCGTCATCGGGCCGGCGGATCCATTCTCCGCCGACGGCCAGACGAACATCCTGGACGGTCATGTTGTGCATGGTGAGACCCCAGCTCAGTTGACGGCGAGTGCGCGGCGGCCGCTGCCGGCCACGCCCCAGAAATGCTCAAGGGCATTTCGGGCTTCTTCTCTGTCGTCAAAATGAACCGTGCGGTCTGAGAAAATCTGGTAGTCCTCGTGGCCCTTGCCGACGATCACGATGACGTCTTCCGGTGAAGCCTCGGAGATCGCCTTGTGGATCGCTTCTCTGCGGTCGACGTAGACCTCGGCCGGCTTCTTCTGCGGCGGGAAGCCCGCGAGTATTTCTTCAATGATCGAAGCTGGATCTTCGCTGCGAGGGTTGTCGCTGGTAACGATCGGTCGATCCGCAAGCTCAGCACCGATTGCGCCCATCTGGGGGCGCTTGGTGCGGTCGCGGTCGCCGCCACAGCCGAAGATGCACGTCAACTTGCGCCCCTCACACACCTGGCGCAGCGTCGTCAGAACGTTCTGCATGGCATCCGGCGTGTGGGCATAGTCCACAAACACCGACGGCGCGGGCTTATCAAAGCGCACACGCTCGAGCCTCCCGGGTGCGCCCTTGAAGTCCATTACGGCCGCGCGGATCTTCGGCAGCGGCAAGTCGAGGGCAAGCGCCATTGTGATGGCGCCGGAAAGATTCTGCACGTTGTACCGGCCAGTCATCGGGCTGTGGAACATCGAGCCCCGACTCAGCCAACGCATGCCAAAGCTCATGCCCTGGACGCCGAGATCGATCTGCTCCACATCGACGTCGGACTCGGGGTGCTCACCGACGCCGAAGCAGACGCTGCGTGCACGCGATGCCATCCGGGCGCCATACTGGTCGTCCAGATTGACGACCGCGACGCTGCGGACCGGGTGCAGCATCTCGAACAACCTGGCCTTCGCGTTGAAGTACTGCTCAAAGTCGCCGTGATAATCCAGGTGGTCGCGAGTCAAGTTGGTGAAGATGGCGCCCTTGAACTCAACGCCGGTCACGCGGTGCTGGTCCAGCGCGTGGCTGCTGACTTCCATCACGCAGGCTTCCTGGCCCAGCGCACGCATCTCAGCCAGCATCCTCTGGACGCTGAGGCTGCTTGCCGTGGTCAGTTTGGCAGTCCGTCGCTCATTGCCGACGATGTTCCAGACCGTTCCCATCAGGCCGCAGCGAATGCCGCAGCGTTCAAAGATCTCGCGCATCATGAATGCGCTGGTGGTCTTGCCATTGGTGCCGGTGATTCCGATGACCTTCATGTGCCGCGATGGATGGCCGTACAGCAGGCTCGCAAGATGGCCGAGAGTGCGCCGCGGGTCATCACTCACGATCTGCGGCACAAGCTTGAATTCCTTGAGCGGACGCCCGACAAGCAGCGCACCCGCGCCCCGGTTCAGTGCATCGCGAACGAAGCCGGTTCCGTCGTGCTTGCTACCCGGCAGCGCGGCAAAAAGGTTGCCCGGCATCACGGCACGGCTGTCATCCACGACACCCGTAATCCGCAGGCGCTGGTCGTGCAGCACCCAGATCTTGGGATCAAGCTTCTTCAATTCACGGGCCAGAGACTGGAAACGCATCTTAGTCCTTGCTGACAGTTTCTTCCGGCGCGTCTTCCGGCACGCCAAGTTGCTTGAGTGAGCGCAGTACAATGCGCGACATCGTCGGCGCGGCGACCGTGCCGCCGTAGTGGTGGATCGGCCATCCGTACTTGTTGAGAACCTTGCCGTTCGCCTCATTGACGACGACGATAACGCTTAGAACAGGGTTGTCCGCCGGCGCGTAACCGACAAAGCTGCAGACCTTGTCGTCGCTGTACTGGCCGTTCTTTACTTTCATGGCCGTGCCGGTCTTGCCGGCGATCCGATACTGGGTCAGTTGCGCACCCGTTGCTGTCCCGTCTTCAACTACACCCTTAAGCGTCTCATTCATCATCACGCGAGTGACTTCTTCGGACAGCCCGCTCTCGACAAGGATCTGGGGCTTGCCTTCGTATACGACCTTACCTTCGGGATCGACTACGCGGCCGATCACCCACGGCTTGTAGACGTGGCCACCGTTGGCGATCGCGTTGAAGCAGTTCAGCATCTGCATCGGGGTGACCTGCACTTCGTAGCCGATGCTGACACTGGGGATTGAGCTTGGGATCGTCCACTTGGAGAGCGGTCGAACCACCCCGGAGCTCTCGCCGAAACGTGGGCCACCGAGATCGAAGCCCGTACGACGGCCGAAGCCGCAGTTGGTGATTGACTCGTACAGGTCGTCGCAGCCGAGCATCAGGCCAATCCGCGTCATGACCGTGTTGCTGCTGCTGACAAGTGCGCGGTTTACGGTTACACAGTTCCGTCCGTTCCACTGGACGTAGTACTCATTCGGAATCTCGTGGCCGTGGTCAGTGATCTGCTTTTTGCGGCCGGGGATGGACAACTCCGGCGTGTATTCGACCAGACTCGTCGGAGTCAGCAGCCCACGCTGGTAGGCACTGCAGACGATCAACGGCTTGAACATTGAGCCGGGCTCAAACGGGTCAGTGATTGCAATGTTCTTCCGCGCCGCAGCGTCACTGCCCGGACTGTTCGGGTTGAAGCTGGGATAGTTTGCCAGGCCCAGGATTGCGCCGGTGTTGGTTTCCATCACGACTACCGAGACGGTTTCCGGGTCCCACATGTCCACCAGGGAGCGCAACTCGTCTTCCACGATTGCCTGGATGCCGGAATTGATGGTCAGGTAGACCGAACTGCCGTCCTGTGCGGCTTCGACCCGGTCATCCATGTTCTCGATCGGATGGCCGAGCGCATCGACGGTGATCACACGCTTGCCCGGCTTGGCCGCCAGGTAGCTCTCAAGGGCGCGCTCAACGCCCTCCTGGCCGTACATGTCCCGACCGACAAATCCAACGATGTGCGATGCGAAGTTGCCGAGCGGGTATTCCCGCGTCTCAATGGCACGCAGCTCTATGCCGGGCAGGTTGCCGAGCCGCAGCTCTGCATTGATCTGCTCGGTCACATCGATCGCGACTTCGCGCTCAATAGAGTAGTAGAACTTGTCCCTGCGCTCGTAGAGCTCGGCCTCTAGCTTGCGGGCATACTCACCGTCTTTGCCCAACAGCGCCGCCAGCCGGGTCGCTACTTCGGCGCGCTGGTCGGCCGGCACTGCGCGTGGGTTCGCAACCAGAGACGCGCCGGAGAAAGTGGTCTGCGCGAGGCAGACCTTGTCCTCGCTATAAACGCTGCCGCGGGAGCCGGGCAGGGTCAGGGTACGCGTCGAGTTCGCGTGACGCTTTGCCATGTAGTCATCGTGCTGCCACACCTGCAGGCTGAACAAGCGGCCTGACAAGCCGAACAGCAGGATGATCACGCCGCCAAGGACCCATGACGCCGTCCGCCGCGGGGAAACACCCCCTCCGTTTTCACGCAGCATCCAGAAGAGAAGCTTCATTCCTTCTTCTCCTCTTGTTCCTTCTTCTTGCCGGGCAGCGGTTTGATCTGGCCTTCGGGCGGCAGCAGGGGCAGGCCGGCCTCGCGCGATTCACGAATCATGCGGGCCGGGTCGCGCTTCTTTGCGACATCCGCGTTCAGGACTCGCTTGCGCTCATTGAGGTCACGGAGTTCGCGGTCGAGTTGCGCTGATTCAAACCCGACGCTGCGGATCTGCAGTCGCTGGCCCACAATGACAGCTGCCAGCGAGACGCAGAAGATGAGGAAGATGATGCCGGTCTTGACGTTCATGGTTTCCGCCGGTGCTTCTTGCTTCGGTACTTGTCGGCGCCCAGGTCCTGCTCAACTTCGCCCCAGGCGAAGCGTCGCAACTTGGCGCTGCGTGCACGGGGGTTGACACCGCGCTCCGCTTCATCGGCGGTTACGTGCTCAGGCTTGAGGATTCTCCCCAAGCCCTGCTGCTGCCAATCGCGAAAGGTGTTCTTTACGATCCGGTCTTCCAGTGAGTGAAAGCTGATCACGCAAACCACGCCGCGCTCGGCCATGCCCTCCGGAACGCATGCAAGGGCACGCTCGAGTTCACCGAGTTCGTCGTTCACGTGAATGCGCAGGGCCTGGAAGGTGCGGGTCGCGGGGTCGATGCGGTGCTTCCCCTTCGGGTAAGCGCGCCGGCAGATTTCTGCGAGGTCGACGGTTGTGCTCAACCGGGCCTCTGCAATCGCGAGTTTGATCTGGCGCGAGATGCGGCGCGAGAGGCGCTCCTCACCGTACCGCCAGATCACACTCGCGATTTCTTCTTCCGGCGCGCTTTCCAGGAAGTCTTTGACGGATGGACCCCCGCCAGGGTCCATCCGCATGTCCAAGGGTCCAGCTTCGCGAAAGCTGAAGCCGCGCTCTGGTTTGTCGAACTGCGGGCTGCTGACGCCGACGTCTAGTAGCAGACCGTCTGCGTGCTCCACACCCACTGCGCGGAGCTGTTCAAGCCACTCGCCGAACCGACCGTGCCTGACAACCGCACGTCGTCCGAATTTTCCAAGACGCTCAGTTGCATGTGCCACCGCATCGGGGTCGCGATCGATACCGACAACCCGGATGCCCGGATACCTTTCGAGCAGCTCGGCACTGTGTCCACCGAGGCCGCAGGTACCGTCCACGACAGTCGTGCCGGGTCCGAGCCCTGCAAAGGCTTCGACAATCGCTGCGACAAGGACGGGAAGGTGTTCGGCCACGGGCTACTCACGCTACCTCCGCCAGCCGCGCACTTTCCTGCTTCTCGGCCGTATTGATCATGCGCATGACGTACGGGCTGAACTCGATGCCCGGGCTCAGCTCCTGGACGCGTGACAGCAGCTTCTTCACGCGCTGGATTTCCGGCAGGCGGTCGCTGACCTTCTTCTCGAAGTCGTCGGCCTTGCCCTGTTCGAGCAGCTCGGAAACGGCGCGAAGGCCGTGCGGATCGTCTTCCTGGCGCGTGTTTGGAATGATGTGCATGTTTGCTCCCCCCCTAGGGATTTCTGTGCAGGCAAGGCGCGACCAGTGACGTGTGCACCACGCCGTCCTTGCCGGAGTTCGGTTCCGCCGCAGATGCGGCAATTCGGTTGAGGTGACACCCTCGCGCCGGGTATCTGGCGACCGGCTGTGTCGCGGCCGGTGAGCGCCATGGTCTTTTGGCCATGGGGCGCAGACTTCGCGCCGGGTTGGGGGCTTGCCCCCGCAACACGCTAGCCCTGCTCGGGTAGCGTGCTGTTGTAGATGCCTGATACAGCGCCCGGTTCCAGCTTCTCGATGTTCACGGGCACGTTTGCCTTCTCGGCCTCGGTCGGATCGTAAAGCTGAATGTGATCGCCGTTGCCGCTGACCACCACCTCGGACGTCAGATTCGCGTACGCGACGTGGCTTTTGGGAAGCAGGACTCGGCCCTGTTTGTCGACCTCTACCTGCTCCACCATCGCGAGGAACTGCTGTCTCTGGCGCTGGGCATCGCTGGGCAATCCAGCGTCGCCAGTCAGCGCCTCAATGCGTCGTTCGCCGCTTTCCTGGTCGAAGATGTCAAGGTGTCGAAAATCCGCCCCGAGCATGACGTACAGCAGAACCTTTCCATCACTGGTGGCCGGCAAGCGGGAACGGAACTTTGCCGGGATTGTGATGCGGTTCTTCGAGTCCATCGAAGTGGTTGCGAGTCCGAAATACTTAGGTGCACCCGCCATTTCCCCTCCGACACGAGGGAAGATAACCCACTCTCACCCACTTGTCCAACACAACCGGCAGATTTTTCCTAAATCTTTTGATCAAAGGGTTTACGTAGGTCAGACGCAAGAAGTACGGTGTTTCAGTTACCATATATCCCATATATAGTGGTATTTGCTCCGAATAACGCTGTCAATCGAGTGCTAGAGCTCACCTTATCGGACGAAACCGACACCAAAATCAACGGATATTTGCCACTTCCACCCACCCGCGGGAAGAAAATCCACCCCCTTCCACCCACCGGCAGCCATCGCACAATCAAATTCATGTCCAATCACTTCGCTGATCGCCTGCAAGCGGCCATCCAGGCCAAAGGCGCTCCCATCTGCGCCGGTATCGATCCCCGGCCTGAATGGGTCCCTCAACCCTTCTATGAAGCCGCTTTTGACGAGTTCGGCCGTACCCAGAAGGCCGTGCGTTTCGCCGTGCGGAACTTCTGCGTCGAAGTGCTTCATCTCGTGGCGCCGCATGTGCCCGCCGTGAAGCCGCAGGCCGCATTCTTTGAGGCTCTCGGACCCGGCGGCTGGGCTGACTTCGCGGCTGTTTGTGCCGAGGCACGGCGACTTGGGCTCATAGTGATCGCCGACGTGAAGCGCGGCGACATTGGCAGCACCGCGGAGGCGTATGCGCAGGCGCTGTTCGGAAACCGCGAAATCAAAGGGGTCTCCATCGAGTCCGCACATGTGGACAGCGCGACCGTTAACCCGTATCTGGGCGGCGACAGCGTGATTCCGTTCATCGATCGCGCACGCGAGTACGGTGGCGGGCTGTATGTCCTGGCGCGCACGAGCAACAAGGGTAGCGCCGAGTTCCAACAGTTGGAGCTGAGGCAGGGTGGTGCGTTGGTCGACGAAGTCGCGCGGAAGATTGACGCCTGGGGCTCTGAAAGCCTTGGGAATAGCGGGTACAGTGACGTTGGCGCAGTCGTCGGCGCGACGCACGTGGACGCGGCCAGGCATCTGCGCAGCTTGATGCCAAGAACACCTTTCCTTGTCCCGGGCTGGGGGGCGCAGGGTGGCCATGCAGCAGCCGTTCGAGCCTGCTTTGACGCCAAAGGGCAAGGGGCAATCGTGAACTCCAGCCGTGGGGTCATGCACGCCTATGCAACAGGCCCGCTCAAGGACCACGGCGAGGCGCACTGGAAAGAAGCCGTCAGCCAGGCAGCAAAGACCTTTCACGAAGAGATTGCCCAACTTGCGGCTGAACCGGCCTAGGCCTCCGTACGTTCATAGGGAAGGGCCCGGGGTTGTCTCAAGTGGACGATTTGGGCACACTTGGTCTACCCCATTCAGAACAGGAATCCACGCATGCTGAGCTATCGACTCTCCGTCGCGATGATGACTATCGGGTTGCTGCTGGCCGGCACCCTGTACGCTGACCGCATTTCGTACATCCAGGGCTCGGGCGCCAAGGCCGAGATGAAGATGGACGAAGGCATCACGATCACGGGCTGGAGCGCAAGCAAGGTCGACTACAAGACCGGCGATGGTAAAGCCACCAGCGTGAAGTACGCCGACATCCTGTCGCTCGACCGGCACTACGGCACGATGGGCGCGCCGTTGTCTGATGCAATGGACCTGATTGCGTCTGACCCGGGCGCGGCTGTTGACGCGCTCGCCGAGATAGCAAGTAGCGGTAACGCCCTCGACCGTGAGGAAGCTGCATTCCTTCGAGCGAACATCCTGGACAGCGAAAGCTTCGCGGACAAAGGCTTGCTAAGCCAGGCGACCAAGGCGTACGAGGACTACGTCAAGAGCTACAAGTCCGGCTACTTCGCACGCGAGGCGTATCGCGGGTTGTCCAACAGTCAGCTGCGCGCAAACAACGTCAGTGGCGCGCGCGCGACGCTGAAGAACATGGTCAAGGCCGACAACGTTCTCGAGCGCGAAGGCAACCAGCTGCTTGGTGAGCTTGAAGCAGGCGAAGCAAAGTGGTCGGAAGCGATCAGCGCATTCAAGAGCGCGCAGTCCGCGGCAGCCGGCGAAAAGGACAAGAACCACGAGTACCTCGCCAAGGCGTGGGAGGGCTGGTGCACACTCAAGAGCGGCAATGCAGCCGCGGCGAAAACCCTGCTGGAAGCCGTAACGGAAGATGACGGCTTCGACGACCCGAATTCCACTGTGGATGAGAGCGCGTTGTCGGTAGCTTTCCCCGCGCTGGGCGACTGCTATTTCGAGAGCGACAACTTCCAGAAGGCTTACGACGCCTACGTCAAGGGCGCCTATTACGCGTGGTGGTCGGCCGGCACTCGCGAGGGGTATTGCCTCGGCCAGGCTTACCTGTGCGCCAAGAAGAACGAAGGCACCGGCGACAAGTGGAAGAAGCGCACGGCCAAGCTGCGCACTGCGCTTGCACTGGGTTTCCCGCGCGTGCTGGCAGAAGTCGACAAGCAGTAAGCTGCAAGGAAAAGAAAACGAGGGACGCCTTTGGGCGTCCCTCGTTGCGTTTGGATTCGTGCTACTTCATGACAAGCTTGGTCGCTTCCAACACCGTCTCACCTGACTTGGTCTTCTTGACCAGCTTGATCAGCGCACCCTCGGAGATCCATTCTGACGTCTCCGTCCCGGCCTTTTCGTCCTTCGACTCGTAGACGTCACAGACATATTCGCCCGCGGCCACCGTCAGCTTGACCCCGGTCTTGCTGGGCTTTCCGTACTCCTTGTCCCAGCCTTCCTTGTCGGTGGTCTTGTCGATGGACTTGGCACCTTCGTTCGGCACGCCGGCTTCGTCGCAGGCGACTGCTGACCAGGTGGCCGACTTTACGTCAACGGTCCCGACCTTGCGAAGCTGGTAGCTCTGGTCTCGCCCGGGCACGGTGATCTTCAGGACAACATAATTGTCGGCCGCCGCGTAGAAGCGCGGCATCTCGGACTTCACGGTTTCAACCGGATCCGGCTTGTCGGTCTTGCCGTCACCCTTCTTGTCGCTGTGAAAGCCCGTCAGCCAGACGATGTCCTTGCCGTTGGTGACTTGCTTTACCACGCCGCCGCATGGGACATCCTTGCAGAAGTAGGCCTCGGTTGTGGCCTGCCCGATCGTCCATTTGGCCTTGTCGCAGCTAAGCTCAACTTCGCCGAGGGTAAGCGTCTCCTCAGTCCACTCGACTTCTTTCTCTTTGCCGTATGGCATGCGGACCTGGATCTTGATCGACATCCAGTCGCGGGTCTTTTCCTGTTGTCCGGTCTGCTTGCCGTTGGCGAATAGTGTGTGCGTGTAAGTGATCTTGCCGGCGTTGACGCGCGTGACTTCGTCCTTGAACGTGATCCCGCCGCCGAGAGAATATTCAGCCCAGTCGCCCTTCTCGGCGTCTTCCCAGGTATTCCAGCCTCCAGCCCAGTCGCCTTCTTTGGCCTCCGCCTGGACGGGTGCCTGCTGCCACGCCATCAGTGCAAGCACGGCGCAAAGTGTTCCTACGCGAATGATTTGGTGCATTCCTCCTCCTCCTCAAAAGGTGGTACTGCGGCCCGGCCCCAGTGTACCCGGGCAGGCAAGACCCGCCTACTCCATCTTCAGCTCGGTCAATTCTGTTGTGTGCGGGTTCGCGCCGTCGCCGGTCATCTTTGCGAGGATGACAATCCCGTTCCATGACCACGATTCCGAGTGCCCGTAAGCGTCGGACACTGTGTACAAGGCGGGATAGCTGCCCGCAGGCGTCTCGACCATCTGCTCTATTTCGCCCGCATAGCTGACAGCCTCACCCTCGTCATCTGCGGGAAACGTGTGGGTGAGAATGTCACTGGTAGTCTTGCCGCCGCCCGGCTCGCTGACCGTCATCGTGTAGGTAGCCTCGGACTCCGTCACTTCCGTGACCTCGACGCGAATGGTTCGCTCCGGCTTCTTCTCGCCGTTGACCGTCGTGTAGCTGCTCGTGACGTAGAAGTTGCCTTTGGTGCGGAAGAACTGGTGCTCGTCGTGGCCGGTTTCGAAATCGACCAGCTCCATGCTGTAGTTCTTCATCTTTGTGGCGACTGTCAAACCGGGCCAGTAGATGCTGCTCCAGCTTTCAAATCCGCCATCGTTCATGTGGTAGCACTGAAAGTCGCCGGCCTCGCAGGTCTTGGTGACCATCTCGGTATTGCCGGCTCGTCCGCCACCCATCGCCATCGAAGGCGCATTGAAAGGGATGTCGGTATCCTGGCTGAACATCGACTTGCCGTCGGCGTCCAGTACGGAGAGAGTAAACGTCGCGCCGTCCTCGCGGACCTGCTTGACCCTGTACTCCATCGAAGAAGAAGTCTTCGCGCCACCGGCCCCCGAAACGGTGCGGATCGTCCAGCGCCGCCCTTGCTTGCGATAGAGCTGGAACGGGTCCACATCGGCCGTGTCAAACCAGTTGAGCTTGGTGATCTCGGTCGAGCCCGAGGCGATCTTCACACGTTTCACGACCAAAGGGTGGAATTCGACGCTAACCCAGGTTGTCACCTGCAGCCCGTCGGAGTTCGCCACGTGTTTGCGGCACTTGAACTTGCGAAAGCCCATGTCCAGGGTTTCTTCGGACAGGCCTTCCGCGGCATAGCTGAGCTGATCGCTTGAGGGCGACTTGATCGACACCGAGTACGTTGATGAAGAATAGCTGTTGCCATCAGCCGAGACTGTCTCTTCCGTGACCTTTGCGCTGCCATCCTTGACGCTGCTGACCTGGAACGAATTCGTCTGAACCGTCGGCGAGCTGCCCCGGGTCCAGCTGACCACCCGATAGGACCAGTTCCGGCCCTTGCGTGCGTACAATTCCATTAGCTTGATCGACGGATCCAGCGTCTTCGCAGGCTCCGCATCCTGCGCCAGCACGACGGGGATCAGCAGCATTAGTGCGAATGCGGACAGGCAGATTCGTCTCATGGCATCTCCGGACAGGTGCAATTTCAGTCTAGCTTCGTGACACGTCAGGTCGCCAAGCCAATGCACAAATGACAAGCGGGCGCCCGAAGGCGCCCGCTTGGTATCGCCTGCGACTAGTCTTCATCGCCCTCGTTGAACTCAATGAGTTCCATAGCCTGGCTTTTCACGATGATGCCGAGGTACTTCTTCATCATCCACGTGTTGCCATCGTCGTAGCTGACGCACACGAACTTGCCGGCCTTACACTCGATCTCTTTTTCAAGCGGCTTCGGTGCTTCAGGGGCGTCTTCACCTGAATTCTTGGGCGTCGAGAACTTGAGCGGCGTTGTATTGGCAGCACCCATGGGCTGCCCATTCATGTACATCTGAGTTTCCATGTCGCAACCGTCCTCGGTCACGTTCTTGATGGTGGTCTTCATCTTGATGCCGCCGGTGATTTCATAGGTCCAGTTGCGCCCTTCCTTACGGTAGGTCGCCCAGACGTCGATTTCACCTTCGTCGCTCCCCGCTTCCTTGCCTTCGGTGTCGTTCCCGGACTCGGTTGCCTTGTCTTCCAGCTTCACGTCTTCATGCGCCTTCTTCAGCGCGTCCAGGGTGTCATACCACTCGACCTTCGAGTCACCGCTCTCCCACTGGAAAATCAGGATCGCAAAGCCGTCTTTGCCAACCACGTCCTCGGCAATCAGCGCGGCACTTCCCGGCTTGTCCGTGACTGCGTAGACCTTGTCGTGCAGTTTGCAGTAGTCACCCTTCAACTCTTCGGCCGTGGCGCTGCACCCACCGCTTTCCGTGTCCGCAGTGAGGGTCTTCGGTGCCTCATCGTTCATCGCGTATACAACCCGGGCCTTGTCGCACATGGCCTGAAGCAACTTCTCGCCTTCCTTCCGGCGATCGGCCTGGCTCACATCTGTTGGCTTAACTTCGGCGGGCTTGGGCTCTTCCTTGGCTTCCTGCGCCAGCGTGACCTGACCGGCGAACAAGCAGAAAACAAATCCGGCTGCCGACAGAATGCACAGGTTCTTCATCATCTTCGTCTCTCCGTAACAACGCGGCTGGGCCGCTTGTGCTTTGAACTTCTGATTAGACACCGCCAGCAGAATTGTGTCCATCTTCACAGCCCAGTGGCCAAACAAAAAGCGGGCGCCATAAGGCGCCCGCTTAGTGGATCTTGGCGAGTCAACTATTCC
Source organism: Planctomycetota bacterium (assembly GCA_020425605.1). Lineage (GTDB taxonomy): Bacteria > Planctomycetota > UBA8742 > UBA2392 > UBA2392 > JACKID01. Next base: position 76,842 of record JAGQRH010000017.1, on the reverse strand, counting down.
TTGAACTCAACCAGTTCCATGGTCTCGCTCTTGACGATGATGCCCGGGTACTTCTTCATCATCCAGGTCTTGCCGTCGTCGTAGCTGATGCTCTCGAACTTGCCGGCCTTGCACTCAACTTCCTTCTCGGTCGACTTCGGAGTTTCGACCTTGGTGTCGGTGGCGGCTGCGGTTTCGAACTTCATCGGGGTGGTGTTCGCCGCGCCCATTTCCTTGCCGTCGGCGCCGTACATCTGGGTGACCATGTCGCAACCGTTGTCGGTCACGTTCTTGATGGTCGTGGTCATCTTCATGCCGCCGGTCATCTCGTGCGTCCAGCTACGTCCGTCCTTGCGGTAGGTGGCCCAAGCGTCGGTCGTCTCTCCGCCGGCGCAACCGCCGCCGCAAGCTGCCGCGCCGTTGCCAGCGCCGTTGCCGCCGCCAGTTGCGTTGTTACCGCCGCCGCAAGCCACTGCCAGAACCGAAACCAGACAAAGAAGGCTGAAAAGGATGCTCTTACGCATGTAAATCTCCCTGATTATTTAGGTTATCTGCCAATCCTGCTCGAATACGTGGCTTGCCTTCAAGCAGAAGATATGCCATATCTAATCCCAGTGTCATGGAGCCCTTGAATTAGGGCTTAGCGGGCGAAACGACCTTCTGGAATGTCCTGCTGTCCATGTCACGTTATGTAGGTACGTGTAAGAAAAGTTGACACAACATGCCCATCTACGAATACCGACACACTGCCAAGCCGGGTGAAACCTGCGAAGAATCCTTCGAGATCTTCCAGAAGATGTCCGATGACGCCCTAGTCAAGTGCCCCGTATGCGGCAAGCCCGTAGAGAAGATACTGTCGAGATTCTCCGGCGGTGTCGATAAGATGGCGCCCAGCCGGCTGAAGGAACTTGGTTTCACAAAGCTGGTCAGGCGCGACAAAGGCGTCTACGAGAAAGAGTAACCCCGGCAGCCTCCCCCACCGAGCTTTTCATGATGCGTCAGTCATTTGTTCTCGCTGCGTGCCTGGCACTTTGCCTTAGCGCCTGCGGCCAGCCGGACGAGGAAGCAAAACCCGTCAAGCCAATCAAGGTCACGGTCGGCGTCGCTCTGGAAGAGCCGATGATCCCGACCGATGCTGCGGTGGACCCGGCCGTCGCCTACGACGGAACGCGCGTCCACATGGTCTATAGCCAGTCAAACGGCACCCAGTTCAACTTGATGTACACGCAGCGCCTTGGCGGCGGCAGCTTCACGGCGCCGGCCCCGATCTTCCCAGCCTCGGCCAGCGACAGCCGCAATGCGCATGTCTTCATGGACACCGCGGGTACGCTTCACATCGTGTGGGAGGAAGGCATCACACCCAATCGCGAGATTTACTACGCCACGCGCACCAGCGGCGGCGTTCTGAGCACCCCGGTCGATATGACCAACACCAGCGAAGACGAAGCGGACCCACGCGTGCATGTAGACAGCACGGGGCGCATCCACATCATCTGGACCGGCTCAACGGTTCCGCCCAATCCCACTACCGCCATCTTTTACCGCCGTACCCAGGGGTCGATCTTCCTGTCGGCCACGATTCTTCCGAAGGGCAACGGTAACCAGCCGGCCGAAATGGGAGACATCTGCACCGACGCAGGCGACCGAATTTACGTCGTCTGGGCCGAAAGCGACGGCGCATCGCGCAACATCAGAATGGTTCGCAGCGACGACAACGGCCAGAACTTCGGCGGCGTAGGCAACGGTTTTGCGGCCACCGGCAGCGTGGACATGACGCAGCCGCGGGTACAAGGCGGGACGGACGGCGAGGTGTTCCTTGCGTTCGTTGGCCAGGCGCTGAATGGCGACCGGGCCCTGTTCGTGAGCTATACGCGAACCGGCGGCACGTTTGCCAGCCCGGGCCAGCTGATCACCAGCCAGACACTGGGCGTCCGCGATCCGGAGCTTGCGGCCTTCAAGCGCAGCTCCGGCGACTACAACCTGATGGTTGTGTGCAACGACGGCTCTTCCTCAGGAGGCGCAATCCTGCTGTTTTCGAGCCACGACAACGCCGAAAACTGGTCTGAAGACCCCGTGGACATGAGCCAGGGCAACTCCCAGCCCATAACAAACGTCACCCCAGCGGTGGCGATGGACGACAATGAAGTCATCGTAAGCTGGGCCGCACAGCCGCAAGGCGGCGGAATCGTCCGGACGTGGACCTCAACCAGCGACTACAAACTGCCCTGAATACGCTGAACCGGAAAGTTGCGTCTGTCTGCCCGCTCCCCATTGACAGGGAAGGCGCAAACCCTATCGTTTTCTGCCCTTGAGAGATCGCTGCCTCGTCGCACACTGTGGCGAGGCGTCGTTTATTGGAGTCATGAATGTCCACCGCGGTTGCCTCCGACCTGCTGACCGAAGTTACTGAGACAAAATCGCCCGACATCAAGCACCTCCTGCACTTGCGCGAGCAACTGCTGGCGGAGCCCGGCCTGCGCAAGCACGCTGATGCCGCACTTGATAACTGGACCGCCTCGCGCGAGCGCCAGGGCGTACTGCTGTACCTGCTTGGACGACTCGATAGGTCGCTGACGATCCTCGAGACGGAAGCAGCCAGCGCCTGGAGCAAGCACTTTCTTGCACGCGCCTATGTCGACTGCGGCTTCTACGCCAAGGGCGAAGAGTTGCTCACCGGCGAGCTGAAGAACAACAAGGACCTCGAAGTCGTGATGCCGCTGTATCGCTCACAGGTGATGCAGGGCAAGTACGCCGAGGCAGAAAAGACCCTGAAGGCGTTCAAGGGCGAACACCCGTCGGTCAAGGCGGGCTTCATTGAACTGAAGTACCGCGACGGCGACCTCGAGACCGCGATGGACGAAATCGTCGCGCTCTACAATGACGTTCAGGACGACCGCATGGTCGCCTTCGTCTACGGCCAGATCGCGCAGGCCGCCGGCGACGACGAAGCCGCCCGCCGCGCCTATGAGCAGATTGCCCAGCACCCGCCGGTCGCGGTGGACGTGCTGATCAACCTCGGCACGCTGTACGAAGACGAGGCCCACTGGGAGCTCGCCATCAAGTGCTATGAGACTGTGCTGGCCGCATACCCGACGCACGCTCGCGCCCGCCTTTACAAGCGCGACGCGGAAGCCAGCAAGAACATGTACTACGATGAGGATCGCGAGCGCAAGGAAGACAAGCGCCTGCAGATCCTTCGCACGCCGGTCACCGACTTCGAGCTTTCGGTCCGCTCGCGCAACTGCCTGCAGAAGATGAAGATCGACACTCTGGGCGACCTGATCCTGAAGACCGAGTCTGAGCTGCTGAGCTACAAGAATTTCGGCGAGACCAGCCTGCAGGAAATAAAGTCAATCCTGGGCTCAAAGGGCCTGCGACTTGGCATGCGCACCGAAGACGCGCTGGCCTACGCGCCGCCGGAAGACGGCAGCACGCCGGTCATCATGGGCGACGATCAGCTGGCGCAGTCCATCGACGCACTGGAACTCTCCGTACGCTCACGTCGATGCATGGAGCGACTTGGTATCAAGACTGTCGGCGAATTGGTCGACAAGACAGAGGCCGAGCTTGTGGCGGCGCCGAACTTCGGCCAGACCTCGCTCAACGAAGTGCGCCAGAAGCTGGCTGAGATGAACCTGTCGCTCAAGGGCTAAAGACAACGGAATTGAAAAATGCAGAATCCAAAATTGGACCGAACGCCTGAGTCCATTTTGGATTTTGCAATTTGAATCCTCTGCGGAGCTGTGATGTCGGATGCCACGGGCACAGTTACCGACCCTCTCGAATTCAGAGAAGGCCGCGGCGCCCTGGATTTCGGCCTGCTTGCCGTTCGAAACGGCCTGCTGACGGCCGAACAGCTTGATGAATGCCGCGCCAAGCAAGCTGCCAGCGCCAACCTCGGCGAAAACAAGACGCTCAAGGACATCATCCTTGCCAGCCGCATGATGACCGAGGAAGAGTGCATGCGCGTGGAACGCGCGCAGCAGCAACTCACCCAGGACCGCGAGCGCAAGCAGGACCTCAAGTTCAAGGGCTATGAGATCATCTCAACGCTCGGCGAAGGCGGCCTCGGCAGCGTGTTCAAGGCTCGCCAGGTCAGCATGAACAGGCTCGTGGCCTTCAAGGTACTGCACAACCAGTGGATCAGCGACGACGAGTTCAGAAAGCGTTTCGTGCTGGAAGCGCGCATCGTCGGCAAGCTCAGTCACCAGAACCTGATCCAGGTTTACGACGTCGGCCGCGAAGCGGACTACTACTACTTCAGCATGGAGTTCGTCGACGGCCGCACGGTCGAAGACCTGATCCGCGAGGCGCCGCGCCGCCAGATGGAAATCTCGCGCGCCGTGGACATCTGCATCCAGACGCTCCGCGCGATCAATTACTACAAAGACTTCGACATCGTCCACCGCGACATCAAGCCCAGCAACATCATGATCACACGCTCGGGTCTGGTGAAACTTGGCGACTTCGGCTTCGTGAAGTCCAAGCTCGACAAGGAACTGGGCTACGAGGGCATGGTGCTCGGGACACCCGACTACATCGCGCCTGAGCAGGCCATGGGCAAAGAAGACGTCGACTACCGCGCCGACATCTACAGCATGGGCGCGACGCTATACCACATGCTCACGGGCCGTCCAATGTATGACGGCACGCCCAGCAAGGTGATGCTCGCCCACACACGTACGGCCATGCCCGACCCGCGCACCTATCGGCCGAGCCTCGGCGACGATGTGGTCGGCGTGCTCCAGCGCATGCTGGAAAAGGACCCGAACCAGCGCTACGCGAACATCAACAGCCTGTTCGCCGACCTTGAGGCGCTTCGCGACGCGCACAAGGCCAAGGCGGCGACCAAATACGAAATCGGCAAGTCCAGCATCATGCGCGCGCTCAACATCGAAAAGAGCCGCCACAACGAGCTGGCCGAGCGGATCAAGGGCGCCGAGGCCAAGGCCGATGCAGCATCCGCCGCCGCCAAGCTGGCCTGGGGAGTCGCGGCCGGCGCCTGCATCGCGGCGATCACCTTCCTGATTCTTTGGCTGGCCACCTAGATGTCGCCTTCGAGTGAAGTCCGGTTTCATGCTTCAGTCTGGCACCTGGGACTTGGACTGCTTGTCGCGTCGGGCCTTGTGGTCGTGTTTACGCTGACCATAGACGATCTTCGATCCGACCTTGTACTGGTGATCATCGCCGGCCTCATTTCCGTGCTGAGTCTGGGCATCGTGGTGGAAATTCTGATGTACTTCCTGACCGGACCACGCGGCTACGTCGTGGACGCTGCAGGGCTTCGATTTGGTCGAGGCACTCGACTCACTCAACTGTTCGAGTGGCACGAGGTTATTTCTTGGACCGATTCGTCCACCATCCAGGGAGGACGACGCTGGAAGTTCGAAACCGACGAAAAGATATTTACCGTCCGGGCGAGTGACGTCGCGATTCCTTCTGTTGAAGCATTCGCTCGTGAAGTTGAAGAAAGAACCGGCAAGCCACCGGCGTGACGCTAAGCGTTGCGTTCGAGCCTCGCCCAGTACTCCCAGAACGTCGGGAAGCTCTTTGACACACACTCGGGGTTTTCAATCCTGACCGGCATGCGTAGGCCGGCGATTGCAAAGCTCATTGCCATACGATGGTCGTCGTAGGTTGCAATCGATGCTGGGTTGGAGCCCGAAGCATCAGCGAAGGGGCCTCTACCATCCACCTCCAGCCAGTCGCCACCTGCCCGTGTTTCCACGCCCAGCTTCTTCAACTCTGACTGCAAAGCAGCGATGCGGTCTGTTTCTTTGACCCGCAGCGTACTCAGCCCGGTAAGGTGTGAAGTCCCCTGCGCAAAGGCGCACACGACCGCGAGTGTTTGGGCGCAATCCGGCAGGCCGGCGAGATCCGCTTCAACCGCACGCAGTGGTGCACCCTTTACACCAAGACCGTTCGGGAACTCCAGCACGTCGCAACCCATCTGCTCCAGCAGGTCGACGAAGCGCACGTCACCCTGCACGCCGCCGCGCGACAAGCCGTCGATCACACAGGTGCCACCACTGACGGCCGCCGCGCCCCAGAAGTAGCTCGCGGCCGTGCCGTCTGGCGGGCAGGCGTAATGTGTTGGGCGATAGTTCGCTTCGTGGATGTGAAAGCGGCGGTAGCCGTCGCGTTCGATCGCGCCATCCGGCACCCCGAAGGCCTTCATTACCTCCAGGGTGATGTCCGCGTAAGGCTTGCTGACCAAATCCCCCTCGATTTCAACCTCGACTCCCCCACCGCGCGTTGGTGCAACCATCAGCAAGGCGGACAGGAACTGGCTGGAGACATCGCCCCGCAGAGCGCACTTACCGCCGCGCAAAGACGCCCCTTCGATCTCAAGGGGCACGCAGCCCTGTGTAGCTTTCTCCGTGATCTGCGCCTTGAGACTCCGCAGGGCTGCAATCAGCTCCCCCATCGGTCGCTCGCGCATGCGCTCGTTGCCGTCCAGCGTGAATTGGCCGGGCACTACCGTCAGCAGCGCGGCCGCAAACCGTGTCACCGTACCGGCCGGACCGGTGTACACCGTTACCGAATGTGCAGGCGGATTCCTAGGTGGCGTGAGCGAGACTTCCTTCGCCAGCGGGTTTGCGCGCCGCACCTGCCAGCCCAGATCGGCCAGCACGTTCAGCATCAGCGCCGTGTCGTCGGCAGGCGACAGGTTCGAGACAGTGCACACAGACCCGGACAGCGCTGCACAAACCAGCGCGCGGTTGGAAAATGACTTGGAGCCCGGCAGTTCCAGCCGCACGTCAAATGGCTTGGTCAGCGGCTGAAGGACGCGGTTCGCCATCGCCTAGCCGATGCCCTTCAAGTGCTTGTAGTTTGCCACGCACAAGTCGGCGAGGCGGTTGGCCTGCTCGGCCGTGATGTCCGGGCCGAAACTGACGCGAATGCAGCCGATCGCATCCTCCCAGCTAAGCCCCATGGCCGCGAGGACGTGGCTTGGGTCGGTTTCACCGGGTGCGCAGGCGCTGCCCAGGCCTACACAATAGCCTTGTTCGCCGAGCTCGATTGCGAGCGCCTGGCCTTCGATCTCGAGGAAGCTGATGTTGCTGATGTTCGGCAAGCGCGGCGCGCCCTTGCCATTGATACGAACCTGCGCGCCCAACCCGTCAATGATGCGCTCCTCCATCGCGTCGCGGATCTTCTCGACGCGCGGCCAGATCTTCTCCCGCTCCGCCTCGGACAACTCCATCGCGGTTGCAAGCGCCGCCATGCCAGACATGTCTTCCGTGCCCGCGCGGTAGCCCCACTCCTGAGGGCCGCCGACGATCACCGGCGAGATGCGGTTGGTCATCTCGTTGTAGAGCAGGCCGGTCCCCTTAGGCCCGCCGAACTTGGCGCCTGCGAGGCTCATCAGGTCGGCGCCAATTTCCTTCGGCTTCAGGGCCAGCTTCCAGAATGCCTGCACGGCGTCGCAGTGGAACTTCGCGCCTGCGGCGTGAGCGATCTCGCCGACTTCCTTCACCGGCTGGATCACGCCGGTTTCATTGTTCGCATACATCACGCTGACCAGCGCCGTGCGCTCGCTGACGGTCTCCGCCAGCGCAACCAGGTCGATCACGCCGCCGGATGACACCGGCACGTAGTGCACTTTCGTGCCAGCGCGTTCCATGCGCTGGGCTTCCAGCAACACGGCGTGGTGCTCAATCGCGCTGATGACCAGCTCGTTGCGCGGCGTGGTTGCGTTCTGCATCACTCCGCGCAACGCAAGAATGTCGCTCTCGGTTCCGCCGCTGGTGAAGATGATCTCGCGCGGGTCGGCCCCGATCACGCGGCCCATGCGCTCGTGCAGCTCCCACAGGTGCTTCTTGGCAACGTAGGCCAGCGGGTGATGCGCGCCGGGGTTGCTGTACTGCTGCGTCGCGTACTGGTTGAAGACCTCCAGCACTTCCGGGCGCGCGGGCGAGCCGGCGGCGAAATCGCAGTAAACGTAATCCTTCACTGTCACTTCGCGCTCCGTTTCGGCCGCGGCAGCACAACGATGCTGGACGGCTTGGTGGGACAATCGTGCACGCACAGGCCACAGCCGGTGCAGATGCGGCTGTCGACTTTCGGCACGGTCGCATCAAAGTCAATGGCGTTGGGCTCGAGGGGGCAGGCGTCGTGGCAGGCGCGGCAAGACTTGCCGAGGTAGCCCAGGCAAGTATCCGGCTCGACCACGGCGATGCCAATGCGAATCTCCCCCACCGGCGTTTTCTTGAGCGCACCGGTCGGGCAGACGTCCATGCAGTCGCCGCACAGAGTGCATGCGCCGTGGTTCGGCCGCAGCATGGGCGTGCCTTCGGTACCGCCGTCTTTGCCGTTGCTGCGGACGATCACTTTCTCAGGGCAAGCCTCCACGCACTTGTTGCACTTGCTGCAGACGTCGTTGAATGAATCTTCGTGGATCGCGCCAGGTGGGCGGAAGAATTTGCGCCCGTGCATGTCGGTGAAGTCGCGCGGCACGGCCGAAGCCTTCGTAACCCCGCCCTCGTATAGCTTCTTGAACAGCCCGGGGTCCCAGTTCTGGACGATCTTTGAGCCAGGCACAAAACGCGTGGCCTGTTTCACCGCCTCGCCCGCGAATTTGCGGATTGAGTCGCGCTTATTGGGGTCCGTGGGCTTCTGGTCAGCCATGCCCGCAGGTTACCGCAGATCACGGCGGGGCGGGAGGGTCAGATCCACTCGGGCTCGGCATCTGACGTGACAAAGCCGCGCTCACGGCCGAGCTTCAAGAACAGCCTGGCCGCTTCCATGCCGCGATCGCCGATGTCGATCGTGTAGTCGTTCACGTACATGCCGACGAACTTGTCTGCACGACCGCGATCCAGGCCGCGGCCATACGTGAGTGCGTAGTCCAGCGCCTCTTGCCGGTGTTCGAGTGCATACTTGATGCTCTCGCCGAAGCACTTGCTGAATTGGGCGATGACTTCGTTTCCAAGGTCGCGACGCGCCACATTGCAGCCGAGCGGCAAGGGCAACTCGTACTTCGTGTACCACCACTCGCCCAGGTCGACGACCTTGAAGAGCTTGAGGTCGTTGTAGGTAACCTGGCCTTCGTGGATGATGACGCCGGCGTCCACCGTACCGTCGAGTACCGCGTGCTGGACCTTGTTGAAGTCCAGATTCACCAACTCGACGTCATCGTTGTAGAGCCGCATGGCCAGCGTCGCGCTGGTAAGCGGGCCGGGCACGCCGACCTTCTTGCCCTTTAGCTCGGCCGGGTTCAACGGCTCCTTGCTGACCAAAACGGGGCCGTAGCGGTCGCCCATGCTGGCGCCCGCGCGAGTGATCACGTACTTGTCGGAAATGTACGGATAGGCGTGAAAGCTGACGGCCGTAACTTCCAGTTCGTTCCTCTTTGCGCGCTGGTTCAGCGTCTCGATGTCGCACAGCTCATGATTGATCGTCAGCCAGCCGGTGTCGATTTTGTGGTTGGCCAGCGCATGGAACATGAACGCGTCGTCTGCGTCCGGGCTGTGGGCTACTGTGATCGTCTTGGCTTCGGGCATGGTTGCGGCGCCTCTATCAAAGGGCCGGAGTCTAGCCCCTCGTGCGGCCGTGGCAACCGATCAGCGGGCGGCCTTCTGCTCAGCGTTGGCGTCGGCCATGCGCAACACTTTGAGCTTCAGCTTCTCCCAGATCTTCGTGTTGATGAACAGTTTCACCACTTCCGGGTCCAGGTCGCCGTCCTTTGCCATCGCCTCAAGGATCTGGATTGCGCGCTCCAGCGGGATCGCTGGCTTGTAAGGCCGGTCGCTGGCGGTGAGGCTGTCGAACACGTCAGCCACGGCCATGAGGCGTGAGCCAAGCGGTGTTTCTCCTGCGGGAACACCATTGGGATAGCCACCGCCGCGCATTTTCTCGTGGTGCTGGCCTGCAATTTCAGGGACGCGCGCAAGGTCGTCAGTCCATGGAATGCGCTTCAGGAACTGCCACGAGTCCGCAACGTGATTCTCGATTTCCTTGCGCTCCTCGGGATTGAGCGTGCCGCGTTTGGTGCAAAGGCTCTTGTACTCGTCCTCACTGATCAGCGTGAAGGTGCCATCGCCGATCTTCCAGGGCGTGTCAAAGATCTGCTTGAGTCGAACTTCGGCTTCGTCCGTAACAAAGATCGGCTTGATGTGTTTGGTAATGAATGCGTAGTCGTCCTCGAGCTTGGCAAGCCTGTCCGCCAGCGCGCTCTTGATATTCAGCAGCTCGGCCTCTGCGGGCACACCGTTCGCACGCAACTGTGCCTCCTGCTGCAGCGCCTCTATGTGCAACTCGCGCCGGATGATCTCGGCTCTAAATGCGATTGCCTGCGCCTGCCCAGGGTAGAGTTTTTCAGCCTTGGTCAGAACATTCTCGCGGACACCGATCTTGCCGAAATCGTGCAGCAGGCCCGCATAGTGAAGCTCAACCATCTCTGCGTCGCTGAACATTTCCTCTGCATATGTACCGGCGGTGGCCTTGTTGACTTCATCCGCCATCGCCATCGTGATGCGGTCGACCCGGCCGGAATGTCCCGCAGTGGCGGGGTCTCGTTGTTCCACTGCCTGCACGCAGGCGATGACAAAGCGCTCGAACAGGTTCGTGATAGCATCCATCAGGCGTACATTCTCGATCGCCACGCCCGCCTGGCTGCCGAGGCTGGATGCGAGCTCAATGTCCTCGTCGGTAAACGGAATGACGTTGTCGGTCGGGTTGTTCTTGAGATCCAGCTTGTTGAGCGGGTTCTGCTTCTTGTTGATCAGCTGGACCACCCCGACGACTTCGTCGCTCGTGTTCTTGAGCGGCACGGTGAGCATGCTGCAGGTGCGATAGCCATACTTCTCATCGATGGCTTTCTTGAACTTGTACGGAGTCTCGGCGGGAAGCTTGTACACGTCGTCGAGGACGACAATCTCGCCCGTAATGGCCGCATAGCCGGCGATGCTTTCAAGATTCGCTGGGAAGACGATTTCCTCGAAGGGTATCTCGCAGCTGTCATTCTGTGCCGCCGAGAAGCGCAGGCTGAACACCTGCTGGGTCAGTGCCGCGCGCTTGACGGCAACTGCACGAGTGCGACGCTCTGCACGGCCCAGCACCTTGCGCCCGCTAAAGCCCGCCCCCCGGCCGCTTTCAATGGTGTAAATGCTGCCCGCATCCGCATCCATTATGTTACGAGCTTCGGTCAGCACGACCTGCAGGAGATCCTTCAGAACGCGGATGTCGGACAGCGCGGTGCCAATGCGGTTCAGGCGCGCCAACTTGTCGGCTGACGTCGCACTGGAGCCCTCGCTGAACGCCCGTGATCGCAGCCATGCCAGCTCTCGGGCGCGCGGGATAAATCGGTCAAAAGCCGCCTGTTGCAATGGCAATCCGAAATGGTCGTCGAACTGCGGATCGTCAATCGGTGTTTCACCAAAGGACGCTAGCACGGTTGAAGGTGCCCGACCCTCAAGCGTCTGCTGGTCCAGACGGGCACTGGCCGTGTCGAGCAGCAGCACCGCACCGTTCCGGAGCGAGAAGTTGCCGGTCTGGTCAGGTGCTGAAATCTCAATGATCTGGTCGCGGTCCGCACTAAAGCGGCGCGACGCGCTGAGCGATGCCATCGCGGCGCGGCGGCGGGTTTCGTCTTCGCTGTAGACGATGAAGCTGAGCGCCTGCTTGGCAGACGTGATGGGAATTCGTTTGGACAGTCTGGACGTCGCGGAGCGCATGAGTGCCTCACGGGGTCGCCGCGAAGTATAGCAAGGCATGCCGTCAGGGTCGCGACACCGTCGTACGCTTGCTCCAGTCAAACTTCAGGCGCAGCGTATCGAAATATGAGCGTGTCGGGTGCGCGACCAGCGTAAGTGGCGTTTCGGACTTCCTTACTTCAACACTGTCGCCGCCGTGCAGGTCGAGCGTGCCCTCTCCGTCCATCGTTATCGTCAGGGTATCGTCGCCCTCGATCCGCAGCTCCAGGACGCCATTTGCCGGAACCACCAGCGGGCGCAAGCTAAGCGTGTGCGGACAGAGCGGCGTGAGAATCAGGGCGTTCAATTCCGGATGCAGCAGCGCCCCACCGCCCGCCAGGTTGTATGCCGTGGACCCGAGCGGGGTCGACAGGATCAGCCCGTCGCCGAAGTAGTCCGCGATCAGCGCGCCATCATGATGCGCAAACACGTGAGACATGCGCTGATTGGGGGCACGCTGCAGCACGACGTCGTTGATCACCGTCCGCTCGGTGCGCGTGCCACCGCACGTGACCGCAACCTTGAGCTGCAAAGACTGGCGCGTCGGGAGTTTGCCTTGCACTGCGCGCTCAAGATTCACGAGCAGCTCAGGCAACTCATACTCGGCCAGGAAACCGAACTTCCCGAAGTTCACGCCGAGCAGCGGCACCTGATGGTCACCCAATCGCCCGGCCGCACGCAGAATGGAGCCGTCGCCGCCGAAGTTGATGACCAGAGTCGGGGTCCTGCCAGAGAGGTCACGCCCGTCGTCAACTACAACTTCGTCGACGAGCTCCTGCAATAAGGGCTCGACCTGGGCGATGGCGTGGGCCACGTCAGCACGATCGTTGTCACCGGTCAGGAGAATCATCAGCTGACGCTACTTCCAGCGGAAACGTTGCGAGTACTGCCGCTTGCACTGCCTGGGCCTCTCAGCCCCAGGCGACGCTCGATGCTGGCGGCGATGCCCTCTGGGTCCAGTCCGACCTCCTGCAGCACCTCGACACGTGCGCCGTGGTCGACGAATCGGTCCTCGATCGCCAGCACTTCAATCTTGCCGGCCTCAAGCCGCGCGCGATTGGCGAACTCAAGCACAATGCTGCCGAAGCCGCCGCGGCGGACATGTTCCTCGACGGTGAACACGTGCGGGTGCTTTTCGATCAATTTGGCAAAGAGGGCCTCGTCAAACGGCTTTGCAAAACGCGCGTTCACGAGAGTCAGCTTCTTGCCGTGGCGTTCCTCAATCAGCTCGATGGCCTCAAGGGAGTGGTAGACCATGGAGCCGTAGGCGATCACCACGCCGTCCTCGCCTTCGCGCAGGACTTCAGCCTTGCCCACCTCCAGCGGCTGGTTGTGCGGCATCTCCTGATCAAGCGACGGGGCCTTGGTTCGCGGGAAACGCACCGCTGCGGGCAGGCTGAGTTCAAGCCCGAACTCCATCATGTCTTTCAACTCGGTCGCGTCGCGCGGCGCCATGAGCACCGTGTTGGGCAACATGCTCAGGTAGGCGATGTCAAACACGCCATTGTGCGTGGCGCCATCCGGGCCGACCAAGCCTGCGCGGTCTAGCACCATCAGAACCGGCGTCTTGATCAGTGCAAGCTCCTGGAACAACTGGTCGACGCTGCGCTGCATGAAAGTGCTGTAGACGGCGCAAATCGGCTTGAGACCGCCCAGTTTCAGGCCCTGCGCGAAACCCACCGCGTGCTGCTCGGCCATGCCGACGTCGTAAACGCGATCGGGGTGCTTCTGCTGGACTTTCTCCAGGCCAGTGCCTTGCAGCATGGCGGCCGTAATTGCGATGACTTTTTCGTCCTTCTCAATCAACTCGAAGGTCTTGTCGATGAAGACGTCGGTGTACGCCGGTCCACCTGCGCGCTTGAATTCCTTCGGAAGGTGCGCCGTCAGCTTGCTGTGGGTCTTGGCGGCGTGATAGGCGTAATGGTCGGGCTCGTCGTTGTTGAATCCCTTGCCCTTCTTCGTCATCACGTGCAGGACGACCGGCTTGGGTATGCGCTGGATGTTCTCGAAGGCCTCAAGCATCTGTTCAATGTCGTGACCGTCGATCGGGCCGTAGTAGAAGTAACCCAGTTCCTCAAACAGGACGCCCGGGTGTGTGGCGGGCATGAGACCGTGCAGGCCCGCCTTTACATGGTCAAGTACGTCATGCACTGCGCGCCCGAAGCTGCCGGCGGAATCATCCAGCATCTTGAGCATCTTCTTGATGTCTTTCTTGGCGCTGGTGTAGGCCTGGCTTGTGCGGAACTTGCTGAAGTAGTTGGCCAGCGCACCCGTGGCCGGGCCGATACCGTGCTCGTTGTCATTCAGCACGATCACGTACTTCAGGTCGCGCATGTCGCCGCCGTGGTTCAGCGCTTCGAGCGCCTGGCCTTCCTGCAGTGCGCCATCGCCGATCACGGCGATGCTTGTCCGCTCCGAGAATCCCTGGGTCTTGTTGGCGACTGCAATGCCCAGCGCCGTGCTGAGTGACGTACCGCCGTGGCCCGTCTTCACGAGATCGAACGGGCTTTCCTTCGGGTCAGGAAAGCCGGAAATGCCCTTGTACTGACGCAGGCTGCCAAACCGCTCCCGGCGCCCGGTGAGCAACTTGTGCGGATAGCACTGGTGGCCGACGTCAAACACGACGCTGTCATGGTTGAGCAGGTTGTAGAAGTAGTGGAGCGCAATGGTCAGTTCGACCGTTCCGAGCCCTGAGCCGAGGTGCCCGCCGGTCCGGCCGGCGACGGTCTCGATGATGAACTGGCGCATCTGATCGGCCAGCTTTGGCAGATCGCTCTTGGCGAGTTCTTTCAGCCCGTCGGGTGTATCGGCTTTTTCCAGCAGGTCGTACATCCAAGCCTCAGGTGACACTCGGTAGCAAATAGCCAAGTCTAGCGGCCCGCGAGTAGCGGTCTAGTGCGTACGGGCCACAAAGTATGCTGCTATGGTGCGCAGGGCTTCTGCATTCCGCATGCCCTCAAGCTCGGCGCAGGCTTTGGAAATGAGCTCTTCGGCGTACTTCTTCGCACCGTCCAACCCATACAGCCGGGGGTATGTCATCTTGTCGCTGGCGCTGTCTTTTCCGGGCGATTTGCCAAGTTGCTCGGCTGTAGCAGTCTCGTCGAGAATGTCGTCTACAACCTGAAAGGCCAGGCCGATCAACCCGCCGTAGTTTCGCAAACGCCCGATCGTGGGCTCGTCCGCCCCGCCCATAATGCCACCGCAGACGACGGCCGCGGTGATCAGCGCCCCGGTCTTGTGTTCATGGATGTAGCGCAGCTGCTCAACGCTTGGCTCGCGACCTTCCCCCTCAAGGTCGGCCATCTGGCCACCGACCATGCCATCCAGACCAGCCCCCACGGCCAGTTCTCGGCCGGCGGCGACGGCCCGGGTGGTGTCTTTCACGTGCGTGAGGATCGCCTGAAAGGCATAGGTAGCCATGGCATCGCCCGCGAGAATGGCGGTGGCTTCGTCGAACGCCTTGTGGCAGGTCGGCTGGCCCCTGCGCAAGTCGTCGTCGTCCATGGCGGGCAAATCGTCGTGGATCAGGCTGTAGGTGTGAATCATCTCGAACGCGGCTGCCACGGGCAGGGCCTCTTCGAGGTTGCCCCCCACCGCCTCGCAACCCGCCAGTACCAGCATGGGCCGCAAACGCTTGCCCCCCGCCTGCAGCGAGTAGTTCATGGCATCGACGATGCGCCTGGGCGCGCCGGACTCCGGCCATGCATAGCGCTTGAGCGCCTGCTCAACCAGCGGATTCATCCGGCTGAGCAGGCGCTCGAAGTTTTGTTTGCTTGCGTTGTCCTGTGTCACTGCTTACCGCCTACGCACCCGGCTTTACGTCCTTGGCGGTCTTGGGACGCGCCTTGTCGTTGTACCAGGCCGGCTTCGGCGCAACCTCGAGGCGGCGGAAGCGGTTCGGGCGGATGTTGGCCTTGCGGTCGTCGCCGTCTTGGTAAAGCAACGGACGAAGGTCGCGCTCGACCTTTTCACCAGTCTCGCCGATTTCGGCACCCTTGACCACGTTGACGATCTGCGGGCGAAGGAAGAACAGCAGGTCGGTCTTGCTGGTGGTGCGGTTCGCGCTCTTGAAGAGGTAGCCCAGGAACGGGATGTCCTTCAGGAACGGCAGGCCGTTTTCTTCCGACCGTTCGCGCTCGCGCATCAGGCCGCCCATCACCAGTGTTTCGCCGTCGCGGATGAAGACGTTGGTCTTGCTCTCGCGCTTGCTGAGCACCGGTGTGTTGTTGCCCTCGATCGCGACGTTGCCGATCACTTCTCGAACGGTGACGGTGACGTCGAGGCGCAGCAGGCCGCCTTCCAGCACGGTCGGCGTGACGTCCATGACGATCGAGACTTCCTTGAACGAAACCGAAGCGGTGGTCGAGCCGCCGGTCTGGCCGGAACTCTGCAGGTACGGCACTTCTTGACCTACTTCGATCCGTGCCTGCTGGCGGTTGCTGACCATCTGGGTCGGCTGGCTTAGTGTCTCGACACGACCCTCGTTCGCCAGCAGCTCAAGCCGCACGTCGATGCGCGGGTTTGTGAAGGTGGCAAAGAACGGGTCGAAGCCCGTGGGTTGGCCGAACAGGCCGCCGACCGTGCCCTGGCTGGTGTCCTGACTGCCACCGGCGAACCGACCGTTGTTCAGGTTGTCGGCCGAGTGGCTGGTGAACAACTCAAGGCCGTATCCCATGTAGTCATCCAGCGTTACTTCGATCAGCTTGGCCGTGATCAGCACTTGCTCCGGTGCTGTATCCAACATCGCCATGATCTCGGTGATCTTGTCCATGCGGGACTGAAGCTCGTAGACTACGATGCTGTTTCGGTCCGGGTTGCTGATGATGTGGCCCTGCTCTGAGAGCACTTCCGAGACGGCGTTGACCAGTTCCTGCTGTGAAGCGTCGCGCGTCATGCGGAATTCAGCCACGACCAGCGGATCGGTCTTCAGCTTGTCCTCATTGACTGTCGCGGTCATCGTGACGAGCGGATCGAGGAACTTCGACATGCGGTCAAGGTTCTCTTTGAGGTCGAAGGCCGTGACGAAGTAGGTCTGCTCGTCAACGACAAGCTTGCCGACGGTGCTCAGCAAGTTCTGCAGTTCCGTCTTCAACTTGCTCATTTCCGCGCCGGGGATGGTCCAGCTGCGGTCTTCAATCTTGACCTGGCCTTGCGGCGTACCGATAGGTCCCCCGCTGATCTGCACAGCCTTGTAGGAGAAGCGCCAGCCCGTGTCCTGTCCGGGTACCGAATCATCAAGCGTGATCTCTTCGATCTCCATGTCACCGAGCTCAGCCAGTCGCCGGAGAATGTTGCCCGGCTTGGCCTCACGCATATACATGCTGATCTTGCGACTCTGGATGCTCTCTACGACAGTCTTGCCCTTGTCCTGCTCGTCGGGCGACTGCGGGTTGTCGATGGTTGATTTCTGGCTGAGTGTGGCCGGCACGAACACCTGCGCACGCGTTACGTTCGCGACCTCGAGAATTGCGGTCACGAGCTCATGGGCCTCGAAATTGACATTGAAACGGCCATCAAGTTCGCCGTTGACCACGTTCGCAAGCGCCTCTTCCTGCGGGCGGCGCTTGATGATGATCACCTGGCCGTCTTCAATGTAATCGAGCTTGTTCGCCTTGCAGATCGACTGGATGGCGGACTTGGGGTCGACGTCGCGGAACATCACGGTCAGCTTAACATTGACCTCGCCTTCCACGATGATCTGCAAGCCTGAACGCAGCGCGATGTAGTGCATCACGGTGTGCAGGTCCTTCTGCACGAAGTCCACGGTGATCGGATCGGTCGGGTTGGGCGTGAAGCCTTCATCCCCGTCCTGCGCGGACAGAACCGGCGCAAACATCCCGACCAACAGCAGCATGAGAAGCGGCAGAATCAGACCGCCACGTGTCAGCTTAAGCATTGCAATCCCCCCGAATGCCCGCCACCGCGGGCCAAAAATCAGTCCTGTCGGTCCACTACTTGTTTTCCGGCGCATATCGGCCGTCGTCGCCGACGAAAATTGTCAGCTTCGCACCTGTGTCACCTGCGAGGTCCACACCGGACCGTACCTTGAAGTCACTACTGCCTTCAGAGCGATAAACGCGGTTCTTGAAAATCTTCTCAATCGTAAAGCGAGTGTTTGTCAGGCGGTCCTTTTCGCCGTACGGGCGCTTCTTGTCGCGGAACCACGCCTCAAGAACCATTTCCTCTTGTTCTACGTTGTTGCCGTCCGCGTCCTTGCGGGTCACGCGTTGCATGGTCTCAGTGAGGCCATCGAGCACCCACTCCTGCTTCAGGTTGTCGATGTATTCTTTGCGCTTGGGGTCAACCACGTCGATGTTCTGCACCCAGAGCGGATCGTAGGCCGCAAGCTTCGGATCATAGTCCGGGCTCTTGACGTAGTCTTCGCCGGCGTTGGTCCAGTTCCAACGATAGCGCGGCATTACGAGTGTCACCGGCTCGGGAATCTCTAGATCCAGGTCCTGCGTTTGCGGTGCGGGACCGCCTGGTACTCCGCCGGCGGCCGATGGTGTGGTCGCGGCAGGCTCTCCGGCAGGTGGAGTCGGGGTCGGCGTCCCGGCAGCCGCGGCCGGGTCCGGCGCGGGCTTCTCCGGCTCGCCACCACCAAACAGGCCGAAGTTCCAGGCCGCAATCACCCCGGCAACAAGGACCAAGCCACCCAGTGCGATCAGTTGTTTCGTCTGTTTGTTCATTGCGTCACCCGTTTGGCTTTAGCGGCCGATTGTGTCCACTTCCCGTCGTTCAACCACATAAACGGACATTACGAACACATGCTTGCTGCCGCCGTTGGTATCGCCGGTGCAGGTCAATTCTTCCGGTATGATGATGTACTTGGGCGCCGTTTCATTGCCCTCCTGGGCAAGCGTTTCCATCTGCGTGACGAAACGGCCGAAATCGTGGAAGTAGGCCAGGGCCTCAATCGTCAACTTGGTGGCCATCAGGCCCTTCGCAAACTGGATGCGGATACCCGGCGCATAGACAACTTCAGCACCCAGTTGCTGCTGGCGTTCAGGGCGCAGAGAAAGATGGTGCTTCTCCGCGAGGCGCAACAGCGCAGCGCGCACTTCCGGTACATCCATGCGCTCAACATCAGGCTCAGCGAACGGGGCCTCCTTGGCCTTGACCCGCTCCGCCATATCATCGCCTTCATCCTCAAGCTTGGTCACGCGGGCAGAGCGTGCAAGCATGAGGTCCATATCGACCATCAGCTTGCTCTTCTTCTCTTCCGCAGCGAGGCGATCGGCCACCTTCGGCTTGTAAAGACCGAAATAGAGCCCGATCGGAGCCGCACTACCAAGCAACAGGGCAGCGAAGATAGCCACGATGCCGGCCGTCCAGTCGCCTCCTGCGCCTCCTGATCCCTTGTCAGCCATTGCGTGCTCCTACGGTGTCTCGCGTCCGCTGAATTGAGTCTGCGCTGCGCGCACGGTGAAAGGTACGTAGCGCGATGCTTCGGCGTCGCCGCCCGGCACGATTTCGTGCGAAACGTCCAGTGAGAACTTGGGCTCACCAACCAGCTTGACCATGCCATCCATCTGGCGCGCGACTTGTGTCAGCTCACTCTCCGTCAGGACGTCTGATCCTTCAATCTGGATGTAGCCGTTGGCCTCAAGCCCGCGGGTTCCCATCAGGGCCGTGGCTGCGGCTGTGTCTTCTGATGCATCGCCTGCCCGTCCGCCGGTGTTTGTCGTCAACTGGATCGAGTTGTACCAGAACTTGGCAGTCGGCGGGTGATGCTCGACGAGATCCGTCAGGATCGGGTTGAAGAACGGCCGGTCCTGGCGAACGAGCACGTCTTCGGACCAAGCCTCAATCAACGCGTTGCGGCGCTTGCGGGCCGCCGGCTCGCGGACATCAAGGTCCGCGCGCATGCCGTCGAGCTTCAGCGAGATCTGTGTGACTTCGTCATTGGCCTGCTTCAGCTTGATGGTCTCTCGCCAGAACAGGCTGCCCACAAAGATCGCCAGCAAGCCGGCCAACAGCAGGATGCTGACGATGGACAGGAAAATGACTCGCCGTCTCTGGCGCGCCTTTGCCTTGTCCTTGATGAGGTTCAGTTCAAACATTCCAGCCCCTTAAGAGCGGTCTTGACCGCTTTGCTGAATCAGAGTGCACGCATCGCCAGGCCAGTGGCGACGGCCATCATCGGACCCAACTCATCGAGGAAGTTCGGCGGATACTTGCCGGCCACACCGCCCACGTCAATACGTGCGAACGGGTTCCACAGCTCCGTCGGTACGCCAAGCTGGCTGGCAAAGAACTCCTGAATGTCCGGAAACTTCGCCGTACCACCACACAGCCGCACTTTGTCAACGCGCGGAATGATGCGCCTGTTGATGTAGTACTTGAACGTGTCCTGGATTTCGCTGATCAGGTCGCCGAGAGCATCTGCCAGAACGGCGCGATTGGCGGAGATCCGCTGGGCCGCGTCCATCCCGCTCTGCGTCTGGCCGGATGCTTCGAAGTCATCGGCGTCACTCATGGTGTCGCCGCTCTCGAAGCCCGTTTGGTCGCTGTCCAGCAGCACGTATTCTTCGTTGCCGTCATCTATCGGCTCGAAACCCTCGGTGTCGCCAAAACCTTCCGTCTCACCGCCGCCGACGCCTCCGAAATCGTCAGCGAAGCCGCCCCCCTCGAGATCATCCAACGGGGTGTAGCTTGCTTCGCGCTTGCGCTTCTCGGCCTGTGGCAGATCAAGCCCGTAAATCTCGCTGATCGCACGGCTGAGCATGTCGCCGCCCGTCGCAATGTCACGAACGAAGCAACGGCGCGGGCCGTGGAGAATCGAGAGATTGGTGAAGCGCGCGCCGATGTTGATCAACGCGACCGTCTCACGCTCGTTGAGCCCCTCGGTCTCTGAGTACGCATTTGCAAGCGCCAGCGTGTCAATGTCGAGCACGACCGGGTCAAACCCGGCGCTCTTCAGCAGCACAAAGCGCTTGTCGACTTCTTCCTTGTGGACCGCGACCACAAGCCCTTCCATGACGGGCTTGCCTTCTTCCATGGCTTCGTCAAACAGCACGTAGTCAAGCGCGGCCTGGGCCAGGTCGAACGGGATAATCTGTTCAGCTTCGAAGCGAATGGCCTGCTCAACTTCCCCCTTCGGGATCGAGGGGAATTTGAAAAGGCGAGGTGCAACGCGCGGTCCGGAAACGGCGAAGGCGCAAGGCTTGCGTGAGAACGCAGAATCCTGCGAAACCCGTTCCAGGGCCCTAAGTGGGGCTTCAGCAATCGCTTGTGGAGATTCCTCGGGATGGAACTCTGACCGGCGAATATCCGCCTGCCCCACACTTCGCAGGGAATAGCCAGATCCGGTGCGCTTCAGCGCCACGGCCTTGACCGAGGAAGTCCCAACATCGATGCCGACGGCTAAGGTTGCCATGGGCGCTTCCGTGTAAGTTGAGTTTTTGAAGTTTGGTCTACGCCGGTGAAGATAGACGGGCGGTCAGAACTCGTCAACACCCTTGGTAGCAAGCAGATACAAAAAGGGGGCCCGCACCAAGGCGGGCCCCGCGTGATTCCAAGTGAATCTTGTTGCAACCGACGGCTAGTTAATCACGTTGCGTAGAGTCACAGCCAACTCCACTGCGACAACCTCAGAGTTCTCAGTGGTTGTGATGGCAGCCGAGAAGCTGGTGGTGGAGTTGCGAAGGATGGTGAAGGTGGTGATGTCGTCCTGGGCGAAGGTCATCACATCGTCGCCAGGCACCGGCGGGTCTTCCGGTGTTTCATCTACAAAGCGGTAGACGATGAAGGGGTCTGTCGGCGTCGCATTTGGAATGCGCGACTCCCAGGTGATCGTGACGTCAGAGGTTGTGTCCCCGACGGGGTCATAGCGAAGGCTGTTGAACTGAATCTGGTGGCCGGTGTAGCCGGTACCCACGTAGTAGCCAGTAGTGCCGTCCGTGGCAGGGAAAATGATGTCGTTGCCAGTGCGGGCATCGAACGTTAGCTGCCGAATCAGGTCGACACGTCCGGTCGCATTGGCGAAGTCCTTGGACTCGCGCATGCCCGTGAACAGCGTGACCATCACGATTCCCATCCCCATGATGAGAATGGTCGACACCACCATGCCGACAAGCAGCTCAACTAGCGTAAAGCCCCGGCGGCTGTTGCGGCTTAGATTTACGGTCTTCATCATAGGTCTCCACAAGTCGGGGGCGCACTAGCGCGCCATCCGGGTCTCCTGGTTCATTTGATAGGTTGGGGTGCCAGAGAGGTTTCCCCACTGCACTACAACGTTGATCTGCCGGTAGTAGTAGGTGATTCCACTCCAGGTGGCCTGGACGTAGTAATCGCTGCCGGTGTTTGCGTTATAAAGGTTCTGCGCGCGGACGCGGTAGGTGAAGCCGTTCAGCGTAACATCCTTGTATCGCCCGCCAACATTCCATGCAGCGTCCGGGTTGGCAAAGCGATAACCGTACGGAAGGTAATTGGCGGAGCCGGAGTCGCTCGAACCAAAGCCTGTCAGGGCCGTGTATCCGTTTGAATGCCACGACTCGACTTCGCGCTCACACATGAACAGAGCGTTCTGGTCGTGCCACTCGTTAATCTCGGAGACGCGTGCGCTGGCGTAGTATGCGAAGCCGGCAAGCGCGACCACCGTGATGATGAAGATGGAAACGCCGACTTCAACCAGAGTAAACCCGCGCCGCGAGTTGCGGCCTGCAGTCTTCGTTCGCATGTTTCAAACCTTGTGAAAGATTTCTTACAGGAACTATACACCGCAAGCCCCGGTTATCAAACATAATCTTGCAAAAAGGGGGCATTCGTCGCTTGGCGCCCTTGGAATGTATGAATAAAGCACCAAGGGACCCCGAAGGGTCCCTTGGTTGATTCAGATACCGTACTTCAGCTTACGGCCAGCTGATTGTGCTGTTGCCGCTTGCCCAAGCCCATGACATGAGGCCGTTGCCGTCAGACGAGCTGGTGGCGGTGGCGGTCACGCTCGGGGTACCGGCGGTGTAGGTGTTGACCGCGTAGTACTTGCCGGCGAATGCACCGTTGGTCACCTGGGTGCCGAACGGGGTGGTAACCGCCGTGGCGTTGCCGTTCTTGCTGTATTCAACTCGGCAGTAGTCGCGAGCCGAGCCCATCAGCTGCTCGCCTTCTGCGCGACGTGCGTCGCGGGTGTTCGACGTGATAAGCGGGATTGCGGCCAGAGCCAGAATTCCCACGATAACCACGACGATCAGAAGCTCGATCAGCGTGAAGCCACTACGATTGTTGCGCATGGAGTTTCTCCTGAACATGCCTTGTTAGGCGGAACCAAACGGTAGAGGACGCATATTGAAGTGATGAGGCAAATGGGTGTAAAGCCCAAAACGCGAATATTCACGAACTTTAGCCCTTTGCTTCACCCCTTCTACCCACTAGTGTCATGAAAGTATCACCAGCCACACACCTTGTCCAACAGATTCCGTCAGAAAAATGCTTATTACTTCCAGAAGCCTTACAAATGGGCCTCGGGGTCAATGTAAGAAGCCATTCACGGAATCGTCCAGAGCGCTCCGCAGCCAGCATGCGTGCTGTGCGCTAACTCCACACGGTTCAGCCTTAACTGCCAGTCCCTTCAATGAAGGCGTCGAGGTCAGAAATCAGGTCTGCTGCCCTCGAATACCTGTCGTCCGGATTTCGGGCCATTGCCTTCGCAATGATCCTGCTCAGATCGTCGGGAACGCTCGGATTGATGGCGATGGCGCGCGGCGCTTCATCAAACAGCACCCGCTTCATCACATCGTACTGATTCTCGCCCTCAAAAGGGCGCTGGCCGGTCGCCGCCTCGAACAGCGACACGCCCAGGCTGTAGATATCGCTGCGTTCATTGACGTCCGCACGGTCGCCTTCAATCTGTTCGGGACTCATATAGGCGGGCGTTCCCAGGCTGATGCCGGTTGCGGTCAGAACCTGGCTTGTCTTGTGGAAGGCCAGCCCGAAGTCGACGATCTTCACCTGTGCGTCCTTGCAGATCATCACATTGGAGGGCTTCAGGTCGCGGTGTATGACGCCGTGCTGGTGTGCAAACGCCACGCCGCGCGCGGCGTCACGGAGGATTTCGGCTGCATGATAGGGCGACAGATGCCCGCGGTCGTAGACCAGCTCGCGCAGGCTACGGCCATCCAGAAACTCCATCACGTAGTAGTAGAAGTCTTCTTCTTGTCCGAAGTCGAACACGCGCACGATGTTGGGATGCACAAGGCTGGTGATGGTCTCGATTTCGCGCTTGAAGCGTTCCACGTCTGCAGGGTCGGTAACTGCCTGAAGCGGGAGAACCTTAAGCGCGACCACCTGCCCGTCCGCCCGCCGCTCTCCACGAAAGATGATGCCCATCGCGCCGCGAGCGATTTGCTTGAGCTTATGATATTGGCCAAGCGCACTTGGATAGAGCTGCGTGTCGGGCTTTGCGGACTCGCCGGATTTTCCGGAGGAAACGATTGTGTCGGGCTCAATGTTCTCCGCGATTCGTCGTGCGGCAAGCTCCGATGCGATGATGCCCAGCGCGGCCGCGACGTCGGCCGGCAGAAAGCCCCGGCGAGCAGCCGCAGTAGCCATGTCACGCGCCTCGCCGGTTTCTACCAGGGAAAACAGCTCTTCCACCTGCTTGGCTGAAAGCAGCCCGGTAATCGAGCCCGCATGGGCAAAAAGCCGATCGTAGCGGTTTACGGGCATGGTTCGCCAAGTGCTCCTGAATGTTTTCTGTGCAAGGGATGCCGAGCGGTCACTTCGTCGCGGCACGTCTTGATCGAGGCTCAAACAGTTTGGGCAGGGGCTCGTCGGTTAGCAATGCCGTGTAGGTTGCATTCAGGGAATCGGCCATGTCGACCGGGCGATAGTCGTCTTCGATCTTCTCAAAGGCCGCCTTGGCCATGCGCAGGCGCTCGGCAGGATTCTGCACCAGCAGCAGGATGCGCTCCGCAAGCGTGTCCGAGTCGTCGCGCGGCACGATCATGCCGTCTACGCCGTCCTGGATCAGATCGAACACGGCGCCGCCCTCAGTCGCAATGACCGGCCGACCGTTTGCCATGGCATTCAACACCATGAGCGCAGCGGCGCTTTGCCGAGTGTCGATTACGGCGATGTCATACGGATCCCAGATCCGGCCGTAGTCATAGAGGCCCTGAACCACCACGATTCGCGGCAGCATCCCGCGCGATTCAACTTCGTCGCGCACTTTGTCGGCTGCGTTGCCGCCGCCAAGGATCGAAAACATCGAGTCCACGCCGCGCGCCTGGACCTTGATGGCGGCTTCAATGAAACAATGGTAGCCGCATCCTTCGGTCAGTGGACCAACCCAGCCCACAACCTGCCGGCGACGATCGCTCAGGATGGCCTGCTCGTCGGGGGCACGCTCCGGAAACGCGCAGTCCCGAATCAGCGTGGTACGGTCGCGCTCCAGCCGGCAGTCGTTCAGAAGGCGCTCGCGCACTGACTGGTCTGACGCAATGTATGCGTCATACAGCTTGTCTTCCGCAGGCGGCAGCTCATCCGGCTTCACGCCGTGAACGCTGACGCAGAGGGGCAGCTGCAGGTGGTCCGCCACGCGGACAGCCGGCAACGAGGCATCCGGACAAACCGAGTGCAGAACTTCCGGTTCGAAGTCCGCCAGCGCTTCCTTCATCCGGCGCCAGCCGAAGAAGCCGATCTTCCCCTGATCGGGCATCTCGAACAGGTCGTCATATGCCCCCAGCAGCGTCTTGGCCATCGGCCCGCTGGGCGCCACGAGCATCACCGCGTCACCACTGCCGCGCAGCGCGTTCAGCAGCGTCCGCGTGTACATGGTGGTCCCGTCAAGTTCGAGGCGCGGCGCGAAAACCGCTACACGGTATCGCGCGTGGTCTTCCGCACGGATTCGTCCTGTGTCCCGGTCGCGCTCCCGCCCTTGCAGTCTCGCGGTGTCGCGGCGCACGCCGGACGGACGCACCGTCTTGTTGCCGGGGGGGCTGTCAGGCATCAGGCCGCCTCCGCGTCCGACTCTTCACCCTGCTGCAGGCGGTACGCATTGGCATAGGCGCCGCTCAGTTTCATCAGGTCTTCGTGACGCCCTCGCTCAATCACCTTTCCTTCGTTGAGCACCAGAATCAGGTCGGCACGACGGATCGTGCTGAGCCGGTGGGCGACGGCGAAAACCGTGCAGCCGACAATCAGCTCATCAAGCGCCTTCTGAACTTCACGCTCCGAGCCTGTGTCGAGCGAGCTGGTAGCCTCGTCCAGTAAGAGTACCGGGGCCTTGCGCAGGAAGGCACGTGCGATGGCCACGCGCTGGCGCTGCCCGCCGGACAGCGTGACACCGCGATCGCCGAGCGGAGTGTCCAACCCCTGCGGCATCTTCTCAATGTCGTGCCAGATGTGCGCGGCCTTGGCAGCCTCAATGACCTCCGCCTCGGTGGCCTCGGGCTTGCCGCTCATGATGTTGAGGCGGATCGTCGTGTTGAACAGGAAGGTGTCCTGGCTGACGATCGCGATGTTGCGCAGCCAGCTTTCGTTCTTCATGTCGCGGAGGTCCGCACCGTCGACACGGATCGAGCCACCGGTTGGATCGTAAAAGCGTGGAATCAAGTCCATCAAAGTCGATTTGCCCATGCCGCTTTGGCCAACGAACGCGACCATCATCCCGCGCTTGACTTCGAAGGTGACGTCGCGAAGTACCGGCCGGCCCTCGACGTAATGGAATTCGACGTTGTCGAACTCGATGCGCTCCAGTTCACGCGGCGCTTCGAGGGCTCCTTCACGGTCGATCAACTCGGGCTTGCGGTCCAGCAATTCAAAGACCCGATCCAACGCAGCCGTGGATTCCTGCACGTCGTTGACCGAATGGCCCAACTTGCGCGCAGGGTCGTACAGGAAAATCAGACCGGCGAAGAACTGCACGAACATCGGCAATCCGCCGGCTTCGGTAAACCATGCGGTTGTCATCAGGTAGCCGACCAGGAAAAGCGCGCCGGCCATCACTGTGTTGTACGTCAGCTCGACGCCGAAGCGCGCGCTGCCCTTGTACCTGGCGACCTTGCGCTCGCGACGGAAGACATCTTCCGAGACGCGATCGAACTCCGCCCTCTGCTCGGGCTCAAGCCGATACGACTTGACTACTCGAATGCCGTCCAGCATCTGGTGGAAGAAGTTGCCCGTGACCTCGACCTTCTTGTACCGCTTCTTGGTTGCCTTGCGGATGCGGCTGGCGAACAGCATCACCGGCACCAGCACGATCGGAAACACAACGAACGTCGCCAGCGACAGGATCGGACTGGTGTAGAGCAACACTGCCATTACGGAAACGATGGTGATTGGGTGGGAAATGATTCCCTCAATCACGATGCGCACAAGTGAACTGGCGGCTGATGTATTCGCCGTCATGCGCGACATCAACGCGCCCTTGCGCTCGTTGTTGAAGAACGACATCGGCTGCTGCAGCACCCGATCGACCATTGCGCGCTGCAATGAGATCACCGTGTAGGCACGCATGTAGCCCATGTAGTACTGACGCAGATAGGTGCCGATGGCCATCCCGGCAGCGCCCAGCAACAGCACGCCAGACAGTGGGGCAACTTTCTCAATGATTGCTGCGGCACCCGTGTCGCTGATGTCGGCGCCGCGCTTGGTGAGATCGTTGGCTACTTCCAGAAACGGCTTGATGACAAACAGTCGCACCGCATAGCCGCCCGAGTACATGCCGGTGCCGAGCAGCACCAGAAGCATCTGCGGCCACTGGGGCTTGAGGAACGGCCAGAGGCGCTTGAAGTAGGCCAGCGCCTTGCGGACATTCAGCCAATCGAGCTTTTCCTTGCGTTTACCCATATGCGCAGCGCGTTATTGTCTTTCTTTATCGGCTGTTTGCTGCAGTAACGCCAGCGCCTTTTCAGCTACGAGTGCAGGCGGAAGGTTGCGCATGCACTTCAGCCCCATGCCCGGACAACGTCGTTTCAGGCATGGCATGAGCTCGCAATCAGCGCGCACCACGTTTCCAAGCTGCCCAAAAGGCCCTGTGCGTCGTGGGTCGGTCGGGCCGAAAACGGCCAGTGTCGGCGTGCTCTGGGCCGCTGCAATGTGCATGGGCCCGCTGTCGCAGGTGAGCATCAGGTCGGCAATGTCCAGCAGCGCCGCCAGTTCTCGCAATCCGGTCTGGCCCGCAAGGCTGACAGGCCTCGCTACTTTGCAGCCTGCACAAATTTCCTGACAAATCTGCGCCAGGTCGGCTCCACCGACCAGAACCGGCTGCTTAATGCCCGCTTTCTCGGCCAATTCGTCCAAAGTCGCCGCAAAGCTGGCGGCCGGATAGACTTTCGTCTCCCACCGCGCACCGGGACACACCGCCAGGAGCGTCCCACCCTGATGACCGGCCTGCGCCAGAAGGCCTCGTGCTGACGTGCGTTCTGTATCCCTGACATCCAGGTCCTGGCGAAGCGGAGTGACCGCACCCAATTGATCGGCGAGTGCGCTGTACCGGTCCCGTGCATGTACGGGCTGATTCGGCGTATTGACCCGGTTCGTATAGAACAGCCAGGACCCCTCTCGCCCGTCTCGATCCCCCACCCGGATCGGCGCGCGGGTAAGCCATGAAAACAGGCCGCTGCGGAACAATCCCTGCAGGTCGAGCACGACGTCAAACTTGCCGTCTCGCAACGTGCGCGTGAAACTTCGCAACTCCCCACGCTGGGCAAGCGGACCTACAAGCCCGCGAAACCGGCTGCGATCAAACGGGATGACGTCGTCGACGCAGTCGATGGGCGCAATCAGTGAGTCCAGGCCACGGTTCACCAGCCACGTGAGGTGCAAAGTCGGCCAGCGTTCTTTCAGGGCCCAGGCGGTAGGCACGGCGTGCACGACGTCACCCAGTGACGACGGCTTGATCAACAGCAGGCGTTTTCCGGCGAGGTCCGCTATCGGCTCAATGGCCATCAGCGCTTTCCGTCCTCGAGACGGCTTCGCTCGATGCCGCGAGTGAGGACCAGCGTGTTGCCGGTCGGCACGCGTCGCGCCTCATCAAGCAGCGCGTTCGTATCAAATAGATTCAGGCGCATCACGCGGGCGTAACTCCAGACCAGCTCTTTCATCTGCCGCTCGCCGGCAATCTCAAGCATCGTTCGCCCGACCCTACCCAGGCTGGCTACGGCCTGCGGACCCAGCGTCGTCGGCGAGCCACGGAAGATATGATCGGGCGCGGTCAACACCAGTTCCAGTCCGCCGCGACGCTTGCTGGCGACACTGAAGCCAAGCGCCAGCGTCTCGGGCTCAAGCGGCAGGAAAAAGCAGCCAAATCGATGCAGGCGGACCAGCTGCCTCCCGAGCTCTTCATAGAGGTGCAATGAGTCGACATCCTTGCGCTCAACCAGTGGCTTGAGAGTGCCGGGGACTCGCGCAAACAGACTCAAGGTCGGGGGCTTCAGAAGACACGCAAGAGGTGAAGGCGCGGCCGCATGGATTGCGTTCAATTCAAGCATCCTGCCCCAGAGCGCCTCGAGCTTGCGGCGGGATGCGGCTTCGTCGGTACTGTCGATGGGGCTCTTTAGTTTCCATATCTGCCCCTCACCAAAGCGCAGCTCGAAGTGATTGTGCAGCAAGTCGGCCCATTGCTCCGGGTCGGCGGCTGCAAGAGGCTTTTCGAGTTGTTCAAGATCCGCGTTGCTGGCCTTGCGATAGATCAGCAGCAGAGTGTCAGGACGCTGCACTCTCGCGATCGCAGAACTCGCTTCCCCACAAGTGGCGACGCGCACGGTGTTCAGGTCAAACTGCTTCTGCTCGGCCTGATTTTCGAGGTCACGTGCGACATCACGCTCAACACCCCCGTCACCCATGAGCTTGCGATACTCGCGCAAGAACCGACGGCGCACGACTTTCGGAGCATCCAGAAAGCACAGGGACAAGTACGCCAGGTTTTGCCGACGTTGAAGCTCAGGTGGCACTCCCGGCAGGAAGTCCTCGTCCGCCAGGTCAATGATGAAGAATTCGGCGGGGCGGCCCGCACGCGGTGGACGAATCAGGATGTTCCGGAGGTGGAGGTCATGGTGGATCAACCCACCCTTGTGGAGCCCTGCCGCGAACTCGGCGAATCTCTGCACGATCCCGCGCAGCAGCCTGACGTCGGTCAAAAGTCGTTCGCGCTCTCGTTCAAGGTATGCCTCAAAATCCGCCGCACCGGCCACGCGTTCGAGAACGAGGTAGTTCGCGCCCGGCTTGCCCCGGCCGGAGTAGAGCCCCACGGCGCGCGACGTCGGAATGCCCTTGGCCTCGGCACGCTGGATTGCCTTCCACTCCCGCCCGGAAGCACAGAAGCGCATCGGCGACATGCGCGTCATGAAGCGCGTCTCAAATGCCTTCAGGATGAACTCGCCTTCGCGGGTCTTGAATTCATAGATCGCGCGACCGGGACGAACGCGCATGGTTCGAAACCCGTCGGGGACAAGCAGTGCGTCGCGGATCGCCGCAGCAGCTGCCTCGGCGCCTGCGCCACCCTCAACGACAGTGCAGCCGCCGCTTAGCGGCTTCAGCAAAGCCGGGATGTTGTCGGCCAGGTCCATGCCCGGTTGCCCCGTCAGGATTGGTGTGATTGCGGATTGGCAGATTACGATCAACCGGCCCACGCGGAAACCACCGCCCTCAGGCCCGCTGCTCCGCCGCACGCCTGAGTGTCTCGAGCATGCGGTCCGCATTGGTCTCACGACTCAGCAGGCTGGCGGAATCAACCACGGCATCCGGCACTGGCGGTGCGCTGAGCAGTTGATCGATCCTCAATGCCAGTTCATCCGCGTTCAAGCGATCCTGAAGCACATAGCCGTTGGCCCCGTCTCGAATGTGTTGTTTTGCGCCGTTCTCTGCGCTGGTGATCACGGGCGTTCCGCAAGCAAGTGATTCAGTCACGGCATTGGCACTGGGATCGTGCATCGTCGGAAGCACAAAGACATCCGCCGCCCCGTACCATCGAGCAATGTCTTCTGTCTGCTGAATAAAGCTCGCCCGGCCCGGCGCAGCCTTTGCCAGCAGCTCTTCAGCTGTTCCGGTATAGCCCGGCCCGACGCAGGCGAAGTGTACGTCCGGCCGCGACTGTGCAAGCCTAATGAAGCCAGTCACGGCCTGCATCAGGCCCTTGCGGCGGAAATCCATCCCGGAAAACAGAACCAGCTTCACATCGGTCGGAATGCCGTGCCCGCTACGCCAGGCGTTTCGCTCCTCGCGCTGGCTGGTGTTGAAGCGTGCCCAGTCCACTCCGTTCTGGATCACGCTGATGCGCCTAGGTTCCAGATTGAACCGCTCGATCACCTGCTCACGGATCATCTCGCTGTTGGCCACGTAATGGCCGAAGCGTCCCGGCTTGAACAAACCCTTTTCAAGGCTGAGCAGCTCTCGGTGCCGCGGGTTCAGCCTGGCGCGTCGCTTTGCGCCTTCCTTGCCGTACCTCGTCTCGAGCCACATCTGGTGCAGACCATCGCCAAGACGCAAAACATCGCCGGGGTAGGCACGAGCAAGACACAGGATTGCATCCGCCCCAGATTCGCTCGCAGCCTTGCCGGCTCGTTTGGCGAACCAACTGTGCTTGAAAGGGCCAAGCACTTTCGGCCGCGAAACAGGCACAACATCCATGCCTTTTGCGTCCTTGTCATCGTAGCGGTGGCAGACGATGGAAATGCGATGGCCCTGTTTCAGCCAGTGCTGTGCCAGGTCAACGGCGTAGCGCTCGGCCCCGCCGCGTGTCCTGATGAACTCAGTTCGCACGATCGCAATGTGCACGCTATTCACCCGCGCCGAGGCGGGCCGCCAGGTCCTGGACCGCGAGTTCCTGCTCAGGTGTCTCGATGCTTCCCGGCCGGGCGCTGCGCACTATGCTTATGGCCTCGTCAGGCCGAAAACCCTTGTCCACCAGGTAGCAGGCGATCATCGTTCCGGTACGCCCGATGCCGGCACCGCAATGGACGACTACGGCCTTACCCTCGTGGCGATAAAACCGCGCCTGCTGAAGGAAGGCGTCAATTGCTTCATGCGATGGCGGGGTGAAGTCCGGCACGGGCAGGTGCAGCAGCTCAATGCCGTATCGCGCGAGCAGATTTGCGTCGGGCGCTGACCCGGTAAGGCTGACGACCAGGCCGACGTTGCGGTCGGCCAGCCACTGCCAAAGGCCTTCGGCGGCATGGTCAGGCCTCGCCATGCCGGCGATCTCGTTCTCGATTACCCAGGAGAATCCGTTCACGTCCTCACTTTAGGAGGCTTCGCCGCAGTGGCCAGTGGTCTACTTCGTCCAGATGCGCCATGCGGTCTCGTTGCTGCCGTCGAGGATCAGTGCCTTGCCTGCCACGGTCCGTGCTTCGCCGGCCACTCCATCTACTGCGAGCCTCTCCGCCAGTGCCGCCAGCGCGGCGGAATTTGTGGGCTCCAGCACGACCCAGTTGCGCAGGTCCCCCACAGTTGCCGCAGTCAGCGTTGTGGCGCGGGCGAACGTTTCCAGATGCACCAGCTCGGCGTCGACAACTTCATTGACGGCAGCCAGATAATGCGCGGCCGCATCACCCTCACCTCGCCAGAGGCCGGCCTGAGACGCAGCGAGTCGACGAAGAAGGGAATTCTCATCAAGGATCGCGTCGACGTCGTCGTACTTGCGCAGCCCGGCGCGCCAAGCGAGGTATGTCAGGCGACGCACGGCATCCGGGGCGAGTGACTTCGCGGAAGTAAATGCACGAGCACGGCTGAGCACATCGTCCGGCACGTTGGACATCCGCTCAAGTATTGCGAGTTCACTGTCCGCATCTTCAAGCCTGCCCAGCGCCACCAGCCAGGCGACCAGCGCCAAGTGTTCCTCGAAGCTCTCACCGTTGTGGATCAGCCGACGGACGCTCGAAACCGTGAGCATATCGTACTCGATGGTCACTCGCTCGCCGTCGTCCTGGATACTGAAATCGGAGCTTCCGACTGCAGTCACCCGTCCGCTGTATTTTTCTATTCGAGTGCTTCGACTGCCATCGGCTTCGCGCTGCGCATGAACAAGATACTCCTTCACAGAGTTAGAGCGGCGAATCTCGCGCAGGTTGTTGGCAAGCGCGGAGCTGATCCTGTCGGCGAGAGCCAAGTCTTCGCGGTACAGCTGCACCTGCCGCGTGACGTATGACGACGCAGCAATTTCTTTTGCCAGCGCCGGTGTTGACGCCCGCGCGGCCTGCAGTGAACGGCGGGCCGCCAGGTCTGCTTCCAGCGCATCCAGCGTGGAGTACGCCTTCTTGAAGTCCCGATTTGACAGCGGCGTTTCGAGAGTACCAATGCTGTCGAGTGCCGCCGCCGACCATTCGCCCAGGGTCTCGTCGCGGAATTGCCGCCAGGCATCGACCCGCAACTCCGACGCCTGGTGCACTGACTCGAGCAACTGGCGCACCTTGGCCAGGCGCTTGGTGATTTTCTCGACCGTCTCGGTGGTCCGACCGGGCACGAATGCCTCAAGCAGGTCGCGTTCCTTGAGCAGGTTGCCGGCATTGCGCATCAGCTGGAATTCGCTGAGGGTGTCTGCGTTGTCCTGGTCTTTCTGCCAATCGCCCCGAAGGTCGTCGGCCTTCTGCAACAGCCTCGCCAGGTCGTCATTTTCAACGGCCAGCACTACTTGTCGCTGCGTGTCCAACTTGCGGGCAACGTCGACCTCGTCGCCGGCGCTGAGGGGCTCCAGCAGCTCCTCAGGAAAACGGTCCAGAGCACCGAGGGCCTCAGCAGTTCGCTTGTCCCGCAGCGCTTCGTCCGAAGCCTGCTTCGCCTTGTCGTATTCCTGGGACCGAAGCTCCGCGACGCGCTTGACCACGTCTTTCTGTCGCTCGCGTGCTTCCGCCGCATACTCGGAGCCCGGATAGCGCCGCACAAATTCTGCCCACGCGTCGTATGCACCCTTGTAGTTGGCACCGCTGAGCGACGCCCGGCTGTCGAGCTCCGCCGCGTTGAACGCCTCATCTTCCGGGCGGAAGGCCGGCCCACCGTCCCCGGGCTCGGAATTTGCAGGCCCTGCAACGATGTTCTTCGGCGGCCGGTTGTTTGACCTTGGCCCATCATTGGCGGATGCGTTGTTCGAGGCTGCGACCCCGTTGTCACCCTGCCGCAGCAGGCTGCCGATCCAGAGGAAGGCCACAACCACGATGGCCGCAACCGCCATTACGGCCACGGCAATCAGCAGCTTGGGCGAGGCATCTTCTATTTGCGGTGTCTCGTGTGTCCCGCTGTCCAACTGCGTGAGATCGGTCGGCTCGGTCGGCCCGGTCCCCGTTGCGGCGATCCGCCGTGTAACCATGCGCTTTGGCAGCGCCTCAAGCACTTCCATGAAGCTGGCCGGGCGGTCTTTCGGGTGGTACTTGATGCAGTCCATCAACAGCTGTGTGAACTTCGGCGGAAGATCCGGGCGACGACCATCCAGCAGCTCGGCCCCCTGCTTCTGTCGCAGCATGATGGCCTGCGCACCCGTCTGGCCAAAGGGCGGCTCACCGGTCGCCAGGTAATACATCGTTGCACCGAAGCTGAAGATGTCGCTGCGCTTGTCAGGCACCATGCGGCGCAGAACTTCCGGCGCCGAATACGCAGGCGTGCCAAAATTCAGCGGACCCTCGTGGCCCTCGCTGATCAGTCGCAGGTCGCCCGCCAGGCCAAAGTCTGCCAGCTTGCAGCGGCCCCGACTGTTCATAATCAGGTTCTCGGGCTTGATGTCGCGGTGCAGAATGCCCTCGCGATGTGCCGCATACAGCGCCTCGGCTGTCTGGCGCGCGACCGACAGCAGCTGCTCGCCGGACATGCGGCCGTTTTCCTTGACGAGCACTCGAAGGTTGGTGCCTTCGGCGAAGTCCATCACTATGAAATGGACGCCTTTGTCCTCGAGAATGTCGATCACCTTCACGACATTCTCGTGCTCGACGCGTGCCAGCGACTGGGCTTCGGTCCGGAAACGCTCAATCAGGTCGGCGCGTTTGGCCAGCGCGGGGTCGAGCACCTTGAGGGCCACGATCTTGTCGATATAGACATGGCGTGCGCGATACACCACGCCCATGCCGCCTCGTGCAACACGGGCCAGCACCTCGTAGCTCGCGAGGCGACGGCCGACCAGCGGGTCCTGACGGCCGCTGGTTTCGGAGCCCCCTGTGTTCCCTTCTGCCATGCCTTGTATCCTAGCTAACGCAGCCCTGTTCTGCCCCTTCTCTAAACGGTGTTGCGTTGGCCGAAGACGAAACGAAACAGCTACCCAGCGACGAAGAACTGGCGGCGATGCTGTCACGTGCAGACGGCAAGCGAACCGGCAAGAAGCCGAAACGCGACCCGAAGCTGCCGTCACCGCGCTTTCCGGAAGCGCTCTACTATTACCTGTTCATCCTGATCGAGGCGTCGATTCTGATCGGCGTTTGGGGCTTTATGCGCATGGGCGTTGACGAAGCACTGAAGGGCCCATCCATCGAAGCGCCGATCATCGATCAGCTGGTCTTTCACCTGAAATCCATCGGGATTGGATTGGCAAACGTATTGGCGCATCAGCCATGGGTACCTCTTGGCGCGGCCGTTCTGTGCGTTGCCGTGTTTGTTCCGACCACGCCCAAGAGCCGCAAGCGCATGGCGACAATCGTCAGCACGGTGCTTGTGATCGTGTTTGTCATGCTGATCGCGCTGCAGTTCAGTGACGACATTGCCAGCGCGGGCGCGATGCAGCAGTTTTGAATGTGCGTCCTGCATCGGCTACAATCTGTGGCAGCAATTCCGGAGGTTGTCTTGCTTGAGCCCACGGCACTGCTTTCCCAGCTGCAACACCTGCCCGATCTGATCGGCGGGGCCTTGCACACGCTCGCGCAATCGGGCCCTCCCTTTGGCGATCCGGCCACGAATCCGTACGGCTCGCCATACGACACTGGGCCGAAGCCCCTGCCTGTCGGGGCGCTGGTCGTTGGCTTCCTGATCGGTATCGGCATCAACGTCCTGTTCGGCTTCTGGGGCAAGTCCCGAGCGGAGCAGCACAATGTTCACCCGGGCATCGGATTTGCGCTCGGATTTTTCCTCAGCTGGATTGGCGTGGCCATGGTCCCGGTATTCAAGAAAGACCGCGTATTCAACCCAGGGGGCGGCGTGCGCTATCAGGCACCACCCCCCAATGCACCGAACCCGATGTACGGCACTCCGCAGCAGTATCCGCCACAGGGCTACGCACCGGGGCCGCCTCAGCAATACCCGGCCCCTCAGTATCCGACGCAGGGGCCGATGATGGCCGGCCAGGGCATTGCACCGCCGCCCCCACCACCGCCCCAGCAGCCGCAGGTACTTACAGCCGACGCCCAGGGCTATGTTGCCTGCCCGGGATGCGGCGCGCGAACCAAGGCCGGGCGCAAGACTTGTATGAGCTGCGGTGGCGCGATGCCGCCCGTCTACAACCCGAATATTCGATGAGCCCCTTTGTAATGGGCTGGCTTGAGGCTGCGGGATAGCATGCAGGTGGAGGTCGAGATGCGGACTGCACTGATTGATTCCATGCACCACCTGTTGCCGCTGGCCGCGAGCTCAACCAGCGCGCGCCCACCGATCAATCCATTCGACATGATCCCGTGGGGCTTTTTCGTAGTCATCATGATCGCGAACCTGGTCTTCATGGCGGGTGCAGCGGTCGTCGGCTATCACATCGCCAAGAAGTACCAGATAGAGCCGTGGCTTGGCGCAGCTGCGGGTTTCTTCCTGACCTGGATCGGGATCCTGATCGTGTTCCTGATCGGCAACTCACAGCAGCAGTCTCGCGAGCGCAAAGAACGCGAGCAGCAGTACGCCGCCTGGTGGAACGCTAACTACGGACCGCAGGCACAACAGCAGCAGTCGCCATACGCGTGGCCGGGGCAGCCCGCCCCGCCCAATCAACAAGGCGGGCCACGACCCCACGCCTGATTTTCGGCGATCAGCCGTGGACACCCCAACAACCGCTTGCGGTGAATGGCGAGCGCGTTGTCGATTGCTACGCTGCCCCCATAACGGAGGCAGCAATGACCGAACACGTGCAGAACTTCATCGGCGGTAAGTGGGTTGAGGCAAGCGGCGAAAAGCTGGATTCGCGCGACCCGGCCAACGGCGACCTGATCGCGACATTCAACCAGTCCACGAACGACGACGTCGACAAGGCCGTCGCGGCAGCCAAGGCGGCGTTCCCGGCATGGAAGGCCACGCCGCAGCCCAAGCGCGCGGAAGTCATCATCAAAAGCGCCGAGGTGCTGCTCAAGCGCAAGGAAGAGATCGCGCAACTGATGTCGCGCGAGAACGGCAAGCCGATCGCTGAGGCGCGCGGCGACGTGCAGGAAGCCATCGACATGGGCTTCTACATCGCGGCCGAGGGCCGGCGCGCCTGGGGCCACACCATCCCGGCCGAGATGCCGAACAAGCGCATGTACACCATCCGACAGCCGCTGGGCGTCTGCAGCCTGATCACACCGTGGAACTTCCCGATCGCCATCCCGAGCTGGAAGAGCTACCCGGCGCTGATCATGGGCAACACGGTTGTGTTCAAGCCGGCCGAGGACACCACCCTGCTCGGCAAGCGCTGGGCGGAAGTGTTGATCGAATCCGGCGTGCCCGAGGGCGTGTTCAACATGGTCGTCGGCCATGGCGCGCCGATTGGTGATCGTCTGGTCGAGCACCCGGACGTGCGCATGATCAGTTTCACCGGCAGCACCAAGACGGGCCTCGGCATCGCGACCAAGGCTGCGCCGCTGAACAAGCGCGTGAGCCTTGAAATGGGCGGCAAGAACCCGGTGATCGTGTGGGAAGACGGCGACCTGGAGCTTGCCGTCAACGCCGTGATGTGGGCCGGCTACGGCACAAGCGGCCAGCGCTGCACGGCCTGCTCGCGCGTAATCGTGCACGAGAAGGTCCACGACCAGTTCCTCAAGATGCTGGTGGAGCGCGCGCCGAAGCTGAAAGTCGGTCACGGCGCGGAGCCTGACTCGTTCTTCGGCGCGATCATCAACGAAGGCCAGCTCAAAAAGATTGACGAGTACGTGCAGATCGGCCAGAAAGAAGGCGCCAAGCTGGAGTGCGGCGGCAAGGTGCTCAAGGACGGCGCGTACGCCAAGGGCAACTTCTACGCGGCTACCGTGTTCAGCGGCGTGAAGCCGGGCATGCGCATCGAGCAGGAAGAGATCTTCGGCCCGGTGATCAGCGTGATCAAGGTGAGCAGCTACGACGAAGCAATCAAGGTTGCGAACGACGTACAGTACGGTCTCAGCGCCGGCTTCATCAGCAAGGATGTGAACCTGTGCCACAAGGCCAGCATCGATCTCGATTGCGGGCTGTGCTACATCAACGCGGGCTCAACGGGCGCGGAAGTAAGCACACCGTTCGGCGGCTGGAAGAACACCGGCAACGGCCACCGTGAAGGCGGGCCAACCGTGATCGAAGCCTTTAGCGACATTAAAACCGTCGTAATCGACTACAGCGGCAAGGTCCAAAAAGCTCAGATCGACAACAATTAGCGTGAGAGGATTCCCGCAGAATGATCGTGTATCTCACACGGGAAACCGTTTCCGCAGGCGACGACTGCGACGCACCCCACGCGCACAGATTCGCAATGTCCGATGAGTGGACCTGGGAAGAGTTGGTCGAACTAGCACGGGTTGAAGCGCGCCTGCCCTTTATTCAGGGTGGACTTGCGACATGGGGGCTATCTTCGAACTTTCCGCTAGCCGTGGTCGCACAACAATGGACGCAAGCGAAGCTCTTGTTTCTAACTCGGGCAGACCGGGGGCGCTTGGATTGGCACGATGGTGAGTTGTGGCTGCACTGGAGCTACTTTCAGCAGCTCAATCCAAACTTGGTCCATCAAGTGTTGCGGGACCTGAAACTGCGGGCAGCTGCTACGTCGTGATCAAGACGCTAGTAGTTCATCAGAACCCACTCGCGCCATTCGTCTTCGATCTCGTTGAGCTTCTTGCCGAACGCTGTTTCCAGCGCTTCGATGCGCTCGGATGCTTTCTTTTTGCCGCCGCTTTTGAGCCAGGTTGTGGCCTGCTCGGGGTGCTGGTCATAGATGAACTCCATGAAGCTGAACGACTTTGCGGCGTGGGCCTGCTGCATGTCGTTGATCTCGGTTGCGACCAGCATGCCGAGCGGGATGTCGCGGTCGAAGCGGATATCGTACAGCGCCACTTCGCGCAGCAGGTCCGGCGTGCCGGACTTCTTGGTGAATTCGGGAATCACCTTGTCGTCGGCCGTCGTGGTGCCGACATCCTTCATCGTGTAGCGCTGCACCATCGTTGTGCCCAGCACCTGCGACGTGACGAGATAGCCAAAGCCGGTATCGACCCAGGGTGAGCGATCGCGGATGCCGTTCTGCGCGTACGCCAGCAGGCTCAGCGTTAAAGTGTTGCACAGCATGTCGTCGGCCGCGGCGTCGACGGCCGAGCAGACAAAATAACCGTACGGGTCCTTCTGACCGTGGCCGTTGAGTTTTCGTGAAAACTCCAGGTCGTCGCCCTCGAGCTTGAGGACTTTCTCAAGCATCGCGACGTACTCGTCCCGCGTCTGCAGATGGGTCAGCGTGTACTGCCGTCCACCGAAGGGCGAGCCATCTGTGCCCAACAAAGCCTGCGCACGCTGGATGCAGGCATCGGCATTGCGGTGCAGGAATTTCGCACGCGGAGCAGCCTGGGCTGCACGAACCATCAGGTACTCGCTGCTGCGCCGATCAAACGTCGCGCCGATCAGTGCCGCCTGCGGGTCCGCGCCCTCGACCTCTTCGCCGAAGCTTGCGGCCTCGACGATCTTGTGGCCTTCATCGCGCCATTTCTTTGAGAATGCCGGCAGCCACGTATCGCCGTCTTTCACGTGCCCGCGCAGCTTGCGGGCCTCGGAGTCGTCGGGCACGTAATACAGCAGGTCTACGGCCGCGATCCTGGCCGAGCGGTCGTCGCCGGCCTTGGCAGCGTTCTCCATCAGCTTGCGACACCGGTCGGCGCACTTGTCCCAGACCTTCAGTTTCTCTTCGTCGGGTTTCTTGCGCGCCTCGAGGTAGTCCTTGCCGCTGACGCCATCCTCTGTGGGCATCGGCTCATCTGGCACCCACTTGTCGTCCTTCTTCTTGTAGCCGAGGCCCTTCCACGCGCTTTTGTTGTCCGGCTCAAGCTCACGGGCGCGGTCGTATTGCTTGCGTGCAAGCGTGTAGATCTGCACGGCCTTGTACGTGTCACCAAGGTCAGCGTGCTTGTCTGCAAGCCATTCCCACAGTTTGCCGCGTTCCTTCTTGTAGTCGAAATCGCCGGCGCGGCCCGGGACGCTGCAAACCAGCAGAAGGGCGAGAATCAGGATGGCTGAGAATGCGCGCTTCATGCCGGCTCCAGTGGGATTGGCTCCATCTGACCAGTGGCGACTGCAAGGCCGACCTTACTCGTGCGCGGGCGAGGAATCAGCCTTTTCCCAGACTACAACGCGATCGCGGCCGCCCTGTTTGCCGGCGTAGAGCGCGTCGTCAGCATGGCTGATGGATTCGTCGATGCCGATTGCGGGGTCAAGTGGCGCGATTCCGAATGTCATCGTGACCTTGAGCTTCATGCCGTCGCAATCGATCTCGAGTGCATGCATGGCTTCGCGCAGTTTCTCTGCCGCGATCTTTGCGCCCTCGACTTCCGTCTCCGGAAGCATGAACAGGAATTCTTCACCACCCCAGCGCGCAATGAAGTCCTGGCTGCGCAAACGCCGGCGCAACTCCGTGGCGACGCCCTGCAGCACGATGTCGCCGGTCAGGTGGCCGTGCGTATCGTTGACTTTCTTGAACAGGTCGATGTCGGCCATCACCAAAGTGGCTGCCCGCGCGCTTCTGCGGATGCGGTTCATTTCCTCGTCGATGTTCTCAATCATCCGGCGGCGGTTCATCAGGCCCGTCAGGTCATCGGTCGAGGCCAGTACCTTCAACTTTTGTTCGGCGCTGTTGCTGGCGAGCCGATAGTAGACCGCCAGCATGCCCATCGCCGTAAACACGACTCCGACATTGATGAACGGAATGGCTTCGGTGACTTCTTGCGTGGGGCCGTGGAAGTGGATCCCGCGTGTGTACCAGTACAGCATCGAATACAGCATGAACAGCGCGGCGACTTCGAGGAACACAACCTTCGGTGAGATACGGTCATTCAGGCCTGCAAAAGGAATCAGCGGCCACAGGTAGAAGTGAAACCCGCTGTCCCAGCCCAGCAGTGAAACCGCGACCGCCGCGTGTGCCGCGACCTCGAGCTTGATCAGCACGGCAGAGAGGTCCAGCCAGCCGCGCTCATTGGCCTGGCGTGCCAGCAGCCATGCAACTACCGACCCGACATTAAACCATGCCATGGTGGGCACACCGAGCCACCAGAACAACGGAATGAACCCGGCATGCGCAGCGATGCCGACCCAGCAGACGTAGCGCAGCGCCACAAACATCCGGTGGTCTTCCGGACGCAAACGCGTAGTTGGTCTCCTGGTGGCTGCCATGCTGCCTGTCGCTATCGGCCGAGGGTTGCCAGTAAGCTATTCTGCTTGAGCGCGTGCCAATGGCCAATCCCCTAGCTACGAAACCTCTGCACGTTGAGCCTGCATGAACATACGACCTCTGACAGAAGATGATGCGGCCGACTGGCGTGAAGTTCGGGCGCGTATGCTGCGCGAACATCCGGAAGCCTTCGGCGAAGACGAGAGCGACTTTCTTGCCCGTGACGAGGCGGAGTTGCGCGATCGAATGCGTACCGGCAACGTCATAGGAGCCTGGGTCGAAGGCAAGCTGGCCGGCACGGTCGGGTGGGTGGCCGGCCGCGGGCGCAAGCGAAAACACGTCGCGGAGATATGGGGCATGTACGTTGTCGCCGAGACACGACGCGCCGGCCTCGCCCGGGCGCTTCTGCGCGCCGCATTTGATGCGAGCCGCGCAGTCGGGGTATCCGTCTGGGAACTCGGAGTCGAAGAGAACAACCTGTCGGCGCGTCGGCTATATGAGTCCGAAGGCTTCAGCGTTTGGGGCACTGAGCACGACGCGTACCGGTTTGACGGCAGATCAGTGAACGTCTGCCACATGAGCCGGTTTGCAGGCGCCTAGCCCTTTTTCACTGCGGCGAGAATGCTCTCCGCCGCAACTCGACCGGTCTCAGCACCGCCGTTCATGTAGCCCTGAAAGTCGCTGCTGCAATGCTCCCCGGCAAAGAGCAGGTTGCCGACCGGCTCAATCTCATGGCCCGCGATGCTTGACCACTGCCCGGGCCTGTAGCATGCGTAGCTTGCCTTGGTGAAGGCGTGGCTTGGCCAGTGCATGCGGAAATGCCTGCCCGAATAGGCCCATTTCGAGCCCGGGTAGGCCTTCTCCAGCCCCGGCATCAGCCGCGCAATCTGCTCGCGCGGTGTGTTTTCGCCGACAGCTACTCCCGGCTTGCCGCCGGAATAAAGGGTGATTCCGCCGGACATTCCGGGCTGCAGGCGGGAGTTGTCCCACGCGAGCTGGAAGTCCTGGTCGGTGAAAATGTTCCCGCCGTAACTCTGTTCGCGCCACGGTCGGCTCGACATTCCCAGCAGCAGCTTTGCATTTGTGCCGTACCCAAGCTCGTCGATGGCGATTCGTTTTTCCTTTGGCAATTCGACTCTGATGTCGACTTCACGCAACAGGGTAAACGGCAAGGCCAGCACCACATAGTCGGCCGTGACGTGTCGCCCGCCGCTAAATGTCAACTCATATGCACTTCCGTCCGCCGCAATTGCCTCCAGCTTCCTCGCCGTCTGGATCCGGTCCTCGAGGCCGAGCGCAAGACGATCTGT
Source organism: Planctomycetota bacterium (assembly GCA_020425605.1). Classification (GTDB taxonomy): domain Bacteria; phylum Planctomycetota; class UBA8742; order UBA2392; family UBA2392; genus JACKID01. Next base: position 34,444 of record JAGQRH010000017.1, on the reverse strand, counting down.
GACCTGCTGGTTGCCACCTTTCACCTTGTAGCGTTCGTCGCTCTCGCCAAACGTCTCCCAACGGTCGGGCAGCGAATCGAGTCCAATCAGGCACAGCATGTTGAGCGCAGATTGCTCGTCAGCATCCAGCCCATATTCCGTGACGAAGGCGACTTCAAGGAGCTTGCGGAGCGATGTCTCGGCGCCAATCGCGGTCAGGTAGTCGCGGATGCTGGTGCGATCAAGAACTCCAAAGCGCTCATCAGACTCGGCGTCGAGCACGGCAGAATCCATCGCCATGCGCTCAACGTGGGGCTTGAGCCACTCCAGCACTTCGCGATCCGTGTAGTGCCGGTCGCCGAAGAAATAGGTGCACTGCTTGACGCTCGCGTCGTCGCGCATGTCCAGCAGATCGAGCTCGAACTCGTTGCAAAGGCTGAGCATGTCCGCGTGCGTGCTGTCGATGAATGAGCCGCCCAGCTCCACGGTCTGGCCGGGGTTCAGCAGGTCACGCTTGGTGAACATTCGCCCGCCGACACGGTCTGCCGCCTCATAAACGTCCGCGTCAATGCCGCCCTTCTTCAGCAGATGGGCGCAGTGCAGGCCCGCAATGCCTGCGCCGATGATCGCCACCCGCTGCCCCGGCTTGCCGGACGACTTCAACTGCGTGTTTGCGCAGCCGGCCGCCAATGTGGTCAACGCCAACCCGCCGGCTGCAGCCTGCATGAAGCGGCGGCGCGGCATGTCCAGCAGCTCTGCCGCCGGGACGCCTGAACGTTGAGATTCTGCAGCAATGCGCGCCAGCATTCGCAGGCGACCCATCAATGGTGTGCGTGACATGTTCAGCCCCCCGACTGGCCAAATCAGACAGCAGCCGAGACTCACACGCAAGCCCGGATTCATGAACCGGCAATCAATACGGCGGCATTCATGGGGATAGTGAGGAACGACGTGCGTGCACAACTCGTACGTGGTTTGCATCATGCATCCGTGCACAGCTTTGTCTTGAGGAGGACAAATGCCCCGCTACACCTACCCCGCCGCCGTGCTGCTGCTTGCAGTCGTCGCCGCCATCGCCGGCAGCTTCACGACCGGCGCTCAGGACCAGCCCCAGCGCCCGACATACTTTAAGGCCGCCGATGCCCTTGCCGGTCCTGCCATCGAGGTACCTACGCCGCGCAGGAAGCATGAGTGGCTTGAAAACATCGACATGGACGATGCATTCAAGCTGGCAAAGAAGGAGAACCGGCCGGTGTTCGCAACCGTGCGCTGCCTGCCCTGCCAGCAATGCTCATGGATCGACAATGCGATCATGAAGGCCACCACCGAACTTGAGGCCAAGCTCCAGAACTTCGTGTGCGTGCGCATAACAACGATGCGCGACATGGATGCCCGCATTTTCCAGTTCGAGAAATACCAGGACCTGGACTGCTCTTGGTGGGGTTACTTCTTCGACCCGGAAGGCCGCATTTACGGCGTCTACGGCGGCATCGACATCGAAGGCGACAAGTCCTGTATCACAATCCCCGGCCTGATGAGCGCGATGGACCGTGTGCTGAAGTACCACTACCAGCCGAAGCGTGAAGAGTGGAACCTGTTCGGCGACGCCCCGAAACTGAAGGGCCGCGCGGATACCCCGTTCAAGCACGACGGATGGAAAAACTGGGCCAAAGAAGACAGCCAGCGCGCCGACAAGATCCTCAAGGACAAGAACGAGTGCCTGCACTGCCACGAAGTGGCCGAAGTCGTGCGCCAGCCGCGCTTCGACAAGAAGAAGTTCGACAAGACGACTGACTTCTATGTCTGGCCGTACCCACAGAACATCGGCGTCGAGCTTGACCTGGACAAGGGCCTGACAATCAAAACCATCTCCAAGGACGGCCCGGCCGAAAAGGCCTACATTGAGGCCGGAGACACGATCGAGGCCGCCAACGGCCAGCTCCTGTTTAGCCCGACCGACTTGCGCCGCGTGCTGAACGAGCTCCCGTATGGCAACTGCAAACTCGACCTGCTGACCCGCGACAAGAACGGTGAGGCGATGCTCGTGACGGTCGAGCTGAAGGGCGACTGGCGGCAGTACGACCTCGGTTGGCGCAAGAGCGTGGCTGAGGCAAACATCGGCGCGCATCCGGGCTTCCCTTGGCCGCTCAAAGGTGACCGCGGCAAGGCCGGCGTAAAGGCAGATGAGATGTGCATCAAGCCGTTCTTCGGCAAGGCGCCGAAGGGCCACGCGATCGACGCCGGCCTGAAGGCCAGCGACCAGATCATCGCCGTCAACGGCGACACGCGTGCACTGGAAGGACGCGCATTCCTGGCCTGGTTCCGCATGACCTACGACCCGGGCGACCAGATCACGCTAAAGCTGGTGGATGACAAGGGCAACCAGCGCGAGATCAAGTACAAGGTCGGGCAACACATCGACGACTAGCTGAGAACCAAGGGCAAAGTCCGCAGCTACGGCTGCGGGCTTTTGCGTTGCTTGCGAGTCGCGGACAAGACTGCCAGCGGAACCATCAGCGCCAGCCACCAGGCTGAGCCGAGGCCGGCCGTGCAACCTCCGCCGCCGCCCCCACCGCCGCCAGAGCCTCCCCCGCCGCTGCCAACGGTAACGGCCGCGGTCGCACTGGCAGTATTGCTGTAGGCGCTGTCGCCGACCGTGTTGTAAGCGCGAACGCGGTAGGTGTACTGCTGGCCGTCCGTCAGGCCGGTATCGACAAAGCTGGTGACGTTTACGCCGAGCGTCTGGATCTGCACGAATCCGGTGCCGTCGTCCCGCTCCAGCTTGAAGCCGTCTTCATTCCCGCTGTTGTCGCTCCACTGCACCGTGATCTGGAGCCCGGACTGTGCCGTGGCCGTGCAGCTTGACGGCGCGGCCGGCGCCGTGGGTGCGCCGCCGTTGTCGTACTCGAGCGCGCCGATATCGAGCGTGCCGTCGCTGGGACGCGCGTTCTGCTGCTGGTGCTTCAGGTACTCGTAGGTCAGCGGATGTGCGCTGGCCCCGCTTGCGAGCGTCGTTCCCTGGTCGCGGCTCGCGGCCGTGCTGGTCAGCGTAAAGTCCTGCGAGCCCACGTTTGTCCAGCCTGGGTCGCCGCCGGTCACGTTGCCGCCCTGGTTGTTTACCGTCCCCTGCATCCCCGCACCCGAATGGCTTGGCGTAGGCGTTCCCTTGAAAAAGCAGTTGCGGTAGTTCAGCACGCCCGTGTCGTCGATCAGCCCGAGGTTGCTCGCGTTGGCCGTCACGAAAATGATGTTGTTGCGGCAGTCGCAAGTTTCGCTGTTCGTCGAGAGCCGCACCAGCGTCGTGTTGCCGGTGCGCGTGCTGTAGATCGTGTTGTTGTAGAGGTACAGCGTGCCCTTGCGGTAGGTACTGGTTGTCCCGTTATCGCCGCCGTAGTGGATGATCTGGCTGTTCCCCGCACCGTTGGGCTCGATCAGGATGTTGCCGTAGACGAACGTTGTGTCGTAGCCGCTGAGTGTCTCGATGCCGCTGCCGTCGGCTTCCACCAGGTCCAACTGCCGATTACCCGCCTCGATCCAGTTGTAGCGCACGACGCAGGTTGAGCTGCGGTCCTTCAGGTTGTTGCCGTTCGCGCCGCTCTTGGTCGGGCCGTAGTGGTTGTACTCGTAGGTGATACCCGCGCTTTCGCAGTAGCTGTTGTGCTCAAAGGCCGAGCCGCTGTTGCCGTTGTCGTAAATGTAGTTGTAGCCGACGTAGCAATCCTCGGTCAGGTTCGGGTTGCCGCTGCCGCCCACGCCGCCGCCCGGCCCGATGAAGAGCCCGTTGCCGCTGTCGTGAATCTCACAGTACCGGATCCTGATGTGCTTGGCCTGCTCGACATAGATCGCAGCAGCGTTGGCCGCATAGCTGACTCCCGCTGTGCCGGCGTCGTCGGTGTACGTGTAGTTTGCGTGCGCGCTGCGGACGTCCAGGTATTCAATCGTCACGTACTGCGGCGTGGAGCCGGAAGGCGTGCTCGCGCCGCCGATCTTGATCACGCCGCGGTTGTCCCCCCAGTAATCGAGTTGCGTGCGTGTCGTGGCGTTCTCACCAGTGATGATCGGCAGGGCGCCCGAAGTGGCGTCGGGAATGCCGCGCACGATGATCGGGCTGCCGGATGTGCCCTGCGCCGAAATCACGAACTTTTCGGCATAAGGCGTGCTGCGCCAGTGAATCTGGACAATGTCGCCGGCCGCGAGGTTCTCCCATGGAAACGCGCCAATGGATGTGTAGGTCTGACCGGGCCCGATGTCATAGGTCGCGCCTGCAAGGGCCGGCGCAAACAGCAGCAACAGCAGCAGATAACGCATGGCTCCCCCGGGTTTGGACTGGGTCTGCTTCCGTAATGTGCATTGGGTCGCGATGGGGTCAGAAAAACGGCAATGCCCCCGGCCGGACTCCGGGGGCATCCTCGGCGGTTGCTACGCCCTATCCCTCGTAGCAGCCCGCGTCGTGGGGAGCCACGCGGGTTGTGCCCTCAAGGTCCTTCGCAGTTGCATAGGTCGCATTCGCCGCCGTAAGCAAGGCCGAGCCCCCGCTCGGGTGTGCATCCCGGTTGGAGCCGTTGGTGGTGACGTTGACGAAGTCGCTCAGCCCGTTGCCGGTGGTGAACGTGATCCCGCTGGTAACGCTGCCGAAGCAGACGTTGCCGGCGAAGGTCACGCCGCTGATTCCGTTGCAATCAATGGCCCAGTTGCCGGTGCTGTAGCAGGCGTTGTTGGCAAACACCATGTTGGCCGCGCCGGCCCACGAACTAAGCTTGGCCGCCCGCCCTGCACCGTTCACGAAGGTGTTGTGAACCACCTGCAGGTTGGTCGGGTTGCCCTGGTGCACCTGGCTGGCAAACGCGCTTCCCGCACCGTTGATGCACAGGTTGTTGCGCACAATGCACTCGCCCTGGATCTGCATCGCGTTGTCGCCGGAGTTGTAGCAGACGTTGCGCTCAACGATGTTCTGGGCATTGCCGGCCGTGCCGTACACAAGAATGCACGGATAGCTCGTGTCGTGCACCAGGTTCTCGGCGATCAGGTTGCCGTAACTGCCCTGCTTGAGCTCAATGCCGTCTCCCTGTGCGCCCGAGCCCGAGCCGTGCGTGTCGTGCACGTGGTTCAGGGCAACGATGCTGTTGGACATGATCACCGTGCCGTTGTTCGCACCGAGATACATGCCTTCTCCTGTGCCGCCGGTGTCGTGCAGGTCGTTTCGGGTGATGTACATGTAGCTGGTGTCGCGGGTGTTGGTGGTGATGCACGCGTCGCCCGTGTTGTGCACGTGGTTGCCGTCAAACCAGACTTGCGTGCAGTCGTAGAAGCGAATCCCGTGGCTGATTCCGGTGAACTCAACCCCGCGAATGCACAGGTATTTCGTCTGGGAATTCTCGCCGATGTTCATGATGTTCTGCGTGGCCGTCATGTTGATCACCACCGTCGCGCCCGAAGCCGGCCCGATCCAGATTGGCGCCGCGGCCGTGCCCTGTACGTCTAGATTGAACTTGCTGGTCAGGTTGTAGGTTCCTGCCGCGATCTCCATCTTGTCGCCGGGCGTCAGCGCGTTCATGGCGGCCTCAAGCTGCGTGGCCGAGCCGGTAAACGGCACGGTGTTGGTCGGCGTAACTGTCGCCCAGCTCGGGTCGTAAGGGCTGCTCGACGGCGCTTGTGGCGTGGCGCTGACCTGTGCGCTGGCGGCGCTTTCGCCCGTTGCGTCCGTGTAGGTCGCGACGGCGTAGTAGGTCGTGCCGTTGGTCAAGCCCGTGAGCGGAAACGGCGTGCTGCCCATCGGCACCGGCGTGCCCGTCATGGGCGTCACGCCTGAACTGGTGTCGTAGTAGAGCGTGTAGCCGGTCGCGCCACTGACGTAGCCGAATGTGAACGTGACCTGCGCATCGCCGGCCGTCGCGCTGAGCGTCATGGCCGCCGGGCCACCGGGGCCGATCGGGACGCTGCTGCCGCCTCCCCCACCGCCACCCGCACAGGCCGCCAGGGTCATCAGTGTCAGCGCACACACGATGCAAGTAATCTTGTTCATTGCCCTCTCCTTACTTCTCAATACACCCGGCGACCGAGCGTTTGCGCGGCTCGCCGTGGATGTCTGCCTCGGTTGCGTACTGTTTGTCGGCGGCAGCAAGCAACGCGGAGGCCGCACCTGGCGCCGCGTCGCGTGCTGTCGCGTCGAACTTGATGTCTGCGAAATCGCTCAGCCCGCGGCCGGTTATGAAGCCGCTGCTCGCGCCGCTCACGCCACCGAACACGACGTTGCCCGCAAGCGTCACGCCCTCGCTGCCGGCCGAGAAATCCAGCGCCGTGCCCTCGCTGTAGACAGCGTTGTTGGCGAAGACCATGCCTTCACGGGCGTTCCATGAACTGAACTTCGCGCCGCGTTTGCTGCTGATGATGGTGTTGTGGATGACCTGCAGGTTGCAGCTCTTGCCCTGATGGTCGTGGCTGGAAAATCCCGCGCCGTTGCCGTTGATCAGCAGGTTGTTGCGCACGATCGCCTCGCCCTGCACCTGCATGACGTTGTCGCCGGAGTTCCAGCAGACGTTGCGCTCGATGATGTTCGGCTTCCGGCCATTCGTGCCATAGGCGATGATGCAGGGATACGCAGTATCATGGACAACGTTCTCGGCTATTAAATTGCCGTAGCTGCCCTGCTTGACCTCAATCCCGTCGCCCTGGCTGACCTTATCGCCGCCGATGTCGTGCACGTGATTCAGCGCGATCACACAGTCGTGCATCACGGCCTTGCCATCGTTCGCGCCGAGGTACATGCCCTCGCCCGTGCCGGCCGTATCGTGGATGTCGTTGCGCGTGATGTACAGGAACGCGGTGTCCTTGGTGTTGGCGCTGATGGCGACTTCGCTGGTGCCGTGGAGGTGGCAGCGGTCGATCCAGACGTTCTCGCAGTCGTTGAGGCGAATGCCGTGCGCGCCGCCGGTGAACTCCAACCCGCGGAAGCAGACGTAGCGCGCAGGCCCGTCGACGCCGACATTCATCAGGTTCTGCTTCACGTCGGGGCGGGTGATGATGACCTGCTCGAACTCAGGCTCGTCGCCGGACTTGCTGCCGCGGGTTTCGCTTGCGCAGATCCAGATCGGTGCCTTCTCGGTGCCCTCGATGTCGAGCTTGAACCAGGCATCGATGCTGTAGGTGCCGGGCTCGATCTCCAGCTTCTCGCCGGGTTTTAGGCCCTGCATGGCGGATTTAAGGGCCCCGCCGTTCTGCTCGGGAGACTGTTTCGCGTTGTAGCGCTGGGTAACGGTGCGCGTGGGTTTCACGTCGGCCCAGGCGGGTTCATAGGGCGACTTTGGCGTGTCCTCAGCCTTGCGCTTGGCAGTGGCAGGCACTGCGGAAAGCAGCAGCCCCAAAGTCAGCAGAATGACCCAGCCCAGACGCATGATTTCTCCCGGTATTCATGGGGTGAACCCCACCAGGTCAGGGCAGGTCAGGAGAATTTTGGACTTTCGATTCTGGATTTCGGATTGGCTTGGTTTGGGGCCTCGCAGAGGGGAGCAATCCGGAATCTGGAATCTAAACTCCAGTGCATGAAAGACCCGGCCGAACTGATCAAGCGCTTCAAGTCCCGCGTGCATGTATTGGACGGCGGGCTGGCGACCGAGCTTGAGAAGCGCGGGCACGACATCAGCGGCAAGCTGTGGTCGGCGCAGGTGCTATTGGAAAACCCGGATGCGATCGAGCAGCTGCACTACGACTATCTCAAGGCCGGCGCCGACATCATCATCACCAGCAGCTACCAGCTCACGTTCCAGGGCATGAAAGAAGCCGGCTACACCCACGAGCAGGCCGAAGACGCATTTAACAAGAGCGTCGAAGTGGCGGTGAAGGCGCGGGAGCGCTACCTAGCCGAACTGGATCAAGATTTGCCGGAAGATCGTAAGCCCCTCATTGCGGCAAGCATCGGCCCGTACGGCGCATACTTGGCTGACGGTAGCGAATACACGGGCGACTATCCCTCCTTGCTTCAGCTAACCTATCAGGAGTTCGTCGACAAGTTTCTGGACTTCCACGAGGACCGCTTCAAGCTTCTACATGAGTCCGAGGCCGATCTATTCGCACTGGAGACGATTCCAAGTACGGATGAAGCAGAAGCACTGATGTGTCTCCTGGAGAAGTACCCGACCGCCCCCGCATGGATTTCCTTCGCCTGCAAGGACAAAGAGCACGTCGTCGACGGTGGTGACATTGAGGTGCAATCCTTCGAGTGCACTGTAGTGGAGAACCTGGTCGCATTTGGAGTGAACTGTTCTGCACCCTCCAACGTCACGGGCCTAGTGAACACGTCATTTCCCCGGTGCTCACAACCCAAGCATGGGCAGGCCGGGCCCACTACTCCGATCATCGCCTATCCAAACAGTGGCGAGGGTTGGGACGCGGCGCACCGGTGCTGGGTTGGTGAAAACGACGCCGAGCACTTTGCCGAGCACGCGCGCGAGTGGATCAAGGCCGGAGCCAACATCATCGGCGGCTGCTGCCGCACCGGGCCGGAGCACATTGCCCAACTTCGCGCGCTGGTGGATTCGATGACGTGAACAGGAGCCCGGAGCGCCAGCGACGGGTTGGTACTCTCTACCTTAACCCACGTTCACCGGTCGCTTGCGCTCCCGGCTCTTGTCCTCCACAACCCGGGCTTGCCTCGCCGGTACCCACCGCTAAAGTCTCCGGTCCTTTGATTTGTGGACTCTGGAGGCCGTCATGCCCACTCCGTTTGTGAACGAACCGATTACCGTCAACTGGACCGAAGACCGCATCGCGAGTGTGAAAAAAGGCTTCGTGAAGGTGCGCGAACGCGCCCAGGAGATTCGCCCGTTGCGCCTCTGCGGCGAGCTCGACACCGACGGCGAAACCATCGAGTCCTACAACCCCAGCAACCACTCCGAGCTTCTCGGGCGCACCATCAAGGCCAGCGGCGACCTCGCCAAGCGGGCCGTCGAGTACGCGCACGACAAGTTCACCAACTACTGGCGCAAGACGGACGTCGGGCTGCGCGCCCGCATCCTGATGCGCGCGGCCGGGCTGATGCGCCGCAAGTACCGCGATGAGCTGAACGCCTACCTGATTCTCGAATCCGGCAAGAGCTGGACCGAGGCCGACGCCGACACGGCCGAAGCGATCGATTTCTGCGAATTCTACGCCCGCGAAGCAATGAAGCTGCAGGGCGAGCCGCAGCCGCTGACCGACCTGCCGGGCGAAGACAACAACCAGTACTTCATTCCGCTCGGCGTGGTCAGCGTGATTCCGCCGTGGAACTTCCCGCTCGCGATCATGGCGGGCATGACCGTCGCCGCACTCGTCACCGGCAACACCGTGGTGCTTAAGCCCGCCAGCGTGACACCGCTGATCGCCGCGCGCTTTGTTGAAATCCTAGAAGAAGCGGGCCTGCCGAACGGCGTGCTGCAATTCATCCCGGGCGGCGGCAGCGACGTCGGCAACGCGATCGTTGAGCACCCGCTGACCCGTATGGTGGCTTTCACCGGCAGCAAGGAAGTGGGTCTCGGCATCGCGGAGAAGTGCGGCAAGCTGGCCCAGGGCCAGATCTGGATCAAGCGGACTATCCTGGAAATGGGCGGCAAGGACGCCATGCTGATCGACGAAGGCAGCGACTACGAGGACGCCGCCAACGCAATCGTCGCGGCCGCGTTCGGCTTCCAGGGCCAGAAGTGCAGCGCCTGCTCACGCGCGATCTTCGTGGGCGAAAGCTACGACAAGATCGTGCCGCTGGTGGTCGAGAAGGCCAAAGCGATCAAGATGGGCCCGACCGAGGACAAGGCCAACTTCATGGGCCCCGTGATCGACAAGAACGCGCAGGCCAGCATCATGAAATACATCGCCGTCGGCACCAAGGAAGGCAAGCTGCTGCTGGGCGCGAAGGAAGGCGACAAGAGCGGCTACTTCGTCGAGCCGACCATCTTCGGCGAAGTGAAGCCCGACGCGCGCATTCACTGTGAAGAGATCTTCGGCCCGGTGCTGGCATGCCTGCGCGCCAAGAACTTCCAGGAAGGCCTGGACATAGTTAACAGCACCGAGTACGGCCTGACCGGCGCGGTGTACTCACGAAACGCCGAACACCTCGAGCTAGCGCGCCGCGAATTCCACGTCGGCAACCTGTACCTCAACCGCAAGTGCACCGGCGCGCTGGTAGGCTCGCAACCGTTCGGCGGCTTCAACATGAGCGGCACGGATTCAAAGGCCGGCGGCAAGGAGTACATGCTGCTCTTCACCCAGGCCAAACTGGTGAGTGAAAAGAACAGTTGGTAGATGACAGTTGAGGGTTGATAGCAACCGGGCGGCGCATCTGCGCCGCCCGATTTCGTGTGCATGCCCTGATTAATGGTCCGGCTAGCCTCGGACCAGATAGTCCTGAGCCTCTTCGTCCCAGTAGGGCTGCAAGGCGGCGGAATGGGCAACCCAATCCACCCAATCGCTCTCTCCGAGCCAGCTCAGAAGGTGACGTTGGCTTTCTCCCGAACCACGCAGGTGTCTCAGCGAGTTGACGGCCTGCGCCCTGACTTTGGCCGCCGCGCTGTTTCTAGTAGACACGCTGCGACCCTCGTTCCCTTCGTCCCATTCATCTACCAGGTCCTTCCATGCGTCGGAATTGAGGAGCGCCTCGGCGGCCTCAACCGGGTTATCTGCGGGACGAAGAGGAGACCGACGCAATACCGAAGATTCGTCGATATCGTCGAGATACCGCTCAGGAATCTCCGCCTGTCCGTTGAGCGAGACTCCCATTCCTTCAGTCGCTTCGAATGGGATGTCATTCACGACAGCCAGAGGGTAGCACGGCCAACTCGATGACCCGTCTCTGACGACCAAGCCAAAGCAGCCGACTACGGGACAACGCACGGGAACGCCGCTCGGCTCTACAAACAGCAGCCGCGCAACCCAGAACACCTTGCCCGCATCTTCGACTCGTGACATGCGATCAGCGCTCTTCTCCCTTACGTAGGCGCGCAAAAGGCGCATGACCTCGGCTTTGCCAAGCGGCACCATTGCATTCACGGCTCGAATTAGCGGAACGGGATCAACACCACGTCCTGGTTCCGGGCAGCGCTCAATCATTTCAAAGTAGTGCTCATCTGGATACGCAGCCTCGGCTGGATCTTGCGGCGCTGTTCTTGACTCCGGGCCTGCATTCGGCACAGCACCGGCCTGCTGCCACTGAGGGCAGCGAGCTGCGCAGCCAGCGACGACCAGGATCAGAATCCAGAATGACCGATGCACTGACGCCCCTCGCGAATGGGATGTCTCAAGATTAGTGCAGCCTACAAAGACGACTCCACGAGTTGCGACAAGTTTGTCCGTTGAACACCCTTTGCTATGTTGCTGCCAGACAAAGGGAGGCTGCCATGGAACCGCCGAAGGCTGAGATTTCGAAGCTTGCGAAGGTGAAGTCGCTGGAGGAGTATCAGCGCCTGTACCACGAATCGCTGGAGAATCCCGAGGCGTTCTGGTCGCGACAGGCCGAGCGCCTGTCGTGGTTCCATAAGCCCGACAATGTCTACGACTTTGACTTCGACACCGTGGACGTCTCGTGGTTCGCGGGCGGCAAGCTGAACGCGGCCTTCAACTGCGTGGACCGACACCTCGACCAGCGCGGCGACAAGACAGCCATCATCTGGGCCAAGGACGAAGCGGGGCAATACCAGCACATCACCTTTCGCGACCTCAAACACGAGGTCGCGCGCGTCGCCAACGTGCTCAAGGCGCACGGCGTGAAGAAGGGCGACCGCGTCTGCATCTACCTGCCGATGATCCCCGAGCTGGCCTACACCATGCTGGCCTGCGCGCGCATCGGCGCGGTGCACAGCATCGTGTTCGCGGGCTTCAGCGCCGACAGCTTGCGCGATCGCATCGTCGACGCTCACTGCAAGGTCCTGATCACGGCCAACGAGGGCCTGCGCGGCGGGCGCACCATCCCGCTGAAAAAGACTTCCGACAAAGCCTGCGACGGCCTCGACATGGTCTCCACCATGCTGGTCGTCAAGCGCACCGACAGCAAGACGCACATGCACGCCGGCCGCGACTTCTGGATGCACGAAGAAACCGCCAAGCAGCGTAGCACCTGCCCGTCCGAGTGGATGGACGCCGAGGACCCGCTGTTCATCCTCTACACCAGCGGCAGCACCGGCAAACCGAAGGGCGTGCTGCACACCACCGGCGGCTACATGACCTACGCGAGCATGACGCACGAGTACGTCTTCGATCTGCGCGAAGACGACGTCTACTGCTGCGCGGCTGACATCGGCTGGGTGACGGGGCACAGCTACATCATCTACGGCCCGCTGGCAAACGGCGCGACGACCGTGATGTTCGAGAGTACGCCGCTCTACCCGGATGCCGGGCGCTACTGGCAGATGGTGGACGATCTCAAGATCAACATCTTCTACACGGCGCCGACGGCCGTCCGGGCGCTGATTGCCCAGGGCGACGAGCACGTGACGAAGCACAAGCGCACGTCGCTGCGGATCCTTGGGTCAGTCGGCGAGCCGATCAATCCGGAAGTATGGCAGTGGTATCACGACGTCGTCGGCGACAAGAAGTGCGCCGTGGTGGACACCTGGTGGCAGACGGAAACGGGCGGCATCCTGATCACGCCGCTGCCCGGCGCGACGCCGTGCAAACCCGGCAGCGCGACGTTCCCGTTTTTCGGCGTTGAGCCGGTGCTGGTCGACGACCAGGGCAAGGAGATCGACGGCAACGGAGTGCGCGGGAACCTGTGCATCAAGCGCTCGTGGCCCGGCCAGGCGCGAACGATCTATGGCGACCACGCCCGCTTCAAGCAGACCTACTTCACCCAGTTCCCCGGGCTGTACTTCACAGGCGACGGCTGCCGTCGCGACGAAGACGGCTACTACTGGATCACCGGGCGCGTGGACGACGTGCTGAACGTATCCGGCCACCGGCTCGGCACGGCCGAAGTAGAAAGCGCGCTGGTTGAGCATGAGGCCGTCGCCGAAGCGGCGGTCGTCGGTTGCCCACACGACATCAAGGGCACCGGAATCTACGCCTACTGCTACCTGACACCTGACGCCAAACCGGGCAAAGAGTTGACCGGAGAGTTGCGAGAAAAGGTCCGGGAAGTGATCGGCCCAATCGCAACGCCGGACCACATCCAGTTCGTGCCGGGGTTGCCCAAGACGCGCAGCGGAAAAATCATGCGCCGCATCCTGCGCAAGATCGCGGAAGGCGAGTACGCGGCACTCGGCGACATCACCACGCTGGCCGACCCAAGCGTAGTCGAGAAGATTGTCGATGGGCATAAGGCAATGCAGAACTAGCCTGTGCGCATCTGCGACATTTCAACTGGCATCGCTATCGCTCAAAGGCAGTCGAATTCGCGGCTATTCTGGGCCGCGTCCGGATGTCATCTTCTGATGCAACACCCCGGAACGCCCTCCCCTGGGCCACCGAAAGCACCCACATGCGTTTCACCATCGCAGCAATGCTGCTCGCCGGCATCACCGGTTTTGTGTTCTCGCAAGCCAACTCGGACGTCAGCACCCGCGCAGACGGTGCGCTGAAGCTGTGCGACCAGAACGGCAACGGCAAAATCGAATGGGAGGAGGCCATCCAGACCAGGCACGACTATGAGAACCTGCTGGCGCTCAGCGCTGGCGCGGATGACCCCGAAGCCGCCCGTCAGCAGGTAGAGCTGGACTACGAGCACGCACTCGAGCTGACCCACTTCCTGCTCGCGGACGGCAACCACGACCTGGTCGTCACCAAGGCGGAGCTGCGCAAGTTCCTGAAACTGGTCGACAAGGAGAAGGTGCCCAAGTTGGAACTCTGGCATCACGAGCAACTCGCACGTCTATGGGTGGACGAATCCTGGGACGACCTGCTGGACTTGATGGACGGCGACGCGGACGGGCTGATCTCGTTCGTCGAGCTGGTGAAACACTACCCGACCAAGTTCGACCCGGAGCACGCAAAGAAGGCCGACAAGAACGGCGACAACAAGTTCGCCAAGTCGGAGTACGCGTCCTTCAAGGCGCTCGAGCGGATGTCCGGCGTCTTCGTCGACGAGTTGGAGAACAGTATCGGTGTCGCCGGCGCCGCAAGTGAGGAAGCAGGAAGCGACGAAGACGATGAGCCGGAAGCGGGCGAGAGCAAGTCCGACGACGCGCGCAAAACCGAGTCCCGCAAGACCGAATCGGCCGAGTCTGTCGGGCAGCTCAAACCCGGTTCCAGCTGGCAGGTCCGCTACGAAGACAGCAGGTCCAACAAGTACGAGTGGAGCCGTGTAGCCATGCTGGACGGAAAGTGGGCTGAGGGCTGCAAAGGCAAAGTCGAAGGCTTCTATTACAAGGTACAGCGCCGATCCTACGAAGAAGACACGGCCGAAGACTGGACGGACACTCGCGCGTCAGGAACCGGGGAAACCTCGGCAGCCAAAGGCGTTTCCTGGCCGCGCGATAGCAAGAAGACCGAAGTCATCGAAGTCGCTGCCGGCGAATTCCGCTGCCTCAAGTGGACTCGCTGCAAGCGCGACCGCGAGTCCGGCAAACTGACCACCGAAGTCGAAAGCATTCGCTACTACATAGAGCGAAGCGGCGTCCCGATTCTCGTGAAAGAAGTGTCGGCCGATGGGAAGACGCTGGCTGAATTGCTCAAGTTCAACCTTTGATCCAGCCCCAACAGCTGGCTCAACCCGCCGACCCTGCGGTCGGCGGGTTTGCATTGGCGCCTGTGCGATCTCCCCGGCACCGATAAACTGCCTGCGTGTCCGACACTCACAAAGAAGGCCAGGAGCCGATCTTCTCGCTGCCCAACCTGCTGACGCTGGTTCGGTTGCCGATGGCTGTCGCGGCGTGGTTCCTCGCAAGTTGGCCATGGGCATTGGCCGCTTTGATGATCGCGGCCGCGGCGTCGGACATGGCTGACGGCTGGTTCGCGCGTCTCATGCGCGATCGACGTCGCGCGCGCGGACTGCCTATTCGCGGGCTTGGCGAAAAAGGCGGCCGCGGTGCCTGGCTCGACCCGGCGTGCGACAAGGCGTTCGTATTGTCGGTGATCTGCGCCGTCTGGTGGTTCTACAGCCCGCCCTGGTGGCTTCTGTTGCTGATCGGCACGCGCGAGATTCTTCTGGTTCCACTGATGTTGGCGTACCAGCTCGTCCCGGGCATGCCGGGCCGCGACCATGTAGACCTGCGCGCCGGCATTGGCGGCAAGCTTGCCACCGTGGCGCAATTCTGCGCGCTTTGGGCGATCCTGCTGGAAAGCGGCAATCAGCTTGGCTTCGGCATGGCTGCCGGGTTCGTTGGGATTCTGGCAGTGGCCGATTATGTTCGTCGCGCGGCTGTCACTGCCCGAGACACTAGGGCCAGCTGAAACTGGCAGCCCCGGATTCCCAGCTGAAGTCCATTCGCCCCTGCCCATCGGCGGCGGCATTCGTCTGTACAGACGCATCCATCCCCGCCACCGTCGAAGACGCAGCAAACGTCGGCACGGAATAGTACTTGCCGCTGAAAGCGCCGTTTGCGGCCTGGACACCAAAAGCCGTGCTGACGTTGGAGGTGTTGCCGGTCTTGGCGTACTCTGCGCGACAGAAGTCGCGCGCGGCGCCCATCATCTGCTCGCCTTCCGCGCGGCGTGCATCACGCGTGTTGTTCATGATAAGAGGAATGGCGGCCAGCGCCAATATTCCGACGATGACGACTACGATAAGGAGCTCAATGAGTGTGAAGCCGCGGCCTGCCCTTCGCATACCCGTCCTTGCGATAGATATTTTCGTTGCGCACCTGTGACATATCCATGAATATGCTGGATTCGCAAGATTACAACAAAGGTGGGCAATCGGGTCAATAGCGGCACAAATGACTGATTCTGCGGCATGGAACAGAACATCAGTCGCATTCGGCCGCGCTCGGTTGAGCCTATCGGCACGTCCTGGCTATGTGGTCAATCAGAGGCGTTTGTGCCAGTGGGCTCAGACGTGCGTTCGATCTTCCCCGTGTTTCGCTCACCAAAGAACCAGCGGGTCGTCCTGCGCTTTCTGTACTTCAGCCCGAATTTCTTGACGGCGACTTCAGATACGTACTCAACCGCCTCGCGCGGTGAGTCAGTGATGAACAGGTGGTTTACATCCGCCTGATCGATCGTGCCCTCACGCACCATCACGTTCTGCAGGAACTCGATCATGGGCTCCCAGTATGCCTGGCCGAGCAGCACAATCGGGAAGGCCTTAATCTTGCCGGTCTGGATCAACGTCGCCGTCTCGAAGATTTCGTCCATCGTCCCGAAGCCGCCCGGTGGGACGATGAAGCCATAGCTGTACTTCACCAGCATCATCTTGCGGACGAAGAAGTACTTGAAGTCGACCCACTTATCGAGGTACGGGTTCGGCTCCTGCTCTTTGGGCAGCTTGATGTTGCAGCCGACGGACGGCGTGCCTGCATCGCGTGCGCCGCGGTTGGCGGCTTCCATGATGCCGGGACCGCCGCCGGTCATCACTGTAAAGCCGGCTTTGCCCAGTTGACGCCCGGCTTCTCGGGCGAGCTTGTAGTACTCATGCGTCTCCGGAAAACGCGCCGAGCCGAAAACCGTTACGCAAGGCCCGACAAAGTGGAGCGCCCGGAAGCCGCGGATCAGCTCAAAGAAGATTCGCAGAGCACGGCCCAGCTCATAGCGTCGCTCCTGTGGCCCCTCCAGGAAGCGCAGCTCTTCTTCATTCCCGCTGCGCTTGCCCCAGACGTGGGTGTCCTTGCGCGCGTGGTGCTCGTCGTGCTCTTCAGGCATGCGATGGAGTGTGCCGCCGTGCGCGTCAGGTTCAAGCCAGCATCTGAAGCGCTCATGGGATAGACTTTGCGGGTCCGGGGCCAGACTCGCTCACACGAACTCGAGGCACAGTACACTGTGCCGACTGCGGAGACGTCCATGAACGTTACCCGAATGCTTTTGTGCGTAGTGATTCTCACCTGCGCCCACTCCACGATCAATGCAGCCGACCTCGGCGACTTCCGCCACCGCTCCACCACCCAACGCACGCTCTTCGAACACGATCAGCCGCCGAAGATAGATCGCAGCGGCGGACAAAGCTTCCACGATCATTGGCCATGGGGCGGCATCGAGATTTCCGCCTATTCCGGACTTTACCCCGTGTTCTTCGCTGCCAGCCAGGGCGTCGATGTAGGCATTCCGTTCCTGCCGTGGATGTCCGCTGTGTTCAAGGCAGAAGCAACGGCAGGTTTGCTGCTGACAGGCGGCATATTTGATTTCGGAGTCCGCTTCCACTACGACTTCAGTGAGAAGTTCGCGGTCTACGGTGAGCTGACGGGCCGATGGGCCATCGGCCAACTCACGATCGCAAAGCTGTTTCGCAGCTTCTTCAGGGAGGTCGTCGACGCCGACATCGGACCGATCAGCGGCTTCGGCGTGGGATTCGCCGGCGGCGTGGAACTGGGCGGCAGGCATTTCCGGTTCTTCGCCGGCTTGCACTACAGTGCGCTATTCGTCGACACGAACCTGTATGTAGAGGACCACAGCGTTAGCCTGCCGACGATCACCATCAATCACTTCGGCTTCCAGGTCGGCATGAGGATCTACCTGGGCTAGTGCACGGAAATCAAGAAAGGCGGGCGCTTGTCGCGCCCGCCTTTCTTCAATGGTGCAAGCGCAACTAGCCCAGGTTCTTGGCTACGAAGTCCCAGTTCACGAGGCTGTTAAGGAAAGTCTCGATGTACTTCGGGCGGGCGTTGCGGAAATCGATGTAGTAGGCGTGCTCCCAGACGTCGATCGTCAGCAGCGGAGTGTCGCCGGCCTTGATCGGGCAGTCGGCGTTGGCGGTCTTGCTGATCTTGAGCTTGCCGTCCGCGCCCTTGACCAGCCACGCCCAACCGCTGCCGAACTGTGTCGCGGCTGCAGCGCTGAACTCTTCCTTGAACTTGTCGAAACTGCCGAAGGCCTCGTTGATAGCCTCAGCGAGCTTGCCTTCCGGCGCACCGCCGCCATTCGGCTTCATGCAGTTCCAGTAGAACGTGTGGTTCCATACCTGGGCAGCGTTGTTGAACAGTCCGCCTTCGGCGGTCTTGATCAGTTCCTCGAGCGACTTGGAGGCCTCGGGCTTGCCCTCGGTCAGCTTGTTCAGGTTGGTCACGTAGGCGTTGTGGTGCTTGCCATAGTGGTAGTCTAGGGTCTCGGCCGTGATGTGCGGCTCAAGCGCGTTCTTCTCCCAGGGCAGCTTCGGCAGCTCGAAAGGCATGTGTGTCTCCACTCAGTGTTTCCCGGATAGCCGGTAAGGTCGGACAGGCTTTATAAAGGATGAGCTTTAGGAATCAAGCCCGAGTTGGCAACTTGAGGCGCCTTGATGTCATGACTAATATCACCACCAGAGTGGAGTGATTGTTCCAAAGAAATGTTGTAAGTGCCGGTGAGCATGCCACACTTAAAGCCAGAATCAGGCACGCTCTACGGTGCTAGAGCGGTGCGTCCGGTGCGAACGTATTCTGGCCCATACCAGGGAGAGTGATAGATGAGCAAATTCCTTTCAATTGCGGCCCTCAGCGTCGCGGTGAGCTGTCTCGCCGGCGTTGTTGCGCAGCCGCTGTCAGCGGGCTGATGTGGTGGCTCGAAGGTCGGCCGTGTTGCCGGCCCCACCGGTGGTGGAGTCAAGCCAGTAGCAGATCCAGCCAAGCAGCCCTCTTGGGCTAGCGCCTCATCCTCATCCATCGAATCCGCAGCTGCCGAGCAGCGTCCGATCGTCCTGTACTTCCCGGACGAAAACGACAGCGAATGGGAGCTCTACGGCGAAGATTTCGCTGAGTTGAGCAAGATGGACGCCATGTTCATGAAGATCGCCTACACCGCAGACCGCGAAGTCTCGCCGTGGGCGGAAGAAAGCGTCGTCCCGACCAGCAAGCTTCTCAGCGACAACCCCTCCCGCGAGTACAAGGTCGCGGTGGGCAAGCCCGCAGTGCTGGTTTGCGACTGGTACGGCAATGAGTACTTCCGTACCGACAACAAGGTTCGCGCCGACAAGCTCAAGCTGATGATCGCCAAGGTCTCTGACTTGGTGGAAGACGCGAACAAGAAGCTTCAGAAGAACCTCGACAAGGCCAAGGAGTCCGCCGACAAGGAAGATTCCAAGGGTGCCATCAAGGACCTGCTGAAGAACTTCAAGGAAGACGTCGTTGGTCTTGAAGCACAGGAAGGTTCCATCCGCCTGTACCACGAGATCATGGACGGCATCCGCGCCAAGAAGGACGAGCTGGTCGAGAAGGGTGACGTTGACGGCCTGAAGGAACTGGGCAAGATTGTCAAGAAGACCGAGCTTGAAAAGGAAATCGACGAAGCCATGGAAGCCGCCAAGAACGCGGCCGTCGAGGACCCGAAGACCGGCAAGTAGTTCAATGCATGAATCAAAAGGACGGCGCCCCCGGGCGCCGTCCTTTGTCATTTGTACGCCACAGGCTCCTGTCGCAAAGGAATTCGCGTAACCCCTTCGGAGCGGTGCCTACTAACAAACGTACTCCTCGACCCAGGAAGACGAGTCATGCGAAGGATTGTCAAGTTTCCATACCACTGACGCTGCTCCAATCGGAGTGGCGGTGCCTCTTCAACGGGTTTCTAGGCAATAGCTCCCGACTGTGGATGGCCCTCACCTCGATTCGGTGCGGTGCGCGCCATACTCAATTGCCACAGTCTTCGAACGGTGCGGTTCGATTGAAGGGAGATCCACATGAAGTACAGTTGTCTGTCTATGCTGATGTTGGCCTTGCTTGCCATCGTCGGCCTTTCCAGCCCGCTTTCGGCCTGTCCGAACGGCGGGACCAGTTCTACCGCTGGTTGTCCGAATGGTGGCTGCCCCAATGGCGGTTGCCCGAACGACAACAAGCTGAAGCGTGCTCCTGCGCAGCCTGCCAACGGCGGCCAGGCACGCGGGCCAGTTGCGCTTGACCCAAAGGGTGTACCCGCCTGGCAGAAAGCGTCAACCGACGCGGTGGAAAGCGCCGCGGCGGAAGAACGCCCGATCGTTATCTATTTTCCCAGTGAGGAGGCCGACGACAGCGAGTTCTACGGCGAAGAACTCGCCGAGCTGAGCAAGGCTGACGCCCTGTTCATCAAGATGACGTACACCGCAGACCGCGAAGCCTCACCGTGGGCAGAGGGCAGCGTCGTCCCGACCAGCAAGCTGCTGAGCGACAACCCGGCCCGCGACTACAATGTGGCGGTCGGCAGGGCGACCGTCCTCGTTTGCGACTGGTTCGGCAACGAGTGCTACCGGACGGACGTCAAGATCAAGGCCGAGAAGCTGTCGACCATGATCGGCAAGGTCAAAGACCAGGTCGAAGACGCGAATGACAAGCTTCAGAAGAATCTCGACAAGGCCCAGCAATTTGTTGACTCGGCAGATCGCAAGAACGCCATGAAGTACCTCCTGAAGAACTTCAAAGAAGGTCTGGTCGGCCTCGGCGCCCAGGAAGACTCCATCCGCCTGTACCATGAGGTGATGGATGACGCCCGCGCGGAAGTCGCCAAACTGGCCGCAGCCAAGGACTCCGAGGCATTGAAGGCGTTGGCCAAGGAGTTCAAGAAGACCGATGTTGAAAAGGACATCGACGAAGCACTCAGCAAGTTGAGCTAGCCCGAAATCTGCAAGATAATGCGGGCCGGGGTCACCCGGCCCGCATTTCATTTTGCTGATCACCGTAAACGATCAACTAAAGGCCACTTACGGCGTTTGGGGATCGCCCGAACCCCGGGTTGGCTCGTACGTTTGAATGCATACACCGAATCTGGCAGATACGGACAGGATTCACTCGTAAGCAGTGCCAGTTTCATTACACTTATTCACGGTGCTGGGCAGCATCCCAAACGGAGGAGACAAAATGAGGCGATTCGCATTGCTCGCGGTGATGACCGTCAGTGCTTTTGTGCTGGCCGGTATCTCTGCGCAGCCGCTTTCAGCGGGCTGATGTGGTGGTAGCAGCGGCGGTGCCGCTGCGGGTGGGACGGGTTCCGCTCCCACTGCAAAGAAGCTCGGTCGTGCCGCTGGCCCGACCGGTGGCGGCGGGACAGCACGTCCGGCCCCGACGATTGACCCTGAATCTATTCCGACCTGGCAGCGCCCCTCGACCGAGACTCTTGAGTCTGCGGCCAAGGAAGGTCGTCCGCTGCTGATCTACTTCCCGGGCGAAAACGACACAGACGCTGACTTCGCGGACAAGGATCTCGCCGACATCAGCAAGACTGACGCCGTGTTCGTGAAGGTCCCGTACACCGAAGATCGCGAGAAGTCACCCTGGGCCGAGGACACCTGCGTCCCGACCAGCAAGATTCTCAGCGACAACCCGTCGCGCAACTACAACGTCGCCGTCGGCAAGGTCACGATCGTCATCGCCGACTCGTACGGCAACGAGTACTACCGCCTTACCAAGAAGCCCTCAGGCGACCAGCTCAAGGGCTACATCAGCAAGGTGAAGGACCAGGTCGACAAGGCCAACGAGAAGCTTCAGAAGAACCTCGACAAGGCCAACGACTACCTCGCTAAGGAAGACCGCAAGAACGCTGTGAAGTATCTTCTGAAGAACTTCAAGGAAGGCGTCGTCGGTCTGCAGGCACAGGAAGACACGATCCGCGCTTACCACGACATCCTCGACGCCGCTCGCAGCCAGATGGCCGAGTTGGTTGAGAAGGGTGACGCGGAAGGCCTCAAGGCCCTCGCCAAGGACGTCGACAAGACGGACATGGAGAAGGAAGTCGACGAAGCTATCGACGCCCTGAAGTAGGGATCGCAGTTGTTTCAGGAAGCGGCGCCCTTGGGCGCCGCTTCTTCTTTTGGCCGCCGAAACACCAGGTGCCACACCGGGTAGCTGAAGCCCGCAAACACGACAAAGCTCGTCGCGAGCACCAGCAAGTGGCTGTGTGCGACTCCCTCCGGCAGCAGCGTGCGCCCGAGCCAGAGCATCAGCACGTTCATCAGCAGCGTCGCAAGCTCGGCCAGCGCAAAGCCCGCAAGCTGCCTGTGAAGCTTGCCGTGGCGCACTTTGAACACGAAGTAGCGTGCGCCGACAAACTGCACTGCCGCACCCACCAGCAGCCCCGTATTGTCGGCCACAGACTGGCTCAGGTGTGCCCAGAGGTGCAGCGGAAGATAGACGGCGTAGTAGACGCCGGTCGCAGCGCCCCCGGTAACGCAATTGCGAAGGAAGCGCCAGACATGTGAGGAAGACGCTCGTGCCGCCACGGCTTCAGACATGCCCTGAGCATACCCCACGCCGTGCACATTGGCGTGAAGGTTGCGCAAAGGCGCGCGTTGGACCCGCCCCCCACCGCTGCTAGACTGTCTGCGTGAGCAAAGCCGCCGCATCGAAATCCGCAGCACTGCGCGACCTGCCCAAGCTGGACACCCTGCTTGGCAGCGCGCCATTTTCCGGCCTGATCGAAGCCGCTGGCCGTGCGCTGGTCACCGAGGAGACTCGCGCCGCGTTGGAAGTCCTTCGCACCGACCTGCGCGAGGGCGGCCACGTATTCCAATCCGAACTGACCGAGCCTGCGCTCGCGTCACTTGTCGAGCGCCGTATCGCCGCATTGACTGAGCCGGTGCAGTGTCGGGTCATCAACGCCACCGGCGTCATCCTGCACACATCACTCGGTCGCGCGCCGCTTGCGCCCGCAGCTGTCGAGACTGCTATGCGCGAGGCGACGGGCTATTCCTGCCTTGAGCTGGACCGCGCAAGTGGCAAGCGCAGTGACCGCGACAAGCTGGTCAACGGCCTGCTGGCGCGCGTCACCGGCGCCGAGGACGCGACGGTCGTCAACAACAACGCCGCAGCCACCATGCTGATCCTGAACACGCTGGCCGAGGGCAGGGAAGTCGTCTGCTCGCGTGCCCACATGGTCGAGATCGGCGGCAGCTACCGCATGCCTGACGTGATGCGCAAGTCGGCCTGCCGACTCATCGAGATCGGCACGACCAACAAGACCAGGGCCGCCGACTACGAAGAAGCAATCACCGAAAACACCGGCATGCTGCTGAAGGTCCATACCAGTAACTACGCCATCGTCGGCTTCGTTCATGAGGCTGCGCTGGAAGAACTGGTCGAGATCGGCCGTCGTCGCAACGTGGCCGTCGTGTACGACCTCGGCGCAGGCAGCCTGGTTGACCTCAAGCCCTACGGCATTACCTGCGAGCCCAGCGTGCCGGACCTTGTCCGCACCGGCGCGGACCTCGTCTGCTTCAGTGGCGACAAGCTTTTCGGCGGGCCGCAAGCCGGTCTGATCGTAGGCCGCAAGGACCTCGTCGCACAGGTGAAGAAGAACGCCATGTTCCGCATGATGCGCTGCGACAAGGTGACGCTCAGCCTCCTTGAACACACGCTGAAGCTGTACCTAGACCCGAAACAGGTGATTGAGAACGTGCCCACGCTGCGTGCCATCGCGCGCGACCCGGAAGAACTCAGGCGAAAGGCACGCGCGATCGCGGCCAAACTGAAGAAAGCCGGCATAGAAGCCGAGACCGCCGACAGCACCAGCCAGATCGGCGGCGGCAGCACACCCGGCGAAGAGTTGCCGACCACGGTGATTGCTATTCGCAAGCTCGGTGGCTCGCCTGACACTGCGGCCAAGCGTCTGCGCCTCGGCACGCCCAGCGTGTTCTGCCGCATCGAGAATGACGCGCTCGTCTTCGACCCCCGCACTCTGCTGCCCGGCCAGGAAAGCGAGCTGGTAGCGGCCATCACCGCCGCGAAAACCGGCTGAGCCCAACGTTGGAAGACCTGACCATCGTGCTCCCCACGATCAACGAAGCCGGCAATGTCGGCCCGCTGATTCGTTCATTGCTTGCAACGCTGGGTGAGACAGCGGTCGTGGTCATCGACGGCGGCAGCAAGGACGACAGCGTACAGGAGGCCAGAGCGGCCGGCGCAACAGTCGTGGAGAACAAGAACGGCTACGCGGCGGCTCTACTCAACGGGCTGCACGAAGCGCGCACCACATGGGCGCTGGTGATGGACGCGGACGGCAGCCACACGGCCGAGGACTCACTCAAAATCTGGCAGGCACGCGAAGGCGCCGACCTGGTCGTGGGCAGCCGGCTGGTCAAGGGCGGCGGCAGCGCGGGTGGTCCATTCCGGCGTTTTCTGTCGCGCACGTTGGCCGGGCTGTTCGCGGCTTTCGCCCGCATGCCCGCGCGCGACGTCAGCTCCGGCTTCCGCCTGTATCGGCGCGAGATGTTTCTCGACGCCCCGCAGACCGCAAAGTTCTTCGAAGTACAGCCGACCCTGCTGGCCCACGCCAAACGCAAGGGCGCGCGGGTGAAAGAAATCGGCATCTACTACCACCCACGAGGTGCAGGCCGTAGCAAGAACCGCATCCTCCGATATGGCATCGCATTCCTCGGGGCCTTGTGGAAGTTGCGATAGCATGACGAGCCGCAAGGCCTCATGTATAAGGCAAGCAGGGGAGCAGATAGGCGCCTGGTGGGCCTCTCGGTCTTCAAAACCGTTGTGACGTGAACGCGTCAGGTGGGTTCGATTCCCATGTGCTCCCGCCAAATTTCCGCCCGCATTGCGGGCGGAAATTTGTCCGCCACAGCCCTGGCTGAGGCGAACTCGCTGAACCTCGGAGCCACCATGCACGCCTGGCACGACATCCCCGTGGACGTTGCGAACCTCGAAGATGAGTTCCCGGCCGTCATCGAAGTACCACAGGGAAGCAAGAACAAGTACGAGCTGGACAAGCTGACCGGCATGCTGCGGCTCGATCGCGTGCTCTACAGCGCCGTCCACTACCCTGCCGACTACGGCTTCGTGCCGCGCACTCTATGCGACGACGGCGACGCGCTGGATGTGCTGGTGCTGGGCCAGCAGCCCGTCTATCCGCTGACCATCGTGCCCGCCCGCGCCATCGGCGTGATGCGTATGCGTGACGAGAAGGGCGGCGACGACAAGCTGATCGCCGTCAGCATCCACGACCCGGCATTTTGCGACTACCGCCACTTCGACGAGTTGCCGCAACACCGCGTGCGGGAGATCAAGCGCTTCTTTCAGGATTACAAGATCCTGGAGGGCAAAGAGGTCGTGATCGACGACGTGCTCGGCCCCGACCGAGCGAACGAGATCCTGATCGATAGCCTTGAGCTATACTCACAGAAACACCCAGGGCAGGCATGACGGCGGACTTTACTGAGAAGGATCAGCCCTTACGGGACGACGTCGGACGCCTTGGGGCAGTCGTTGGCGATATGTTGCGTGAGCAGGAAGGTGATGACTTCTTCCTGCTGGTCGAGCGTACCCGACAGGCCAGTGTCGCCGCCCGCGATGGCGCAAGCGGGCTGGATGCGGCCATCGCCGGCGTGCCGGCCGCGCAGCGCGAAAAGCTGGTGCGCGCTTTCAGCGCCTACTTCGATGCAGTCAACATGGGTGAGCAGATCCACCGCCTGCGCCGCCGCCGCGACTACGAGCGCAACGGCCCGCAACCCAACGGCCCCGAGGCGGTTCTCAAAGAGTTGAAGGAACAGGGCATATCGGCTGACGACGCCGCGGCCGTGTTCGCCAACGTGCTGATCGAGCCGGTCTTTACCGCACACCCGACTGAGGCCGTCCGCCGCACTCTCCTGACCAAGCAGCAGAGAATTGCGCGCGCACTCGTGGATCGCATTGAGCCCGGCAAATCGACGCCGAAAGAAGAAGCCCGCGCCTGGACGCGGATCGCGGCCGAAATCGGCGCCGCATGGCAGACGGAAGAACACTTCCGCGAGCGCCCCAAGCTCCGTGATGAAGTGGAGCATGTCCTTTTCTACCTGCGCATGGTGATCTATCGAATCGTCCCGTCTTTCCTTGAGGCATGGGAATCGGCCTTCAAGGAGAACTACGGACGCATGCCTGAACTCGGCTCGCTCGTCCGCTTCGGCACCTGGGTTGGCGGCGACATGGATGGCAACCCGAACGTCGGGGCCGCCACAATCCGGGCGACGCTCGTGCGACAGCGCGACGCGATCCTTGAGCTATACCGACTCGAGACGACCGGGCTGATCGAGTACTTGAGCCAGTCCGAAAGCCGTGCCGGTTTCAGCGACTCGTTGAAAGCACTGGTATCGAAGCGCGCGGCAGAGTTTCCCAAGGCAATCGATCGCATCCCGGATCGTCATCGCGATATGCCGTACCGGGTGCTGCTGTATTGCATGGTCGAAAAGCTGAAACATACGTTCCGCAACGACAGCACGCGCTATCGCAGTCCGGAAGAATTTGCCGGTGACCTGAGGGGCATTGCCGAAAGCCTGCACGCCAACCACGGCGACCATGCCGGCCTGCACCATGTGCGGCGCCTGTTGCGTCGCATCGAATGCTTCGGTTTCCACTTCGCGACCCTGGACACTCGACAGGACAGCGAAGTGCATCGACGCGTCTGCGGTACATTGCTTGACGATGAGACGTTCAGCGATCGCGACGCAGCCGCACGCGCAACGGCGCTGAGAAGCGCCTGGAAGCACTCTCCGGCAATGCACGATGACGAGGAGGCAAATGAGACACTTGCCGTCTTCCATGCACTGAAAGATATGCGCCGCGAGTACGGCGAGCAGGCCGTCGGGCCCTACATCATCAGCATGGCCCAGGGCGCAGATGACGTGCTGGCAGTGCTGTACCTTGCCCGGCACGGCGGGATGCTGGACGGCAGCCAGGTCCCCCTCGATGTGGCGCCACTGTTTGAGACGGTCGTCGACCTTCAGGCCGCTCGCGCCACTCTGGAGTCCATGCTCAATGACACGCTCTACCGCGAGCACCTGAAGGCGCGCGGCGATGTGCAGTATGTCATGCTGGGCTACTCCGACAGCGGCAAGGACTCGGGCATCGCATCGGCGCGCTGGGCGCTGTACCGGGCGCAGGAAGAGTTGGTTGCGGCGGCCGACGCGGCAGGCATCAAGCTTGTGCTCTTCCACGGACGCGGCGGCACAGTCAGCCGGGGCGGGACGAAAGTTACCGAGGCCATCCCCGCCCAGCCGCCCGGCAGCGTACGTGCGCGTCTACGAGTCACCGAGCAGGGCGAGATCATCCACGCGCGCTACGGATTGCGCGGCATCGCCCAACGCACGCTGGAGGCGACCACCGCCGCTGTACTCAAGTTCAGCCTGCGCGAAGACTCGACTCCGCCCGCCAGTTCCCTGCAGCGTGCGATCATGGAGACGATCGCCGTCGCGAGCCGCACGGCCTATCGCGCACTGGTTTACGACGACCCGCGCCTGTTCGAGTACTTCCAGCTCGGCACGCCGGTCGACGTCATCACGCGGATGCGTATTGGCTCGCGCCCCGCTTCGCGTCGCCAGCAGCGGGGTATCGGCGATCTGCGCGCAATCCCCTGGGTATTCGCCTGGACGCAGTCGCGTCTCGTGCTTCCCGGCTGGTATGGCGTCAGCCAGGGCCTGCAGACAGCGATCGAAGCGCACGGGCTGGAATCAGTCCGTGCCGCCGCGAGCGAATGGCCGGTGCTGCGGACACTGCTGGGAGACGTCGAGATGGTGATGGCCAAGGCCGATCTGGGCATCGCCTCGCGCTATGCAGAGCTGGCCGGAGAAGCCGGCAAAGGCCTGTTTTCTGAACTTCGCGAGGCATTTGAGCAGACACGCAAGCTCGTGTGCGAAGTCCGCGGCGCGACCGGGCTGCTGGAAAGAGAGCCCTGGCTTGCACGCGCCATCGGTCTGCGCAATCCCTACATTGACCCGATGAGCCTGTTGCAGATCGAGATGCTCAAAGAATGGCGCGCCGGCAACCGCGAAGACTCTGTGCTCGAAGCCGAGCTGTTCACCACGGTGAAAGGTATCGCCCGCGGTCTGATGAACACGGGCTAGGACTTGATCCGGCTGAGCTTCAGGCCTCGCGAAATGCGATCGATGACGACCGTGATCGCCACCATCACCAGCAGGTAGGTGCTCGCCTTCTCGAAGCGGAACCACTCGAAGTTGAACGTGAAGAAGAAGCCCAGCCCGCCGACGCCGACAATGCCGAGCACAATGCCCATGCGCACGTTGCTCTCAAATTGGAAGAAGCTGTAGGTCATCCAGTCGCGCCACGACATCGGGCCGGCCGTGTACGCAAAGCACGTCATGCGCGAGCCGCGGAAGCCCTGCTCGAAGTTCCGGTACGGGACGTTGTCGACTGTCTCGCTGAACACGCGCACGAGCACGCCCAGGCTGTGCAGTGCAATCGCGATCGCGCCCGCAAGCAGGCCAGGCCCGAAAAACGCGATAAACAGGAACGCCCACATCACTTCAGGCACGCCGCGCGAGACCAGGCCGATGCCACGTGCCAGTACCATCTGGACAAACCGCAGCGCCCGAATCACGGGGTGCGGGGTCTCGCCGGTGAACTGCTGGCTTTCCAGCTGGAATGCAACCGAGTGCGGATAGGTAAGCAGCATCGCGCCAATCACACCGAGCAATGTCCCGATGATCGCCATGGACACCGGCACGGCAGCGGACTTGATCACCCGCCAGACAAACCACTTTGAAAGTTCTTTCTCCCACGCCGTCCACGCGTCGCCATCGAACACATCCAGCACGCCGTAGTGCTCGAACATGCGGATGCCTTCGGTCTCCTTGGTGATCATGAACATGCCAAGCGGCGCATCCGGGTCCGGGAAGGGATTGGCGCGGATCGCATAGATATCCTGCCCGCCCCAGACCACCATGTCGAAGTCGGGCGAAAGCAGGTCTTCGAAGAACTCGAACCTCGAGAGCTCTTCGCCCGAAGCCAGGTTCGCCAGCGGCTCAAGATAATTCTTGGCCTTGCCCTTCGGCCCGGCACTGTTCCCCCACCCCATGAACCACACAGCCCACATCACGATGCACAGGCCAAAGCCGACGCCAATGTAGCCACGTGCCACGCTCATGGCCGTGCTGCGCGTTCGCACTGCACGCGGATGATTCGGGTCGTTGCGAAGCTGGCGGCGAATGAAGTTGCTCGCAAGGTCGGCGCTCAGGGTCAGCCCCAGCGTGAAGATCATCAACGTGGTGATCTTGTCCCACTTGCCCATGCCGATCTGGTACATGATCTCGGCGCCCAGCCCGCCGCCGCCGACCGCACCGATCACGGCCGCATTTCGGATGGCACACTCGGCGCGCATTAGCGTGAAAGACTGCACGCTGCGTGACGCGAGCGGGCGAATGCCGTACAGGAACGTCTTCAGCCGGCCCGCACCGAGAGAGCGGATCTGCTCGTACTCCTTCTCGTTGATGTTGTCCCAGAACTCGCTGTAGAGCTTGCCCAGGATACCGGTCACGTTCAGCCCGAGCGCCACCGCGCCCGTGACCGGTCCAAGGCCGAGCACCGCCACGAGAATCACGGCCCAGGCGAAGTCGGGCACAGAACGCAGCACGTCCAGGATCAGGCGGCAAAGCGAACAAAGCGCCGCACGCGGACTGCGCAATGGGAAGCTCCGCAGCCAGCCCCGCGGGGATTCTTCGCCGACGCAGACGGCACGGGATGCCCCCATTGCCAGCAGGTACGCAAAGATGATCGCCATGAATGTGGCAAACACGGCGGCACTCAGCGTCTCGAGCGTCAGCTCCCAGCAGCGGCTTGCCCACTTGGCGCTGAAGTCCGGATGTGAGAACGACACGACAAGCTCGAGTGCTCGCTCCAGCGCACGGGCGCGCTTGACGCTGTCCGTCAATGCCGTGAAATCCCAGTCGGCAGCCCAGAATGATCCGGCCACCAACACGGCAATGATGACAAGCGCCGCGAAATGGCCCCACGGGCGTTTCGCGGCGTATCGGTCGACTGTGCCCGTGGTGCCGGTCATGCGTCCAGTTCCACGTCATCGAGATGCATGGCGCGGTACTCTGCGCCGTAGAGGTCTTGCAGCATCTCGCGAGAGAGCTCAGCCGGCGTTCCCTGCCAGAACAGCTTGCCTTCGCGCAGCGCAATGACGCGCGAGAAATGACCGTGCAGCAGCTCCAGTGTATGCAAATTCACGAGCAGCGTGGTGTTCATGCGGCGCGCGACACCGGACAGCAGCTCGATGATTTCACGGCCGAGGCGGATGTCGAGCTGGCTGACCGGCTCATCCGCCAGCATCACGAGCGGCTTCTGCACCATCAGACGTGCAATCGCTACACGCTGCTGCTGGCCGCCGGACAGCTCACCGGGCATGGACCACAGCTTGTCCTGCAACTCCACTTCCGCGAGGGCCGACTTGGCTGCCTCGATCTCCTGCGGCCAGAACAGGCTCACCAACGCGCGCGGCAGCAGCCAGTTCCCGAGCTTTCCCATCAGCACGTTGTGCACCACGCGCAAGTGCTGGATCAGGTTGTCGTTCTGGTAGAGCAGCCCGATCTTGCTGCGCAACTCCCGCAGTGCGCGCCCGCGCAGCATGTGCGTGTCGCGACCGAGCGAAAGGACGGTTCCGTCCGTCGGCTTGATCACAGCGGCCATCATCCGGAACAGCGTCGTCTTGCCCGCGCCGGATGGGCCGATCACCGCAATGCGCTCGCCTTCGCGGATGGTGAATGTCAGGTCGGTCAGAGCCTGCACGCGACCGAAAGCCATCGATGCACTCGAGAGTTCGAACACAGTCGGGGCGGTCGAGACCGTTGCTTCCAATGTTCGATCGGTTTCTGTCACAGCTTCCATGTTCTGCATCCTGAGTCAGGGGGCAGCCCGCCCGGCTGCCCCCTGCTCTTGGGGAGGCGACTATCCGCCGATATCAACTCCGGCTTCCATTACCGCCTTGATGCCGTCCCATTCCTTCAAGTCGGCCTTCACGAAGCTGCCCGCCTTGAAGAAGCCGAGGATGGCCTTGCCCTCATCGGACTTGTCCATCTCGAGGAATGCGGTACGGATCTTGCCGATCAGGTCCGCGCCGAGGTCCTTGTGTGCGACCCACGAGTAGTCCACATAGTTCGGCGTCGTATAGATGATCGGGGCCTTTGCCTTCAACTCGTCTGACGACTTGTCGTAGGTTGCGAAATTGAGTGCACCCACGGCAAAGCTGCCGTCGGCAACCTGTGCCAGCGTCTTGTCGTGGCTGCCGCTGTACGCAACGTTGCTGAAGACGTCCTCCGGCTTGCTGCCGGACTGGGTGGTGAAGAAGTGGCGCGGCATCAGGTGGCCGCTGGTGCTGCCCTTGCTGCCGAACGTGAAGCTCTTGCCCTTGGCTGCTTCCGCCAGATCCTTCAGGTTCTTCACTTCGCCTATGCCGCTGTCGACGTTGGCGATGAAGTAGGTGTGGAACTTCTTGTCGATGTCGCGGCAGCAGACAACTTCCGCCTGGCCCTTCGTCTGCTGGTCGGCCTGCACGGTGGTCACGCCGCCCATCCAGGACAGGTGGGCCTTGCCGTTTGCGAGCGCGGTTACAGCAGCCGCATAGTTCTCGACGTGCATGTATTCGACGGGAATGCCGATCTTGCTTTCGAGGTACTTGGCAACCTTGCCGTAGTTTTCCTTCAGCTTGTCGGCGTTGTCGTCGGGGATCGCCGTGATGATCAGCTTTTCCGGACCGGCGCTTGTGCCGTCGTCGCCGCTGCCATCGTCACCGCTGCCGTCGCCTCCGGCGGCCGTGTTGCCACCGCCATTGCCGCCATTGCCGCCGCCAGTCGCGTTGTTTCCCCCGCCGCATGCGGCGAGGCTAAAGATGCCCGCCAGGGCGATCATCAAGACCAGAATCCGTGTCATTTCGCTCTCCAATGTACTCAAAAGGGACGGCCGCACGCCCGCCTCGAAGCTAGCTGGGGGTAGTCAAGATTGTGTGGAACGCTGGATTGTTCGGAAGGCGTCGCGAGCCCACCCGGGGCTTACGCGGACGCTACCGACCGGCAGCGATGGAGGGAACTCACGTGAAACCTGCTACCACGCCCACGGGCGAGGTCTTTGCAGTTCACGTGAAGCCCGAAATACGCAACAGAAGCCCGTTTGCGGGCAGGCAGTCAGCTTGCGTATCGTTCGGTAGGTATTGCACGAGTCGCCTATCCTAGCCGTCCCATGAGTGTCGGCAAGCGGAATCAGCTTACGAAAAACTGCATGCATGCCCGCCACGCGAGCCGCAGCAACGCAGATCGGACAGCCCGTACCGCCCAGCCTCCGGCAAGCCTTCGCGGATCGTGTCTTCGCTGAAGCGCTGTTTCGGCAGAAGGTCGGGAGGAAGTGGGTCACACTCTCCGGCTGGCTCAACTACGCCCTCCGACAGAATCTGGACCTGGGCGCTCGCCACGACTGGCACGCGCATCAGTGACTCAGCTGCCATGGCAAACAACCGATGGAACCAGACCGGCATGCGGAAACTCAACGGCCGGCGCCCAACTACCTTCGCCACCCGCAGCACTGCCTCGCGCAGCGGAAGCCGCTCGGGCCCCACCAAGGCGATTGTCTTGTTCGTGAGACGACTGTCGGTGAGTGCGGCCTGCAGCAGCTGCGCCATGTCACGTCCGTGCAGTGGCGCCACGAACTGCTCGCGCATGCCGACGAATGCAAACAGCGGGAACGTAAGGAAAGCGCGTTTGAGGTGATCGAGCATGTGATCGCCACGTCCGTATATCACACCGGGCTTGAAGATGACGAACGGCAACCCTGAGTTTCGCACCCATTGTTCAGCCGCGAACTTGGACTCGTGGTAGCCCGATCCACAATTCGGCCGCGCCCGCAGGAAACTGACCAGCACCAGACGCTGCGCCCCCACAGCTTTGGCGGCCTCAATGACGTTGCGAGTGCCTTGCACATGAACGCGCCGGTAGGTCTGCCTGCCGATTTCGCGGTTGATTCCGGCAGCATGCACGACTGCATCGCACCCGGCGAACGCATGTTTCAATGCGCCGGGATCACAGACGTCGCCACCGTTGCGGCGCGACAGCTTCACGGCCTGATGCCCCTCCTTTGCCAGAAGCTCGGCCAGCGCCGCGCCCACGAAGCCGTTTCCTCCGGTGATCGCGACCTTCACATCTTTCTCCGCTTGCGCTGTACCAGCTGGGTCGGGCATACGGCACTCAGGAAATCATTCAGGGCCGTGGCAAGCCGCTCGGCCTGGACCGAGTAGTAGAGGCGATTTCCCTCGCGGCGCTGGGCTACGAGGCCCGCATTCAGCAGGATAGACAGATGCCGCGAAACGGAAGGCGCGGCCATGTCAAAGCGGGCAGAGATGTCGCCCGCAGGCAACTCGCCGGCCTTGAGTTCTTGCAGAATCTCGCGGCGCGTGGGATCGGCCAGTGCACGAAAGATGGATGCCGCATTCGCCATGCCTTGATCGTAGCAGCATCCGTATTTAGATAAATAGCTAATTACTGTCAGGTATCACGTTCGCCGAGACGTGACTTTGAGGCCGCAACTACTCCGGGAATTCGCCGGGTTTGATGTCCGCCAGCATGAAATTCTGATAGTCGATCGGGGAGCCGCTCTGGCGGCGCAGCATCGCAAGCTGGCCCACGTGGGTCATGGCGTCGGCCAGCGGACCCTGCAGCAATACTTCGAGTGTCAGTTGGCGCCCGTTCACATCACCGCGCAGTTCGGTCTTGCCGACATGATCGTCGACCAGCTTGAGCAGCTTGGCGAACGTATCCAGCTCGGCCTGCGGCTCGCGGGGCGACACGGGCACCATGGAGCCCTTGTCGAAGGCGCGCACAACAAACCGCAGCAGGTCGTTGATGTGGTGCAACAGCTCTACGGCGTTGCGGCAATCGCCCGACGGCAAGTAGGTGTAAAACGTATCCGGGGCGCCGCGAACGGCGCCCCGAAGTCGATAGTTGAGCGTAGCCAGAAAGTGCCGAATGGTCTGCCGGTCGTCCATTGCTAGGCGCTGGCCCCGGCGGGCTGCTTGATCTGCTCGGCGACCACTTTGGCTGCGTCGCGGAACACGCCAACCACTTCGTCGGTCAGTTCCTTCTTCGTACGGACCGCTTCCATGGTGCTGGCCTTGTTCGTGGTCAGGTATTCGATGTAGGCCTTCTCGAACTTCTGCACATCCTCGACGGCCACTTCATCCAGCATGCCGTTGGTCGCCGCCCACAGGATCGCGACCTGGTTCTCGACCGGGAACGGCGTGTACAGGCCCTGCTTGAGCACTTCGACCATGCGCGCGCCGCGTGCGAGCTGCGCCTGCGTGGCTTTGTCCAGGTCGGAGCCGAACTGGGCGAATGCTTCCAGTTCGCGGAACTGGGCGAGGTCGAGGCGCAGTCGGCCTGCCACCTTCTTCATCGCCTTGATCTGCGCGTTACCACCAACTCGCGACACCGAGATACCGACGTCGATGGCGGGACGCACGTTCGCATAGAAGAACTCCGGCGTCAGGTAGATCTGGCCATCGGTAATCGAAATCACGTTGGTCGGGATGTACGCCGACACGTCGCCGGCCTGCGTCTCGATCACGGGCAGCGCGGTCATGCTGCCGCCGCTCTGCGGGTGAAGGCGCATCTCGTGGCCTTCGCCGGCCGCCTCGAGTGCCTTCTTGGCTTCCGCCTCTTCGTGGGGCGTACGGTTGCCGTAGCGCTTGCCGTCGATGCCCGAAGTGGTGTCCCAGGGGGCGTCGTTCTTCA
>JAGQRH010000016.1 GCA_020425605.1 Planctomycetota bacterium | reverse complement strand
CCCGGACGCGGTGGTATCGCGCTAGTGTGTCACCGAATCGAGCCAAAGAGAAACCCACCCGTTGCCGGGTGGGTTTCTGTGCTTGTTGCCGGTGTTACTCGCAACCGCAGGAATCGCCGCAGCCACCGCCCGTGGAGGCCTTGACGGTCTCCTCGATGGTGCGTTCCTTCACTTCCCCCGGCAGGCTGTCGCCGCAGTCGCCGCTGCTGCAGCAGGCGTCGTCGGCGAACTGGGCGTCGTGCTCGGCCTTGTCGTCCTCGATGCGCTGGGCGCCGCGGGCGTCGGCCTTGGCTTCCACGCCGGCTTCGGCCTGTGCGACGCACTTTGCGCCTTCGGCCTTGGCCGCTTCGCGTGCGAGGCGCTCGACCTCTTCGGGGCTCATCAGCTTGTCGGCCTTCTTGCTGTAGTGGACCTTCATCTTCTTGGCCACCATGTGCAGAAGGTTGCTTGCCACGCCGACTTCCTCGTGCGGCAGGTTGATCAGCGCCTTGTTCAGCTCCGGGTTTGCGTCGACGTATTCACGGAACTGTTTGGTGTCGAAGCCGTAGCCTTCAAGCACGCGGGCAAACTCTTCGCGGCAGCGCACCTTTGCCTCGTACAACTTCATCTGCACGCGGCTCTTGATGTTCACCTCGCCGTCGCCGCTGGTCTCGATCGGGATGAAAATACACTCCGGGTAGTCGTTGACGACCTTGCTCTGGACGCCATCTGACTGGGTGCTCGGCATGCAGCCGAACGG
The DNA here is from genome assembly GCA_020425605.1 of Planctomycetota bacterium. Taxonomy (GTDB): domain Bacteria; phylum Planctomycetota; class UBA8742; order UBA2392; family UBA2392; genus JACKID01. The sequence goes on along the minus strand of JAGQRH010000016.1, from coordinate 101,394 downwards.
CTTCACGCTGATGACCATGTGGGCCTTCTTTTCGAGAACGCTGTAGATGTTCTTGCCCACTTCCATGTGGCCTTCGCCGCCGCGCAGGTCGATGTTGTAGTACTGCTGCGCCAGCTTGTGGATCTTCTTCTGGTCGGGCAGCGCGAACGCCTTCATGCCCAGCAGCTTGCGGTACTTGTCGTAGCGACCGCGGAAGTACATTTTCAGGGCGCTCAGCAGGGCGTAGGTCTTCATGGCCTTGACGTGGCTGAACTTGTTGCCGTCCTTGTCGGGCACGCCCCAGGCTTTCTTCAGGTCGTGCTTGCCGATGTAAAGCAGGTAGTCAACCCATGTGCTGACCGGCTCAACCTGGACCTGCGCGCCTTCGCTCTCCAGCCAGCGAGCCATATGGTAGTTGCCGTCGCCTTCGGTCGTCATGGCCCAGAATTCGCCGGTGATCTTTACGCGCGGCTTCACGCGGGTGAAGTCACACTCGATCTCGTCGAACATGGCGCGGATCTTCTTCAGCGTCGGCTCAATCTTTTCGCCCGCTTCCATGCTGTCGCCGAGCATGACCTTGGCTTCTTCCAGCACGGCGTCGGTGGTGCCGACCTTCTTCTCGTACGGTCGGATCTGGTAGCCGAGGTCGTTCAGCAGGTCGCCTGCCATGACCGCGGCGATGATCGCCATGAAGAAGTCCTTGTTGAAATCAATGCCGCCTTCGTCAGCCTCGCTGTCGCCGGCCGCCTGGCTGATACCCTTGGACTGTTCAAACAGCAGCACACGGAAGCCCTCAAAGCCCGCGTCGCGCAGGGCCTTGCGGTACTCGGCCTCGTACATGCCGAAGCGGCAGGGGCCGCATGCGCCGGCGGTCAGGAAGACGTACTTTTCCTTGATCTCCGGCACGCTCAGCCCTTCGTTGTCGCGAAGGGTCTGCAGGTGCTTCACGAGGTTGCCGACCGTGTAGTAGGTCGGGTTGCACTGGCCGCGATTGCCGAATTCCTTGCCGATGGTCAGCGCCTCGTTGTCCGGCACTTCCAGCGGATCGACCTTGTAGCCAAGGCCGGCTACGGCGCGCTTGATGAGCTGGTCATGCGCGATCGTCAGGCCGCCGAACAGCACGGTGGTAGTCTCGCGAGACTGCTTCAGGAAGCGGTGCTCAACCGGCTTGCTGTACTGGTTGATTTCCTCGCCCTCGAGCCCGAGTTCTTTCCGCAACTCGGCCTCGTAAGCCTTCAGTTCTTCTTCAACTTGCGCTTCCAGCACGTCGTTGGGTGTCATGACGGACCTTTCCGTAGGTTCGTGAAGTAGTAGTTCTGTTCCCTGCTATTTCGGCGCCACTGCCACGCCGTTGATTCCGATCATTCCCGAGCCGAGGGTCAGGGTGACGTCCTTGTCACCGCGACGCACAATAACCTGCACCGTCTTTCCATCGGGCACGTCCTTCTTGGCCGTGTTGATGTCTTCCAGCGTCTTGATGCGCACGCCGTTGTATTCGGTCATGATGTCGCCGACCTTGATGCCGGCCAGCGCGGCCTGGTACTTCTCGATTACCTGGGTGATCAGCACGCCGGCGACCGGCACGTCTTTCTGGTTCAGCGCGCTCTGGGCCGCTTCCTTTACGTCAGGGTCGCTGTCGTTTTCGGCGGCAAATTCCACTGCCGCCCAGCCCTCATCGGTGTTCTTTGTCGCCAGCGCCAGGATGGCGGCCTTGCGGGCCTCCGGGTTGTCGGTGTTGGACTTCAGATAATCGGCGAGGTAGCGGGCGGTGCTGGGGTCGGCTATGTCCTTCAGCGCGTCGACAGCCGCCTGCGCCTCGTAGCCCTTGGCCTTGGAAAGCGCGTCACCCGCAAGCTGGGCGCGTTTGCTGGCGCTCTCGTTGCTCCACCAGGGCAGGTTGTAGATGCTGGCGATACGGAAGTCAGAGCCGACATCCGGGTTGGTAAGGCCGTATTCGACCAGCCCGAAGTTGCTGACCAGCGAGACGTAGTCCTGGAAGGTCATTCCCAGCTCGCCGGGGCCTGCGCCCCATGGTTTCAGGCCGAAGTCTTCAGCCATCTTGCGCCAGACCTCGATGGCGTCGTCATACGCACGCGGGCCGAGCTTCTGCAGGTCGCGCAGGGCGGCCATCGCGGCGGCTTTGTCCTTGCCGGCGAAGGCGGTCTCAAATGTCGCCTTCAGCTCAGTGACGCGCTTGGCGATTTCTTCGTCGGTCAGATATTCAAAGATGCCGTGCTCAGCGAGCATGGCCTCGAGCTGCTCGATGCGCGCCTTGTTCTGGCGTTGTTCTTCGGCGCTGGCGCCCTTGAGCTTGTCGAGCTCGTCCTTGAGCTGCTTGGCCTTCGCCGCATCGTCGCCGTTCTTGCCGGCCTGGCGGTCCAGCTCGTCGGCGAGGTCGCGATTGGCCTGCTCAATCATCTTGAGCTTGCCGTTGCCGTCGTCGAGCGCCTTCTGGGCATCATCGCGGGCCTTCATGGCGTCGTCGCGCTCGCGGATCGCGGCTGCGAGCTTGTTGCTCATGTCGGTGTTGTCGCCTGCCGGCTGCTGGCTGAACAACAACATGCCACCGATCCCGGCCGCGAGGCCGAGGATGGTTCCGAGAATCGATGCGATCGTTGGCTTGTCCATTGTTCCTCTCCGCTGGTATGGCGGAGTGAGTCTAGTTTCTTCTGTTCGACCTTCCTGTTTCGTTCCGCCTTCGGCGGTCCCCGGCTTCCCAGCGGGGGCTCTAGCTGCTTACGGCTGCCAGCTCCGGGTCGGACTTGTCCTGCTCGGACTTCTGCCTGGCGATCAACTCGGCCTTCTTGGCCTCGAGCTTCTGCAGAAGCTCGGTCTTGCGTGCCTTCTTGTCCTGCATGTCCTCGATGTAGCGCTTGAGGAAGTAGTCGATGGTTTCGGTGCGGATCTTGATCGCACCCGTTGGCTTGTTTTCGTCGATGTCGTGGAACGTGAAGTACGGCGTCAGGCTTTCGGTCACGATCTCTTCCACGGCACTGTAGATCGGTGCGTCGTGGCCGCACTTGAAGCTGCTCAGGTCAAGCCCGATCAGGTTCGGGTGGCGTGCCACGTACTTGGCTGCCCAGAGCTTCTGGGCGCTGTTGGTTGAGTAAGCATTCTTCCAGACGTCCGTCACGGCCATGCCGTTGGGGATGTTTCCGGCCTTCACGTCGGCGCCAAAGACCTCTTCGAGAATGTCTTCATCGATGGGCAGGCTGTCGAGGCTGAACACGGGGTAGCCCATCATCTGTAACTCTTCGACGATCTCATGGTTCAAGCCCGGGTCATGATGGTACGGGCGAGCCAGCAGCACGACGCCGAGCTTGCCGTCGGCTTTCAGCTTCTCGAGTACCTTGCGGGCGGGCTCGCGCAGGACCTTGACCTTGAAGTGTTCCAGCGCGGCGAATGCCTGCTTGAGCGCTGCGGCGTTTTCTTCCTTGCTGATGCCGAACTTGTCGCTGAAGAACTTGAACATCTGCTTCTCTGCCAGCGGCGGGCGGTAGAGGTCCACCACTGGGTCCCAGTACTCAATGCCCTGTTCCTTGAAGATGTCGCCTTCCTTGGTGAAGGCGGCCTTCACGACTTCCGGCGTGGCGGTCACGGTGGGGCATGAGCAGCTGTCGAGCATGTCCGTCATGTCCGTCGGCAGCGTGTTCGGGATCGGGAACAGGATGACGTCCGGCTTCTTCTTGGCGTACACGAGGTCGTGAACGTGAGCGAGGCTGACCTTGGCCGGGAAGCACTGGTCAATGCTGCCGCGTCGCGAGCCCTTCTTGTAGAGCTCTTCGTTGGTGAAGTCGGACCAGGTGATGTTCTTCGGGTTGACGCCGATTGCTTCGAGGTACGTCTTCCAGAAGGTGCCGGTGTTGTACATGTTCAGGGCACGCGGCATGCCGATCTTGATGTCCTTCAGGCGCTCGCGCTTTTCAAGCTGCTCTTTCACGCCCGGCAGGCGGAAGCGGCTGAGCATGCCGCGTTTGTCTTCCTTCAGCACCGGGGTGGCGTTGAAGCTTTCGAATACCTTCTTGGCGGCGAGATCGACGAAATTCGGGTTGTGCTTCTTCTTCTCGTCCATCTTGCCCTTGATGTCGCGCATCTTGGCAACGTCTTCAACTGTGCCCTTTTCGCAGGTCGCGATGATGAAGCGTCGTTCGTCACCGGCTGGCGTCTTGGTGTCGATGAACGTGCGCAGGCACTTGTTCTTGCAGAAATAGCAGCGGGTGGACTCGTCGCGCTTGCTGCTGAAGCCGAGGCCCAGCAGCGCATCCATGCCGATGAAGTGCGTGTGGCCCGTGCGCTGGGTGACGCGGATGGCCTCAATGCCGCAGCCGATCGCGCCGGATTCACCGCAGAACTTGTGCACGATGACTTCGGCGTCTGGCACCTTGCCCTTGATGAAGTCGACCTGCGCCTTCACGGCCGCGAGGTTGCGTTGAGTCCCGCCCTGCAGGACAAACCTGCGGCCGAGCTTGGCGAGGTTCGGTTCCTGTACGACGTAGAGCCAGATGTTTTTCGGCAGCACGTGCGCGAGGCCGGCCATGATCTGGTCCGCGCTCCAGCCGAGCTGCTGGAAGTTGACGATGTCGGATTCCATGAACACGGCGCAGCCGTAGCTGAACACCGGCAGGCCCTTGGCCTTGAATGCGATGTCCGCGAAATTCTCGATGGGGTGGCCGAAGCGCGAGGACGTGCTCTGAAGGAAGTAGCCGTTGCCTGCGCTGCACTGGGTGTTGAGCTTGAAGTCGGCCACACGCCCGTTCTTGAGCATGATGACCTTGATGTCCTGCCCGCCGACGTCAACGATCACGTCCACGTCGTCGTAGAAGTGCAGGGCCGCCTGCGTATGGGCCACAGTCTCCACGAGCGCGACGTCAGCACCGATGGTGTCTTTCAGAATGTCCTTGGCGTAGCCGGTGGTTCCGACACCCATGATCTTGAGCGTCGCGCCCTGCGACTCGATCGAGTCCCGAAGGCCGGCCATTACGACCTTGGTGTCCTCGATCGGGTTACCCTTGCTGAGGTCGTAGTAGGCACCGATCAGCACGCCTTCTTTGTTCAAAAGCACGGCCTTGGTGCTTGTGCTGCCGCCGTCAATGCCGACCCAGCCCTCAACGACTTCGCCCGGCTTGAATTCGGGGAAAGTGTGCTTGGGTATCGTGTACTGCTCTTTGAACTCGTTGAGTTCTTCAGGTGACTTGGACAGGCTCTTGGCCGCGCCGCCGGCCGCGCGCATCTTGTCGCGTCCTACTTCTACGAACTCCTGCAGCGCCTCAATGCCGGCAAAGCGCGCGACTTCCGGGTCTTCGTTCTTGCCATACAACACGGCGCCGATTGCGGCGAAATACTGGGCGTTGTCGGGCACCACGATCAGCTTCATCGGGTCCGGGTTCTCGGGCAGGGGGAACTTGCGTTCCTCCCATACCTTCATGATGTTGTGGCGCCAGGCGTCCTGCATGGCCGGGATGAACGTGTTCGGCCCGCCCAGCAGCAGGCAGACCGGGCGCAGCGTGTTGCCGCGCGTCAGGACTGACAGGTTCTGCTGTACGATGGCCTCGAAGAGCGACGCCATCAGCTCCGACGGCGGCACGCCCTGTTTCTGCAGCCCGTTGATGTCGGTTTCGGCGAACACGCCGCACTTGCCGGCGACGGGATGCAGCTTCACGCCGTGATAGTCCAGCGCGACCAACTCAGGGATCGTCAGCTTTACCTTGGCGTTGATTTTGTCGATCACCGCGCCGGTGCCGCCCGCGCACTTGTCGTTCATGGACGGAATCTTGCGCTTGCCGCCGTTCGGGTCTTCCTTCCAGATGATGATCTTTGCGTCCTGCCCGCCAAGCTCGATCACGCTGCCGGCGCTCGGGTAGAAGATTTCGACCGCCAGGCTGACTGCGTTCACTTCCTGCACGAACTTCGCGCCGACCAGCGGCGCAATGCTGGTGCCGCCGCTGCCGGTGATGAACAGGCGGATCTTTTCCTTCTTGTGGTTCGGGAAGGCCGCGGTGATTTCCTTCAGGAACTCAAGCACCTTTTCAGGCTGCTTGGTTTCGTGGCGGCGATAGTCGGACCACAGGATTTCATTGTTCTCGGGGTGCATCACGACGGCCTTGACCGTGGTGCTGCCGACGTCAAGTCCGATGATGAGTTCATCGGGCAGATTTGCGGGCGTTGGAATCTCGTTCGGCATCAGCTCGCCTTTCCAGCGGTGAGTGCAGGAAGATGAAATTCAGGAAGCTTTCCGTTCTGCTCGCGCAGGTCGGCCAGCGACAGATGGTCAAGGTAGTCGGCAATGCCCTTGCCGAAGCCTTTCAGCACCATCTGGAATGCGCACTTGCCGTCGAGGTCGCAGTCGCAGCCGTCCTCGACGCAGCGGAAAATGCAGATGTCACGGTCAGAGGCCGAGAGAACGCTGGCCACCGAGATGGTCTCGGGTGAGCGCGCCAGCGTGTAGCCGCCGGCAGGCCCAGCCTGGGAAAGCACGATCTGCGCGGCGACCAGCTTGCGCATGATCTGCGCACAGACGCTTTCGGGGATGTGCTGCGATGCGCTGATTTCGCGCAGGCGCACGCGCCCGGTGCACTCGGCGAGGTAGAGAACCGCCCTCAGCCCGTAATCCGATTTGGAGGTAATGATCACGTTCGAGCCCCGCGAAGGATCAACCCAGACTTTTTTGGTAACCGTATCCGGCGGAGAAAGTATTGCGGCGGCATGTATTGCGCAAGCCCGCCTTTGGCGGCGCAGGCGGCGCAATGCGAAAGGCTTACGCGGAGAAAGGGACTCTATTAGTCCGCATTGATCGGCACGGTTTGTGGAGAGTTGCGCTCGCCTGCGTTTGATAAGGCCCGTATGGACATCGCACGGATCGCAGTGTTGTGGCAGCAGAGTGTGCATAACGACGTTATAGATAATGTCGTTATGGAATCAACAGGCACGAAAAAAGTTTTCGCGCCTGTCTGGGGGTGTGTCAGTGAGTGTCTTCGCTACGCCGCGCTGGGCGGGCCGTCCCAGCGGCCGCTGTCGGGGTTGCCCCCGCGGCGCCGCTGCAGCAGGCAGATGTCGATGTCGGCGTTCTGGGCCGTGAGGCGCAGGATCTGGTCGATCACATTCAGTACCGGGCGCTTGGTGGCGAAATCCGTGCATATCTCGGCGCTGCCGGGTGGGTTCATGTGGAACACACGGCGCTCGCCGGTCGCGTGGAAGATGATGGCTACGTAGAACTCGCGGCCTTCGGTCGTCCAGTCGATGATGTCGCGGATGGCGTCGGTGCTTTTGTAGGTGTTCTTCAGCCGGTTACGCCACTTCCCGGACCGCGTTGCGGCGCCCACTGGCCTGGTTAGGAAGTAGATCTTCTTCATGGTGGCAGTCCCGACCGTAGATCGGCCGCCGGGTCCCGTAATCTTCAATCAAACCCGAACGGAATGACTCCGTCGGGATTCACGATGCGAAGTGACGGCATTGGGCCCGGGGAAAGGCCTCGTGGTTTCCCCACGGCGCCAACTCCTATCTCCTATGCCCCAAACCGGCGCTCGTGCGTATAACTGGGTACATGAGCGATCTGTTCACGCCCATACAGGCCCGCGAGCAGCACCCGATCCTGGCGTTTTTTGCGCGCCGGCCGGTGACGGTTACCGTATTGCTGCTGGCGACGACTGTGCTCGGCGTGATCAGCCTCCAGCTCACGCCCGTCGAGTTGTTCCCGGCCGGCTTTGAACCGAAGTCGCTCAGCGTTTCGGTGCCGTACAACAAGGCCGGCGACACCGTCTCTCCTTTAACCGTTGAGCGTGAGGTGACGCTGCCGGTCGAGGCTGAGCTATCGACCATTCCAGGCGTGCAGGACTTGAACGCAACTTCCGCGCGAGACGGCGCTGACTTCGACCTTGAGTTCGACGGCGACCGCGACATGGATGAGGCCTACGCCGAGATCATGGCGGCCGTCGAGCGCGCCCGCCTGCGCCTGCCCAGCGACGTTGGTCGCATCCAGGTGCGCCGATTCCGAGGCAGCAGCGGCGGCTGGCCAGTTGCGTTTGTCAGCTTCTATTGGGAAGACGGCACAGTTGATCCGTACCTGACGCTTGAGCGTGTGGTGCAGCCCTACCTGGAATCGGTGGACGGTGTCGCCAGTGTTTCGTTTGACGGCGCGCGTACCAAATTCATCGCCCTCGACCTCGATCCTGAGAAGACCCGCGCCTACGGCGTGAACTTATCCGAGTTGCTTCAGAGATTGCGTGGAGACAACTTCCGGGCGCCCGCGGGCAAGACGACTGTGCGCCAGAAGATGGACCTCGGCACTGGCCAGATGCAAGAACGCGACATCTATCTCGTAGCGGACTCTCGTTTCCACAGCATTGAGGAGATCGAAAATCTGCCAGTACGGCCGGGATTGCGCATCGCCGACATCACCCGCCACAGTCACGACAACAAGGGCGTCTACGAAACATACGGCGTCAGCAGCTATGTACGCGTCAACGGGCGAGAGGGTGCGACCTGCAGAATATTCAAGACCGGCGACGCCAACACTGTGGCAGTCGGCGAGAGAGTAGAAAAGGCGCTTCAGGACTTGCAATCCAAACCGCAATTGAAGGGCTTCAGCGCTCGCATCGCCTGGAATCAGGGTGACACGATCAAAGAGAGCATCGGCAACCTGATGCAGACGCTTGCATGGGGGGGGCTTCTGGCATTCGTCGTGCTGCTGGTGTTCCTAAAGAGCTGGCGGCTGTCGCTTGTGATTGCGCTCTCGATTCCGCTCAGCATGACGCTGACGCTGGCAGTCATGTTCCTGATGGGCGAGACCATAAACCTTCTCGCCCTCATGGGTTTCACGCTTGCAGGGGGAATGCTGCTCGACAACAGCATCGTGGTTGCCGAGAACGTCTACCGAAGGCACGCCCTGGGCGAGGCTCCTGAGGCGGCAGTCGTGCGGGGCGCTGGCGAAGTTGGCTTGGCGCTGATCCTGGCGACCAGCACAACGGTGATTGTCTTCATTAGCGTAATCTTCTTGTCCAGCGAGCCGTTCCTTAGCTTCGTGATGGGAAAGATCGGGCTGCCGGTCTGCCTGAGCCTCGCGTTCAGCATAGTGCTCGCAATTGGCGTCATCCCCATGACGATGTTCCGCGCGGGCTTGCTCAAGGCACATCAGACGTCGCGAGGGCGGCGCTGGTTCACCGGTCTGCGCGCGCGACTCGCATATCGCTGGAGTGAACGCAATAACTTCGAACGTCTGTTGCTGGTTCCCGGCATTGCACTTTGGGAGTGCGTGGCGCTCGTGGCCGGCCGAAATGCGGAGGGCGCGCCGTCCACCCCGATCGTAGATAGGATCGCCGAATGGTATGTCCGCACCGTACGCTGGCTCATGCCTGCGCGCTACATGGTAGCGCTTTGTGTTGTGCCAGGCAGCGTGATCCTCTGGTTCGTGCTGATGGGCGCGACCACCAAGACGGACCAGAATCAGGGTAACCGCGACCGCATTAGCATCAGCGCCAACTTCTCCGGCGGGTCGGACATCATGATCCGCAGGAAAGCACTGCTCGTTACAGAGATTGCACCCGGCAGCGCCGCCGAGAAGGCCCGCGTGCGCGTAGGCGATTTCGTGCTTGGTTACAACGGCCGGCCCATCACGTTGCCGGAAGATCTTGAACGCCTCGCCGCGGCCGTACCGGCGGGTTCGCCGATGAGCATCGAGATTGCCCGTGGCACAGCTACGGGCTCGCTCGATATAGAGGCCGGACCGACCGGCATCAAGGGCAACATGGAAGAGACCCAGCCACTGCGCGATGCTATTGCAGGACGCTACGTGCTTGATGTGGAGGATATTCTTCTCGGTGTGGACGGCGCAGGCGAGAAGCGCAAACGTGCGATGGCGGACGGCATGAGCGAAGAGATGGCACTCGCCACTTATGGCCGAACGCCGAAGGAGGCAGACGAAGCATTCGGCATTGAGTCGTTGAGCGTCAGTTTCTCGGCTGCGCGGGCGCGGTTCTACATCTCGGTCCAACCCGATCGCGTGGGTGAATCGGGCGTTCTATACACCAAGATGATGGCGGCGCTGCCGGAGCGTGCGGGGGTCGAGTTGCGCGGCCAGTTCGAAGGCGGCAGCAGCGCCAGCAGTGAAGTCAGTATTCGCATCAACGGACCCGACACACAAAGGCTTCTTCTACTCGCCGATGATATCGCCGTGAGGCTGCAAAGCATTGAGGGGCTGGAAGGCGTGCAGGTGGACACAACGGAAGGCATCGACGAGCTAACGGTCGGTGTAGATCGGCAGCGGGCAGCTGCCTTTGGCGTCGAGCCAAACATGCTGTCTCAAGTGCTCGCATTCCAGTTGTCCGGCACAACACTTCGGGAGTTCCAGCAGGGTGATAACTTGCTGCCATTGCGGGTGCGTTTTGCGCCGCCAGAAGACGCTGCAGGCAATTCTCGGGACCCCAACCTGCAAGACGTCAGCGAAACTAGAGTCTTTACGGGGACTGGCGGCAGCGTAGCGGCAAAGGCGATCACCAAGACGAGCGGCCTTGCCAAGTCCGGCTTGGGGGAAATCCGGCGCCGCAACCGCCAGACCAGTTTGCGAGTGGTTGGCACGACCAGCACGGAAGATCTTGGCCGCATCCGCCAGCAGGTGAACATGGCAATGGAAGGCGTAAAGTTCCCAGCCGGCTACACGCAGGAACTCGGCGGTCGCTTCGGCGAATTCGAGTCGCGCCTTACCGAGCTATTGTGGATGGCTCTGGCCGCGCTCGCCCTGGTGTTCTTACTCATGTGTTTCCTGTTCGAAAGCATCCTGAAACCTGCGTGCATTCTCGCGGTCAGCGTGCCGGGTGCTCTAGTTGGTGGCTACGGTGCCCTGTGGGTCACCGGCACGCCATTCGACATCATGACCGGGCTGGGCTTGGTCGTATTGATCGGTGTAGTGGTGAATAACGGCATCGTTTTGGTGGACTTGATAAATCGGTTGCGGGCCGAAGGTGTTGAACGGAAGGAAGCGGTAGAGACGGCGGCGCGGCAACGCATGCGGCCGATCCTACTGACCAGCCTTACCACGGCGTTCGGATTGATTCCCATGGCGCTGGGGAATTCCAACTTCGTTGGCCAACCGTACTACCCGATGGGTCGTATGGTGTTGGGCGGAATCTTGTTGAGCATGGTTTACACCTTGGTGCTTGTTCCTCTCCTGTACACGATACTTGACGACTTCGGCGAAGCCGGGAAGTCCTGGATCTATGTTCTGCTCGGCAAGGCCGGCGCGGCGTCCGAAGCGTAGGCCACGCCCTTCCCCTGCAACCGCTTGTCGTTATCATTCCGCACGCTTTGCCGGGTGTCGCCCGCACGGGGGCACTCACTTTGTTGGCAAGGCGGCCGCCCCGCGACATGGGGCAAGGAGACAACCATGCCGGCAGAGATGCCCCCGCGGTTCCAGCCTGGAACCATTGAAACCAAGTGGTACGAATTCTGGACTTCGCACGACCTTTTCAAGGCCGTGCGCGATATTCGCAAGAAGCCCTTCACCATCATGATCCCGCCGCCCAACGTGACGGGCGCGCTGCACATGGGGCATGCGCTAAACAACACGCTGCAGGACGCCGTGGCGCGCTTCAAGCGCATGCAGGGGTTCTGCGTGCTCTGGCTGCCGGGCACGGATCACGCCGGCATCGCTACCCAGGCCGTGGTCGAGAAAAAGTTGTTCGCTGAGCAGAAGACCACCCGCAACGAGCTCGGGCGTGAAAAGTTCCTCGAGGAAGTCTGGAAGTGGAAGGATGAGTACGGCAACCGCATCCTCAACCAACTGCGCAAGCTCGGCGCATCCTGCGACTGGTCACGCACCCGCTTCACCATGGACGAAGGCCTTACCCGTGCCGTGCGCGACTCGTTCGTGAAGCTGTGGGAAAAGGGGCTCGTTTACCGCGGCTACCGCATGATCAACTGGGACTGCAAGCTCCAGACCGCGATCAGCGACGACGAGATCGAAACCACAGAAACCCGCGGCCACCTCTGGTACATCCGCTACCAGATCAAGGACCAGCCGGAAAAGTTCGTGGTGGTGGCAACCACGCGTCCGGAAACCCTGTTCGGTGATACGGCCGTGGCCGTGAACGGCGAAGACGACCGCTACAGCAACCTGGTGGGTAAGACACTGATTCTGCCGATCCTGGGGCGCGAAATTCCCGTGATCGCAGACGAAACCGTAAACCCGGAATTCGGAACGGGCGCCGTCAAAGTGACGCCCGGGCACGACTTCAACGACTACGAACGCGGCCAGCGCCACGACCTGCCCATGATCAACGTGCTGAATAAGGACGGCACGCTGAATGACCAGGCTGGAAAGTACCAGGGCATCGAGCGTCTGAAGGCGCGCAAGCAGCTGGTGGAAGAACTGGACGATCTCGGCCTGCTGGAGCGCGTGGAAGACTACACCAACAACGTGCCCCACAGCGACCGCAGCAAGACGCCGGTGGAGCCGCTGCTCAGCGAGCAGTGGTTCGTTAAGATGAAGGAGCTCGCGCAGCCGGCAATCGCGGCCGTCAAGCCGAACGCCGAGGGCAAACGCGAAATCACTTTCGTGCCCGAGCGCTGGGAGCGCGTGTACCTGAGCTGGCTCGAGAATGTGCGCGACTGGTGCATTTCACGCCAGCTCTGGTGGGGGCACCGCATTCCTGTGTGGTACGACGCCGACGGCAACGCCGTGGCTCTGAAGGAAGACCCGGCCGAGGGGGCGACTCACCCGACATCGGGCAAGCCGCTGGTGCGCCGCGACGATGACGTGCTCGACACCTGGGCAAGCTCGTGGCTGTGGCCGTTCAGCACACTGGGCTGGCCGGAGAAGACGGCCGACCTGGGCTATTTCTACCCGACCCATTTCCTCAGCACGGCTCGCGACATCATCTACCTCTGGGTCGCGCGCATGGTGATGGCCAGCTACGAGTTCATGGGCGAGAAGCCGTTCAGCACGGTGTACATCCACGCGACTGTGCTCGACGGGCAAGGCCGTCGCATGAGCAAGTCGCTCAACAACGGCATCGACCCGCTCGATATGGCCGAGCAGTGGGGCGTGGACGCAGTGCGCCTGACTCTGCCCATGCTCACCAGCGAAGGTCAGGACATCAAGCTGGCCGAGAGCAAGTTCGAGATGGGCCGCAACTTCTGCAACAAGTTGTGGAATGCCGCGCGTTTCGCGCTGACCAACCTGACCGACTTCGAAGAAGCGATTGGCAAGCTGTCGGAATCTGAGCGGGCCGGGCTGAACGAAGGCCAGGTGGTGGAGCTTGAGGATTGCTACATCGAAGGCTGCCTCACGAACACGATTGTGGACGTGACGGACGCGCTTGAGCGCTACAAGTTCAACGAAGCCGCCCAGGCGCTGTATCACTTCGTGTGGGATGACTTCTGCGACTGGTACCTCGAAGTGGTCAAGCCGCGACTCTACGACGGCAAGGGCGGCGAGCGCTCACGCCTGCGAGCGCAGAGCACGCTGGTGCGCGTGCTTGACGGCATTCTGAAGATGCTGCATCCGTTCGTGCCGTTTATTACGGAGGAGATCTGGCAGAACCTGCGTCCGCTGTCGGCGGCCTTGCGCGGGGACACGCCGGAGCTTGCACTCGCAATCGCGGCGTGGCCGAAAGCCAGCAAAGAGCGCCTCTACGTGCCTGAGCGCAAGCGCTTCGGATTCATGCAGGAAGTGACGCGCGCGCTGCGCAACATCCGCGCCGAGCACAACCTGGACCCGAAGACTCCGATCAGCGCGGCGCTGAACGTGGCTGACAAGAACACGCTCGATCTGCTGGCCGAGGCCGAGCGCGACACGGTGAGCAAGTTGCTCAACATGTCCGGCTTCGAAGTAGCAGTCGGGGCGAAGAAGCCGAAAGCCAGTGCCACGGTGGTTCTCGGCGGCGGCAACGAGGTGTACGTGGACCTCGAAGGACTGATCGACTTCAAGATGGAATTGCTGCGGCTCGAGGCCAACCAGGCCAAGCTGAACGAGGGCGTGAGCAAGCTTAAGCGCAAGCTCGAGAACCTGAACTACATCGAGCGCGCGCCCAAGGACGTGGTCCAGCGAGATCGCGACCGGTTGTCCGAGCTGGTGGCCGAGCTTGAACGGGTTGAGAAGCACATCGATGAAGTGAAGGCACAAGCCAAGTAGAGCCTGACTCGATGGGCCCGGGGGCGCTTGCTCTCGGGCCCAGTTTCTTTTAACGCGCGTGCGAAAAAGCCAAAGAGTTGCACACATTGCGCCGATTATCTGACTGTGCCAACGGCACCGTATCTTCACTCGAAACACAGCAGGAGTCAGTCATGGCCAATGTGCTCATCACGGACCTCTTTGAGGAATCCGCCTATCTCGTCCGCAGCCTGCTTCGCGGCGTCGGGCACGCTGTCAGCATTGCAGTCAGCCGCGCAGATGCCGAGGCGAAACTCAGCACCGGGCTGTTCGATGTGCTGGTCATGGACTACGGAACGATCGTGGATGACAACCTCGCCGTAGGCGCATTTGCCAACGAGATGCTGCCGGGGCTGCCGGTCGTCGCGCTTACCCGGCCGGACTACGAGCGACGCCTGAAGGACATCCAGATTTCCGCCAAGTTTCATCGCCCGATCCGCGGGCGCAGCGTGAAGGAAGCCGTCCAGAACGCCCTCAATAACATGTTCCGCCAGTCGCAGCGACGCACAGCGCCGCGCGTCCATGTTGATCTGCCGTGCGAGCTTGAGATCGGCGGAGTCAGCCTGAAGACCAAGACCATCGACCTCAGCAGCCGCGGCGTCGCCATCGATGCCACGGATTGCAAGCTCGCCCCCGAGCAACTGCAGGCCATCGAGAACGAAGTCGGCAAAAGCACGGCGCACGCCTCGTTCACCGTTGAAGAAGGCAAGGTCATCCAGCTTACCGCACGTCTGGCCTTTGTTGAGCGGCACCGCTCTCTGAGTGGGCGAACGATCGGCCTGGCGTTTGAAGCCCTCGATGAGGAGAGCGAAGTCGCCCTCAGCGGCTTCTACAACCAGGCGGCCTAGCAATCACGGAATAGAGCAACCCCGCCTATCGGGCGGGGTTGGTTCGTTTTTCCACGGCTAGTTGTCGGGCACCCAGACCACCGCCGGCGCTTCAACGACGCCGTAGCCTCCGCCGCGATCCACCACGAACTGCGGGCCGTCGCCGCTGTTCCGCACCAGCCGGTAGTTAATCCGGTAGGTCAGCCCTAGCGAATCGCCGCTGTTCGCCACCGAGCCGCGCGTGACGTGCTTCGACTGGTAGTTGGAATTGAATTTCTCAGGGATCTCCGAGACCACGGTGCCGTCTTCGTTCCTTGGCAGGTGTGCGAAGCCTGCATCCGTGAAGTCCGCACCCACGACGTTGGCAACGTATGCAAACACACGTCTGCTTATGCGCACGGCCGTGACGTCGTCAGGCAGGTCGTTCATTCCGCGCATGGAGTGCCGGTCGCTCTGGCCCGCGTAGATGCGATAGTGGTACTGCCTTGCGGCATCGACGTACTCAAGGCGCAAACGGAATGCCTCGACCAGCGTCAGCTGGCGTTCGCGCGTGCTGCCGTCTTCGTACTCGAAGGTGATGGTCTGCTTCAGTTCCTGAACCAGTGAGTTGCGGTGGAGGTCCAACGGGCTGACGACTTCAAATTCGAAGCGGGCATCAAAGCCATCATCGGACACACTCGCCGGGCCCAACGCGCGAACCATCACCTGGTACGGCGGGGAAATGCGTTCCTGGCGCTCAACAGTCTGCGGCGCCGAGCAAGCACCAAGCAGCAGTGCAATCAGCACTGAGTGAAGCAGGGGAAGAGGGCGAAGCTTCATAGACACTCCCATCAGGGGTTGCCACTCTCCAGTGTTTCTATTGTCTTCTTTGTAAGACCTTGAAGCAAGCGGAGTTCAAACGCCTGCACATAACGCACAGCCTTATTATCACGGTCTTGTCACAACTTTTTCTCCGTAAATCACCAAAACTGCTTGAAGTCCAAATCGCCATCCCTACTCTCACGCCCTTCTCAGACTTCACGCCCCTTGCGGAGGGGGCATTCCAAGGGACCCAAGACGTGGGGATATCGCATATGCAGACTCAAGGTGCGGCAGTAAAGCGGTTGGCCATCATGGCGACCATCATCCTGGCCGGGCTCAGCTCAGCTTGTCAGTCGGGCGGTGACAACGACGTCTCCAACCCCAAGTATGTGACTTTTGCTTCGGGAACGCTGTCGCTTTCGACTGCCAGCCCCGGCGACATGCTCGCCATCGAGATCTCGGGCAGCAAGGGAAAGATTGATCAGGGCGTGTTCGTGCGGTTCACCGCCGGCACGACTGAAGTGGTTATTCCGGCCATGCACGTCGGAGAAGGCAAGGCCTACGTCATGGTGCCGGCACTCTCCACCGCCGTTGACCCGAACGTTGAGCTTTCGCTGGTCGACATCGACGGCGTGACCCGCGACACGCATCCCCAGCTTCTCACGGTCACCGGCTTCGATACCACGCTGCCCTACACGCGCACGAACTTCGACGCCGCGCTAGGCCAGGGCCTGTCCCGTTTCACCGAACTCGCGATCGAGACTGTGGACGCGCTTGAGAACGACAGCTACATGCCGGCAGCGCAGGCCGCCACCGTCCGCGCGGCCCTGAACCAGCAGGTCACGTTGCTCGCCAGCGTAGCCTTCTACAACGACAACCTCAGCGACGCCGAACTCGCGATGGCTGAGCAGATGCTGGACAACACCGGCGTGCTCGACCTGATTGCCGCCGCGGGCGGAGTGACGCTCAACGGCAGCGGCAGCCAGGCCAGCCCGCTCAGCAGCATCGGCCGTGCGCTCATTGAATCCGCCCTGCTGAAGGCCGACTTCGCCAGCCTCCTGATTGGTGAGATTCGCGGCGCCCTGAACCTGATCGCATGGGTCGGCACCCAGCTGAGCACCGTGCCCGTGATCGGCACAACCGCACAGAACGTGGCCACCTGGGCTACGGGCCTCTCCGCCACGCTGGTTACGTCTCAGGACCTGATCAACACCATGATTCCATGCGACCTGGTGCAGATCACCAGCCCGTATGCGTCGCTGAATGTGCCCCTGGGCGGCTCGGCTGACGTCCGCGCCATCGGGCGTTTCGAGACGCAGGATGCCTTCAACCAGGCGATGTTCACCCAGTACCTGTCGCAGTGGGTGTTGCAGGCCTCGTCGCTGGTGACCAGCCAGATGTCAATCCACCAGTGGTTCACCAGCTACATCCCGCACATCCAGCAGATTGCCTCGATGGTTCCGGGCTGGATCAACAGCTGGCTCGCCCAGAACGGCTACATTTCGACCAGCGTGGTGCCGGGCCAGAGCTACACCGTGTTCAGCATCCCCAACTTCGAGCTGGACATGAGCCAGTACCGCTTCGACGTCGCGGGCATCGTCGGCAACCTGCTGAACCTGCCGTACGGCACCACCGCCGCGATCCTGAACTGGATCGGCATCGGCCTGGGCAGCCCGGTCGGCGGCTTTGAAGGCGTGGCCGTCGGTTCCGGCGCACTGAACTACAACCCGACCGGCGACAGGCTGGAAGGCGTCAGCAAGGGCTCAACGACCGCAACGCACACCGGCGTTGTCTGCCAGAAGGCCGGCGGCTGGTGGGCGCAGTGGGGCTTCTACGCGATTCACACCACGAAGAAGAGCATCACCGTAAACGTGCAGTAGGCAGCAAACCAAACGGTAGAACAGGGGCCCGGAGCACCGGGTCCCTGTTCGCATTGGGGCGCTTTCCGAGCCTGGCAGCGAAATCCGTGAATTCCTGAACCCATCCCGAACCCGCCGGGACTCTATGATCGATGCCGATGACGACGGCCGACCAAGAGCTCGACCTTGCAGCCCTGATGCGTGAGCACCAGGCGGGCGTGTGGCGCTACCTGCGCGCACTGGGGGCCGATGCGTCGCTGGCGGACGACCTGACGCAGGAAGTGTTTCTGGCCGTGTACCGCAAGCCGTTCGAGCAGCGTAGCCGGGGTCAGACGGTCGCCTACCTGCGGATCGTGGCGAAGAACCTGCTGCTGAAGGCGCGGCGCAAGGACGGAAAGATGGTCGCTGTGGCCGAGCTGGAACACATCGAGGCCGACTGGGTTGAGCTGGCAGGCGAAGGAGACGGCGAGGCGCTGGCGAATGCGCTGAGGGAATGCCTCAAGCAGCTGGACGAAAAGCCAAAGCAGGCGCTGGACCTGCAATACAAGGAAGGCAAGCAACGCGTCGAGATTGCCGAAGCGCTGGGCATGACCGACGACGGGATCAAGACACTCTTACGAAGGACCAAGGCACGCCTTCGAAAGTGCATGGAGCTGAGGGTCAAGTAGTTGGGTGGCACCGACAATCCTGTCGGTGGGGCTGAGCGAGAGCGAAGCCCGACACGCCACACACCCGGCTCCGAGGAAAGAACGATGAACGAGCATGACCCCATTATCGAGGCAGCACTTGAAGAAGTGCTGTGCGGCAAGAGCCCGCCGGACCTCATCGCGCAGAC
Source organism: Planctomycetota bacterium (assembly GCA_020425605.1). Taxonomy (GTDB): domain Bacteria; phylum Planctomycetota; class UBA8742; order UBA2392; family UBA2392; genus JACKID01. Next base: position 82,953 of record JAGQRH010000016.1, on the reverse strand, counting down.
GCTCGCGAAAGCGGGCGCGGAAGCGCTCCCCCCCAAGCAGCCGTTGGCCAGGCCCCGTCCCGCATGGCGTGCCTGGGGCACCGGCCTGGCCGCGGCTGCCGCACTTGTGATTGGCTTCGTAGTCGTCTCGGCATCGCTTGCGACATTTGGCGGCGACAAAGTGGCTCCGCAGTCGGCCAAAGTCGGCGATGCCGAGCCGGCGGTGACACAGGCCATGCCGAGCGACGGCCAGGATGGCTACAGCTTGGGCACGCGCGCCTCCGGTGATACTCACGGCCCCAAAGATCGTCCCCTTGGTGGCGTGAACCTCAACTCCGGGACGTTCTATGCCGCGACTCCGGCTGAAGAGCCCGAACAGCCTGAACTTGTTCCCGAGGGAAATTTCAACGCCAACGGCTCCAATCCTTTCGTGGACACCGAGGACGACCAGCTTTCAACCTTCGCGCTGGAGCACGACACCGGCAGCTATGCCGTTGCCCGTGGCTATCTGGTGAAAGGCACGCTCCCGCCGGAAGCGGCCATCCGCGCCGAGGAGTTCATTAACTATTTCAGCTACGCATACCCGGCGCCCAGCAGCGACCCGTTCGCCATCACCATGGATGCCGCGCCCTCACGCTACGGCCAGGACCTCGCCAACTGCTACCTGCTGCGCGTCGGCGTGCAGGCACGGCAGATCCCCGAGGCCGACCGCAAGCCGGCCGTGCTGACCTTTGTGATCGACGTCAGCGGCAGCATGGAAAGCGCCGAGCGGCTGCCGCTGGTGAAGGCCGGGCTGAAGCTGCTGGTCGAACAGCTCCGCGAGGGCGACAAAGTCGGCATCGCGGTCTTCGGCACCCGCGGCTACGAGTACATGGCCCACAAGGACGCGTGGCAGAAAGACGAGATCCTCGCGGCCATCGACAAGCTGCAGACCGAAGGCAGCACCAACGCCCAGGAAGGGCTCGCCGTAGGCTACAGCATGGCCAGCAGCGCATTCAGAGACGGCTACACCAACCGCGTGATCCTCTGCTCTGACGGCGTGGCCAACATCGGCAAGACCCGCGTAGACGGCCTGCTCGAAACGATCGTTGAGAACCGCCGCAGGGGTATCACCCTCAGCACCGTCGGCTTCGGCATGGGCGTCTACAACGACAACCTGATGGAACAGCTCGGCGACAAGGGCGACGGGCACTACGCCTACGTGGACAGTATCGACGAAGCCAAGCGCATCTTCGCCGACAACCTGACAGGCGCGCTCGAGGTCGTCGGCCGCGACGTGAAAATCCAGGTCGAGTTCAACCCGCTGGTGGTCAAGTCCTATCGTCTGATCGGCTATGTCAACCGCGACATCAAGGACGAAGACTTCCGCAATGACGCCGTGGACGGCGGCGAAATCAGTGCCGGGCACTCAGCGACGGCGCTCTACGAGGTCAAGCTGTACCAGAACGGGTTCGGCGCCATGGCCAACGCGACCATCCGCTACAAGGAGGACGAGCGCGACCTGCCCAGGGAAATCAGCCAGGAGGTCTTCACCCAGCAGATCGCCGCCACCTGGGAGACAGCCGACAAGAGCCTGCGCCTCGCCGGCGACGTGGCCGAGTTCGCCGAGCTGCTGGCCAAGGGATTCTATGCCAAGCAGGGCAGCTTCTCGGCCGTGCTGGAAGACCTGAACCTGATCCAGCTCGACTTCCGTGACGAGAAGGTCGACGAGCTGGTCAAGCTGGTGGAGAAGGCAAACGAACTGAAATAGCGCCCCGGCGTGAAGCCGGGTCACCCGCGATCAGGGTGAACCCCGAACGGAAAGCTCACAACGACCCCCATTAGAAGGGCAGGAAATGAAGACCAGATCGAAGACCTTCAGCGCGCTCGCGGTTGCCGCGCTTGTCACAGTGGTGATGCTCGCCGCATGCAGCAGCAACACATACGAGTCCGGCGGCGGTGACCTGCGCACAGACGACAGCGGCGGCGCGGAAAACCCGCAGGCGGGCATCTTCTTCAACAATCAAGACCCGGATGCGCCGCCGATCAACTTCAACCAGGATATTCGCGGCCGGTTCGAGCACATCTACGACGATCGCCTCGGCAACGAGCCGGACGGGCGTCCCACGGAAGGCCAGCCCTATGACGAGTTCTGGAAGAAGTACGACACCAATCCGTTCATTGATTCCGAGGACGACCGGCTCTCCACGTTCGCGGTCGACGTCGACACCGGCGCCTACACGAAGTGCCGCGACTACATCAACCGCGGCAACCTGCCGCCGCAGGGCTACGCTCGCGTGGAAGAGTTCGTCAACTACTTCGACTACGGCTACGACGCTCCCTACGAAGACACCTTTGCCATCACCATGGACGCCGCGCCCTCGCGCTACGGGCAGGACCTGAAGAACTGCTACCTGATGCGCGTCGGCATGCAGGCCAAAAAGATCGACCCCGAAAAGCGCAAGCCTGCCAACCTGACCTTCGTGATCGACGTCAGCGGCAGCATGGAGATGGACAACCGCCTCGGCTACGTGAAAAAGGCGCTGACCATGCTGGTCAAGCAGCTGCGCCGCGACGACTACGTCGGTATCGCTGTCTACGGGAGCCGCGGACGCAAGGTGCTCAGCCCGACCAACGACCCTGAGGCCATCATCGACGCACTCGACCGACTCAACCCGGACGGCAGCACCAACGCCGAGGAAGGCATTCGCATCGGCTACGACATGGCCGAAGACGCGTTCCGCGAGGGCAGCATCAACCGCGTCATCCTGTGCACTGACGGCGTCGCCAACAACGGCGAGACCCAGGTCGAGAACCTGCTCAAGATGATCGAGCGCCAGCGCCGCAAGGGCATCACGCTCAGCGCCATCGGCTTCGGCATGAGCAACTACAACGACGAGCTGATCGAGCAGATGGGCGACAAGGGCGACGGGCACTATGCCTACGTCGATACGCTGGACGAAGCCAAGCGCATCTTCGTCGAGAATCTGACCGGAACGCTGCAGGTGGTCGCCCGCGACACCAAGGTCCAGGTTGAATTCAACCCGGAAGTCGTGAAGTCATGGCGTCTGCTGGGCTATGAAAACCGCGACGTGGCCGACGAGGATTTCCGCAACGACAAGGTCGACGGCGGCGAAGTCGGCAGCGGCCACAGCGTGACGGCCGTATACGAGCTCAAGTTGTTCGACAACGCCAGTGGCCCGATCGGCACGGCCACCGTGCGCTACAAGCATGACGAGCGCGACGAGTTCTTCGAGGTCAACCGTGAGATCCGCACCGGCGACATCGCGGCCGACTGGGACGCGGCCCCGGTCAGCCTGCGCCTGGCCGGCAACGTGGCCGAGTTCGGTGAAATGCTGCGCAAGAGCTACTGGGCCAAGGGCGCCAGCTACGATGCGCTGCTTGAAGATGTAAAGAAGCTGATCGCGGAAACGGACGACACCGAGGTGCTGAACTTCGCGACCCTGATTACCAAAGCCCGCGATCTCGACCGCGACCAGAACCCCGAAGAAGCCTCCGCCGGCGGCGACTAAAGTGATGTGGGCATCCTGCCCGCAAAAGCGGGGCCGAAAGGCCCCGCTTTCCTGTTTTGGTCAAGTCGTCTGCGAAGTCGGCAGGATGCCGACTTCGCTGCGGGCGAGACGCTCACATCACTTACGGCTTGCGGTAGACGTTCAGCCCGATCTTGTAGTTGCCGTCCTTGTACTCGACGGTCTGGTTGCCCTCACTGCTGGCAACAATGATCGTCTTGCCCGACGAGCTGGGCCCGAATTCTTTGCTCAGGTCCACCGTGATCGTCAGCTTGTCGCCTTCCACCTTCATATCGACGTTTTTCATAGGTCCTCTCCGCGCTAGCGTGCCTTGCTTATAGCTTCCAGTGCTTCCGGGTTCGCTACGCTGCTCAGGTCGCCGATTTCCTTTTCGCCTAGATACTTTTTCTGGATCAGGCGGCGGAGGATTTTGGCGCTGCGTGTTTTGGGCAGGTCGTCGACGAACTTTACGTCCTTGGGGCGGTCGACCTTGCCCAGAGCGTTCACGACGGTTTGCACCAGCTCGGCGCGCAGGTCTTCGGTTTCCTTGAACTGCTTGTGCAGCACGACGAAGCAGACCACTTCCGTGCCCTTTAACTCGTCCGGCACGCCGATGGCGGCGGCTTCGCTAACCGCGGCGTGGTCAATCAACGCGCTTTCGATTTCGCCGGGCCCGACGCGACGGCCTGCGATTTTCATGGTGTCGTCCGCGCGCCCGAACAGGAACCAGTAGCCCTCGGCGTCCACTTTCGCCCAGTCGCCGTGGTTCCAGGTATTGGGGAACTTGCTCCAGTAGGTCTCGAGGTACTTCGCCTCGTTCTTCCACAGCCCGCGGGTCATGCTGGGCGCGGGCTTCTTGCAGACGAGGTAGCCGACTTCGTCCACCACACTCACGCCGTCTTCGTTGAACACGTCAATCGCCATACCAAGTCCCGGCGACTGCAGCGTGCACGCCTTCAGCGGCATGATCGGCAGCGGCGCGAGGAAGCAGCCGACGATGTCCGTGCCGCCGCTGATGTTGATGATCGGCAGGCGCGACTTGCCCACTTTCTCGTGGAACCACATGTAGCTCTCCGGGTCCCACGGCTCGCCGGTGCTGCCCAGCACGCGCAGCGACGACATTTCGTACTTGTCGACCCACTGGTCGCCGGCGCGCATCAGCATGCGGATCGCCGTGGGGGAGATGCCGAGGTGTGTGGCCTTGTGGCGCTCGATCGATTTCCAGAGCCGGTCGGGCTCGGGGTAGTTCGGCGCACCCTCGAAGATCACCAGCGTGACGCCGTGCATAAAGCAGCCGATGATTTCCCACGGCCCCATCATCCAGCCGATGTCGCTGAACCACCAGAAACGGTCGCCGTCCTTGACGTCAAAGTTGTACTCAAGCTCCTTGCCCATCTGCGCCATGCAGCCGGCGTGCGTGTGCACCGTGCCCTTCGGCTTGCCGGTTGTGCCGCTGGTGTAGAGCATCAGCGCAGGCGTCAGGCTCGGCACGGGCAGCGTTTCGCACTCGGCATCCTGCTTGGCGACAAGATCATGCCAGAAGACATCGCGACCCTGCTTCATCGGGCAGTCCATGCTGTCGCCGATGCGGCGATAGACGATCACTCGCTGAATGCACTCAAGCCCGTCAACTGCAAGGTCGGCCTGGTCTTTCAGCCCGAAGGCCTTGCCGCGCCGCATGCTGCCGTCGGCCGTGAACAAGACTTTGACTTCGGCGTCTTCCAGCCGCTCGCGCAGTGCCGGGGGCGCGTAGCCGCTGAAGACGGGGATGAAGATCGCACCGAGCTTCTGTGTCGCTAGCATGGCGAACACGACTTCGGCGACCATCGGCATGAAGCAGGCGACCGTGTCGCCCTTGCCCACGCCGCATGACTTCAGCGCGTTGGCGACCTTGCCGACTTCGCCCGCCATCTCCGCGAAGGTGAACTCGCGGACGCTGCCGTCTTCGGTTTCGGCGATGAGCGCCGTCTGCGCTGCACGCTCGGACTTCACGTGACGGTCCACGCAGTTCAGCGCGATGTTGGTTTCGCCGCCGATGAACCAGTCGGCCCAGGCGTTTCCGCGTGTGGTGTCGAGAGTCGTTTCGTAGGGCTTGAACCAGTCGAGGTCCATGTCGCGCAAGGCGGCATCCCAGAAGCCGGCTGGGTCCTCCTGGGACTGTTTGACGAATGCGCGTGCCTGGGCGAATACCTTGTCGGGGTGCTGCGGGTCGACCTCATGGCCGAGCCGCCGCATCAAACGCGTGACGTTTGCGTTCTCGATGGTCTCTGCGTCGGGCGTCCAGACGAATTCACTCATTTCAACTCTCCCGCTCGCATTCTGCCAAGCAGCACGGAGGATGGAACACGTCCCGGCAAAGGAAGGTTTCGCCCATCTGCCGCATCGCCTAGAATGCTGCCGAGGCGAAGATGGCGGGCGGCTATCAACCTTACGGCCAGCAGGTCGGCTACACGGCACCACCGCGACCGAACCACGAGTTGCGGCGATTTGGTATTGCATACATGACCGTGCGCGGCGTCGTGGTCGGCGGGATCATGCTGCTGCTGTTGTTCGCGGCGAGCCTGGTGCCGATGTCGCAGCTTGAGGGGATCGGTGCCGGGCTGGGCATTGTCGTGGCGATCTTCGGAATCTGGCTGGCGTACGCCATCGCCGGCGGAGTCCTCGCAATCAAGGGAAACATGGCCGGGCTCTACATGGGCGCGGTGGATATTGTGGGCTCGACGTTGCTGGCACTGCTGAGCCTGTTCTCAGGCAATATCGGCGGCGCGATGTGCTGGATCGTTCCGAATGTTGCGTTGATCCTGGCCGGCATCAATGCGTTCAAGGCGCACTCGGCGGCGGGGCAGGCTTACCCGCAGTCTTATCCCCAACAGTACCCCCCTCAACAGCAGTTCGCACAACAGCAGCAGTACCCGCAGCAACCTTACGCCGCGCCCCAGCAACAATACGCCCAGCCCGCTCCGCAGGCTTATGCGCCCGCCGAGGGAGTCACGAGTGCGGTGGCGCCATCTCCGAAGGTGGCCATGCTGTGGATTCTCGCGCTGGCGGCGTCCGTCGATCCCGGACGCGTACAGGAAGCACTGCCGCGCGCGCGAAACGTCGCCGCCAAGTTGCTGGGCCCTACAGCCAAAGCGCGCATCCAGCGCCAGCTTGCCGGCCCGGTTGCGGTTGTCGATCTGGAGGCGGACCTGTGGCAGCAGGCTTCGATTCTGATGCAGGAAGGCAATGACGCCAACCGCGCCAACATCATTCGAGGAGTCGAGTACGTGCTGCGTGGCGCAGACGGGATAGAGCCGCTGGGGCATCAGTTCCTGAGCACCTTGAAACGGCAGCTCGGCGCCTGAGTCGGCCGTTACTCTCTGCGATGATCAGACGAGTTGGTGCGCGGCGCGTTTGATGCCTCATGCGCCGGGCCCTTCCACTTGATGAACGCGACCAGGGCAATTGCAAAGAGCGCTGCCGCCAGAAGCACAATCCCCAGGCCCTGCCAGTTCTTAAGAGGCAGTGCCGTGGTAAAGCGCGGCGGACGCGCGCTGCGCGGCACAGAATGCGCCCCGCTGATCGGGGTGACTGCGTCATCCAGTTGCGGAGACGAATCTTCGCCTGTGCTCTGAGGCTGCTTGCTATCCGAGTCGTTGGTCATTGCTGCCGGTACGGCGTTGCCTTGCCAATACTCCAAGTCCGCAGACTGCCGCGAGCAGCGATAGCCATGGCCATCCCGGGCTGCTGGTGCTGCAGCCTCCGCTATCGCTCTTCTTGTCCTTCTTCTTGGGTGGGGGCGCTGGGCCGACGTTGAACGGTGCAGACGTGGTCTGCGTTAACGTGCCCGCCTGGTGTGTAAACGTGAGCGTGAAGGCCAAGCCTTCCTTGTTGATGGAGAGATCGGTGAAGGTGGCATAGCCGTTCACGCACGTCGCGGTGACCGTGCCCCCGAGCGTCGCGCCGCTCGCGCCGGTGCCGGTGGTAATGGCGGCCACGATCACGGTGGTATTGTCGGAAGTGTCCACGGCGCCGTTGACGTCCTGTACCGAGACAATCGGCTGAGTCCCGAACTCGACAGTGGCATTTGCATTGGCCGGGCTTCGGTACACGCCCAGCTTGGTCGGGGTGACGGCCGGCGACGTCCCGTCCACGGTTATGTTGTATGGGTTCTCATCGGCGTCGTTGCTTTCCACCCAGATGACGAACGTCCAATTCCCGCTGCCGGCCGGCGTGAATTGAACGGTAAACGACGTCGACCCGCTGGTGGCAGCGACCGGGGTTGTGGGCGCCGTCTGCAACGTGCAATTCACGTTGTTCTGCGTCGGGAAGTCCACGATCGGTGAGCCGTTCAGAATCAACGCAGCCGGGCCCGTGTTGAAAATCGTCAGGTTCATCGTTGCGGCGATTCCCGCGGTGTAGCTGCCCAGCGTGATCGTGGCGCCGTCTGCAACCGGGCTCGACATGTACTCAATCGAGATTTCCGGTTGCGGCTGCGCGGAACCGACGCACTGGATGACATACGGGTATTCGTCAAAGTCGCTGTTGTCGATACTGAGTGTGAACGCAAATGTCGCGGCCGTGACGGGGTCCACCGCAACAATGAAACTGGTGCTTCCGCCGCCAGACGCTACGGGCGAACTCGGTTGCGAAGACACCACTGCCGTGCAGTTATTGGTGAACGTCACCGTGACCGGTTGCGCACCATTGAGGGTCAGTGAGCCCGTACCGGTATTCAGGATCGTGAATGTCAGGTTGCCGCCGGTGACATCGATGTAGCCGACATCGTGCGTAAGGAATGTGCTCGATGGAATCGAAGTGGCGTTGCGCTGAACATCGATTTCGGCCCCGTTGTCGTTGCGCACGGTGTGCACGTTGGACTGGACGATGCCGAACGGCGCACTGACCGTGCCCGCCGAAACGGTCACGTCAGCGGCATCTGAGGCGAAGACGAAAGTATTGCCCGGAGTCGCGCCACCGGCCACGTCGACGCAGACCAGATAGTCGCGCCCGTTCAGGAACGTATCCGGAATCGGCTCACTCAGTCCGCTGAAAGTGACCTTGCCGGCCGTCGTAACTGTGGCGGTGCCAAGCAGGGAGTCCCCGCCGGTTACCGTGCGGCTGTGGTCGGCATCGTAGTACAGATCGACGGCTGACCAGTCGCTGCTGGTTGCAGTGCCTGTCAATGCAACTTTCAGCTGCGTCATGCTGGACGCGGAAGAGCCGCTGTTCTTGTACAGGCGAAGCTGCAGGACTTCGTGGTTCACAGCGCCCGGTTGTACGGGCGCCGTGTTGGGCTGCTGCAGGTCGACCAACTCAATCGACTGGGCCAACAGCGCCGGTGAAGTCATCAGGGAAATCAGGACGATCAGGTACTTCATTTCCAGGACTCACTCCAATGGTCACGGCCGGCATCGCCGGCACGCGCAACAGAAAGTTCGAGTGAGACCGCCCCCAAGGCTGCCTAGTCTGGCACACCGGGTTTGAAAACGAAAGTGACCACTCCGGTTTCGCGCTCGACGTCGATCCGGACTTCGTCGCGGAAGATGTTGCTGCGGGCGATCAGCGTCAGCTCGGCGATGCTGTGCACTGGCTCATCGTTGATGGAGAGGATCACGTCACCCCGAAGCAGCCCGTGGGCGCGAAAGATGCTTGCCGGCGCAATGTTCTTGATTTCAAGCCCGTAGACTGCGCGGGTGTCGCGCTCCATGGCGAATGCCAGCACGAAATCCTTCTCGAACTTGTCGGCCATATCTCGCACCAGGCGCAGGTAATCCGCGCGCTCGAGCGGCACGTCGATGATGTATGGCAGGTCGAGGTCTTCAAGTCCCTTCACGTCTTCGGGGTCTTCGTCGCTGTTGCCGAGCAGACTGCCCGTCTTCTTTGGAGGGTTCTCGGCGTCGGCCGGGATTTCTGAGCGCGGATCTTTCGGCGCACGAACCTGTCCGGCAGGCATGTCGGGGATGGCACCGGTGCCTGTCGGCGGGATGATCTGTGTGCCGGAAGGTGAGCGGTCCCAGATCTCGCCCGGGTCCGAGCCGAGGATCGGGAATACCTTTTGCTGCCCATCGGCTTCAAGCACGATCGAGCTGCCAGTGATCTCTACAACGCGTACCTTGCCGCCGGCGAAGCTTTCACCGATGTGGAATACACCCATCTGGGGCGGCTTGCCGGGGACGGTAATCGTGACGCTGCGCGCACGTGCCACATTGCTGTAGGCAAGGCGAGTGATCTCAAAGACATAGCCGCCGAATTCCACTACATCGAGCTGGCGGCCGGTGGGGGTCATCAGCATTTCAGGGTCGATCTCGGCAATGGCCGAGGGCTCAGGCGCTGGGGCGTCGCTGGTGTTCTTGAGCATCGGCAGGACCACGACGGCCGCAAGCGCGACGATCGTAACCAACAGGATGATCAGCAGCACAAGCAGCACGGGCACCAGCTTGCTGCGCGGAGCCTGCTGGATAATGACACGCGGCACCGGCTGTTCGGCTGGTTCTGCGGGATGCAGATCGCTTTCTTCTATGAATGCCACGTGCCACCTCCGGTCAGGCTGTATAGCGTGTAACGCCTTTATTCACAATTCGATGGATTATTTTCGGTGCTGGCGCACAACAAGCCAGACCAGCAGCGGGGCGCCGATGGCGCTGGTTACCACGCCGACCGGCAGGTCGCGCCCGGGCAACACGAGCCTGGAAAGGGTATCGCATGCAGCCAGGAAACCGGCGCCCGTCACCACGGACATCGGCAGCATCACGCGCCGGTTTGCCCCAACACCCATGCGCACAATATGGGGCACAATCAGGCCGATGAAGGCGATCGGACCACACCATGCGACACAGGCCGCCACGCCTAGCGCGCCCACGCCAAGAACCATGGAGCGCAGCCAGGGCACATTGACACCCTGCGAATGCGCCCGGTCTTCGCCGCCCAGCAGTGTCTGAAGCCCGCGTGTATTGGCCAGCAGAACCACCCAGCAGACGATCACAAACGGCAGGATCATCACGACGCCTCGATAGCCCACCTGCGGCAGATGCCCCAGCGACCATTGGATAGCTGCGTAGAGCTGCAACTGGTCCGCAGTGAACTGCAGCCCGGCCGAAATGGCGCCGGCCGCCAGTGAGATCGCAATGCCCGCAAGCAGAATGTCGTTCACCCGCGCCCGGCCGGAAGCGGCGATCGCCGCAATCACAAGGCTGACCACCAGTGCGCCGATGAATGCGAATGCTGCGGTTACAGGCAACCCCGCCGTCATGCCAAGGCCGAGTATTGGGCCCAGCACCACGGCAACCAGCGCACCGAGGGTTGCACCGGCCGTCGTGCCGACCGTGCTGGGTGCTGCCAGCGGATTTGCGAAGATTGTCTGGTAGCACGCGCCGACCAGCGACATCGTGCCGCCCACCAGCACAGCCATCAGAACTCGCGGAATGCGCAGATTCTCCAGGATGAATCGCCCGGTTTCGCCCTGCAGCGGCTCGCCAAGCCAGGGCGACGCGACGACTACGCCCGCGCTGAGGACACAGAGGATCAGCACACGCAGCTTCATGCAGAGCCTCTTTCGGCCGGTATCAGCAACCGGCGGCCATCGGCCTCGACGGCCTGCATTTCGACTTCAAACAGTTTGCCGATGAGCGCCGGCAAGTCGGCCGCGTCGAAGGCGCATTCAAATTGAACGTGTCCGCGCGCCATGCCGACGACGCGGATACGGTCGGCCTCCCGGCCTACGTGGCGCAGCATGTTGATGTCGTGCGTGATGCAAAGGACGCCTTTGCCCTTGCGCCACAGGTTGCCGAACAACGAGTAGAGCTCGATTTGCTGTGCCGGGTCCAGATGGTTCGCAGGCTCGTCCAGCAGCAGCAGTGGCGCGTCCTGTGCGATCAGCGCCGCAACGGCTACTCTTTGTTGTTCGCCGCCGCTCAGCTCAATCACGGGGCTGCTCAGAAAGCCGAGCGCATTGGCTTTGGCCAGCGCCGCGAGTGTTTCGCGCTCGGCGTCCGCATGCGTCTCGCTGAAGCGATAGCGCGCTGCCCGCACAAACTGAAACACCGTGATCGGCTCACTGATCAAGGCCTGCTGCGGCAGCCAGGCAATCTTGCCCGCGCGTTCTCGTGGAGATAGCGAGCCTACCTCTTGGCCACCGAGGCGGACTGTGCCTGTAGTGCGCGCCAGGCCCAACGCGGCGCGAAGCAGTGTCGTCTTGCCCGCGCCGTTTGGGCCCACAAGGGCGACGAATTCGCCTTCGGCCAGCGAAAGATCCACGGCCTCGACCAGCGCCTTGCCCCGGGCGTGTACGCTGACGTTCGCAAGTTCCAGGCTGTTCGTCATGGCTTGCGCAATCTCTGAATCTCGGCTCGCAGCTCATCGACCGCGCGGATCAATCGCCGACCGGCGCCGTAGAAGTGCTGGCCGTTCAATACGCCGACACGTCCCTGCTGCACCGCTGTTAGCGGCGCCAGCGTACTCCAGTCGTGCAGGATCTGTTGTTTGCGGTTCTCGGGCAGGTCGTCGTCGAGGTCGATGACGATGATGACATCCGGGTCGAGCTGCAGAACTTTCTCGGCCGGCATGATCGGCACGCCCGTTTCGTCATAGTCCGCGGCGTTCCTGCCGCCCGCCGCTTCCAGCATGCGGCCATGAATCGAGTTGCGACGGAAGAACGTGATCGGCCCGAGCTTTCCGGGTGTCGGCGTCATCACCAGCAGCACGCGAGGTGCATCGGCCGAAGCCCGTCGTTGCAGCGCGGCGGCAAGGTCGTCAGCCAGCTTGTTTGCTTCTTCTATATGATTTGTCAGGCGACCAAGCTCACGGGTGCTGCTGATGATGTCTTCGGCCGTGAGCCACGGCATGAACGCGGCCTTGCCCAGCTTGCTGATTTCATCCCGAGGCGTGCTGACAGAGGCGTCGGCAATGATCAGGCCCGGCGAAAGTCGAACGATGGCCTCGCCGTTGGGGCTGAGTGCGGTTCCACAGGGCGGCAAGTCTGCGACTTGCGGCGGGAACTGGCAGTAGTCGCTGCGGCCAATGACCAGCCCACCCGCCCCGATTTCGAACAGTGTTTCGGTGATGGGAGGCGACAGTGAGACGACCGTTGTAGCTTCAGACGGCGGCGCCTGTTCCGGCCCTGAAAAGGCGAACGAAATCGCTACGCCCGCCCCAATGGCCAGTAAGGCGGCAACGGTAACGGCAATCAGCGGATGATTCTTCATGCACACGCGGGAAGACGCGTGCACAGGGGCGCGCGCCCTCCGGCCTCCCTCGAGCCTTCAGAGCAATCCAGTCGCTGAAAGGTCTGGCTTTACAGTGGCGGGGCCGCAGGAGAATCTCACTCCACTTCCGTCAGCGAGCCTGCAATCTAACCGCTGGCAGCATCCTTGGGTAGACTGGCGTCATGGCTGAACTCGCGTTTGATTCCAGGGCTGACCGCGCATATTGCCCCGGCTGCGGCGCATCGCTCGAGCTGGCGGCCGAATCGGCGATCATGACTTGCCAGTTCTGCGGTACAGACAGCAAGGTCGTGCGCCGCCTTCGCCGCCTGGAGCCCGAGCTGCCCGACGGCCCGCCGCCCAGGCCGCCCGTGGACCCAAGCAAGGACTACGCAAATTGGAGTTGCGAGGCGCTGGTTTGGGGCATTCTGAACGGGACCGATCTGGCGGAGCAGACCAAGATGGCCGTCGCGCTCGACTCATGGCCGCACAGCTACTGCAAGGAACTCCCGGCACTGCTGCCACGCTATGTCGCGTACATGCTGACGGCGCCCGCCGAGCTCGACAAAGCCATGTGCGGAATCCTCGGCAAGCTGATCTGCGGCAAGGACCTGAAGATCCGCAACCTGGTGATACGCGTAGGCCAGAAGTACGGCTTCGCGCACCCCGGCAGCAAGGGGCTGTTGTTTGCGCTGTCACTCGGTGATGCCGGCACCGTCAAGTTGCTGCTCGAGATCGCGGAGTGGGCCAACGAGCAGGGGTACGACGACTACTGCCACGCGGCGCTGATGGGCGTGCAGACAGCCATCGGGCGCGAAAAGAACTATCGCCACATGTGCAACGAAATCCTGCTGCATCGGCTCCCGTACGTAACGGGGCAGGTTCGCGAATGGATTCTGAAGCACATCCGGCTTGAGTTCGACGTCGGATACCGCCAGCACCGCCCTTGGGTGCTGGAACTGATTGACGACATGGCGACCGAGCAGCCGGAACTGATCGAGCCATTGAAACACTGCCTGCAGAAGTGCGGCTCGGCCGGAACAGCTGACGACTTCCGCGCACGCGTGTATGGCGTCGGCAGATACCGCAACCGCGCCGCCAAGCTGGCCGCGTTGCAGTCGCTTGGGCGGCCGCCTCATGAGCTTCAGCCCGAGGGTGTGCAGGAATTGCTGGATCAGCTCAAGCCGCTGCTGGACGATGCAGAGTTCGCGCCGTCGGTTGCCAGCACGCTGAAGAACCTGCTGTGGGTGGGTGAGGGCGTGCCTTCGCCTCTGCAGGCCTTGTGGGATGAGCGCGGCGAAAGCCTGCCGCGCGAGTTCGTGCAGGGGTACAAACTGCGGGCCGGAATCCGCGACTGAACGCCCGGGCCGTGCGCCCGTTGATAGAGGAACCTCCGTCCCAACCGGGAGTCCCGTGAAGCGCCTGCCGCATACGCCGTCATGGTTGCCGATGTCCCTGCACATAGCCCACGGGCTGGTGGCGGGCGGCGTTGGCTACATGCTCGGGTTCGCCGCTGTGATCTACATGCATGCCGAGCCAGGCAGCATCCGGTCAACCATCGCAGTAGTTGCAGCGTTTGCGCTGACCGTGTTTGAGCTTGCGTTTTTCATCTACCTGATCTTGCGCCGCAAGCGCATGCGCCGGCTGTGGGCCGAGGCGTCGGTCATGATCAAGGCCGAGGAGTGGGAGGCGGCGAAAATCACGCTCAAGGAGTTGCTGAAGTACCCGGAGTACCGTCTGGCGCCGGCACCGGTGCTGTTCGCGCTCGGCTCATGCGCTGAGGGCAACGGCGACCAGCGCGAGGCGATGGTGCTGTACCGCCGTTGCGGCGATCTTCCGGCGGCACTGCGTGCGATCGGTATTCTGCAGTTGCAACGCGGGCTGAATGACAGCGCCGCCGAGGCGCTGCGGAAGCTGGTCGCGAGGCGTCCTGACGACACATTCTCTGTGGTTCTGCTTGCGGTAGCCCTGTTTCGCGGCGGAAACCAGGGGGCGGCAAGGAAAGTTCTGGAGCGCGCCCTGGGGCGCAGGCCGAGGTCCGAAATGCTGCGGGTGAATCTCGCGCGCGTTGAAAAGGGAGACGAGCCGGTATTCGAGCTCGGCCCTGCCGAGTGACGCGGGGTTGCACGGAATGCGCGCTTTGGTATTTAGTTAGCGCCCTGTGGGAGACCGCAGGGGCAGGGCAAGGCCCCTTCATCTAATGGTTAGGATACGGCCCTTTCAAGGCCGCGATACGGGTTCGAATCCCGTAGGGGTCACCAGACAATGGCGGCGGTGCAAGGCACCGCCGCCGCTTGCCCTCACACGGATTGACATCGGTGGCGTAGCCAAGTGGTTAGGCAACGGATTGCAAATCCGTCACACGAGGGTTCGAATCCCTCCGCCACCTCCAAGCTTCATCGGCCTCGGAACCCTGTTCCGGGGCCGATTTCGTTGAAGCCATGCGGGTTTGTGGCCAGTCAGCTTCGGACTTTCGAGTCTGGCGGGGGACGGCCACGGTCGGCTATCGCGGAACGCCACACTAGCCCCACGAATTGCAGGGTGCGTTTCGCCGGACGACGGTTGAATGCTGCCAGTTGGGGATTGCTGGTGTGTAGGCTTGGCGGCGTGATGTCCAAAGCCCTTGCTCGTCCCCATCGGCTGACTTCTTTGCGGGAAACTCAAAGACGAGAACATCAAGGGGCTCGATGCCTGCCACCTCGCATGTTTTGCGCATTGCCTTGGCAACGTAGGCCACGCTGCTCTTGTCGCCAACCTCCTGCAAATTGGTGGTTGCCTCCATCCAGTCGGGTCCTCACAAAGAACAGGACTGCTAATCCTCGGAAAGTACTTCGTCCGCGTCGTAGATGAGTCCGGGATCGCCAAGCCAGACTTGCTCGCTTTCGCCGTCACAGTCGAGGTAGAGCTTCTCAGCGTCTGAAGCCTTCATGATCTTGACCATGCCTTCCAGAACCACGCGGCAGCGCTTCTCTGCTGGGAATGCGCGTACGGCGCGGATCGCCAACTTCACCGCGGATTCAAATATCGCGTCCAGGCCCGAGTCGTTCTCGTTTCCGAAGTAGCCGCCTTCCGGATTTGGCTCAGGTAGGGGAGTGTCATCAAATATGGCCAGTTTGTTTTCGGTCTCGCTGCTTCGCGGCAACAGGCCTTCAAGTGCAGACAGGAACTGGTCTCGTTGCTCGGCGTTCAATTCGCTGAATTCTTCGCCTGAGAGAGGCGGTTCGGCAAGCGCCTCCGCCAGGTCAAGCCTTCCGCCCCAGTTCTTCTTGGCTTCGGAACGCATGTGCTCAATCTTCTCGTCCCATGTCTCGAGCGAGAACCGAAACCAGACGTCATCGTCGCCGTCGGGCTCAATGTCCTTGAGTCTCCACGTGTATTCCCCGCCCTTTTCCTCAAGATTGGCAGCCGGTCCAATCTCGCGGAGGTGGCCAGCGTTGAAGCCATCGCCGAGAGTCAGGCTGACTGAAGCAGTGCTGATGTTTCCTTTCCAGTCGGCACCGGTCTGGATGATGTAGCCCGCATCTCGCTCGCCATAGAGAACGAGCGCATACTCGACGGTCATCTCGCACTCGGTGTTGGCGGGGAACTCGGCCTTCCATTTCATCCAGTAATCGAGGATGCCGGCTTCGACACTTTCGGCATCAGGTGGGATCGCCTCAAGCTTAGTGTTGCCCATCGCCACACGAATGGACTTTGATTCGACTCTTCCACAGCATGGGAAACCGATCTCAAGCGACCGCGCTGCCCCGTGATTCTTGAACTTGTAAGTGCCGTGCACGCCGAGCCTCGCCACCGCGAGTTCGCGTTCAAAGCCAGTCCAGCCGCCGCGGCGAACCATCGGCTCCGTGACCCGGGAAAGCCGCAGGGCTACGGTTTCGGACACCATCTCGATTTCCAGGTCCGACGCTTTCGTGTCTGGCGGAGATCCCTTCTTTGTTTCATCGCCCAGGGCAATGGGATTACCTGCCAGCGGCGAAGCGATGAGAAGAACGAGCAAAATCAGCACGAAACTTCGCATTGGAAGCCCTCTGTTGAAGGGTCGGGGAGAGCGCGCAGCTACTGTACTTTGGCCTCGAGTCTGCGGCGAACATCCTGGCCAAATCCTGTGCGTGTCTGCCACCCCTCGACACGCATCGCCTAAGCGCATTGAGATTCGAGATACTTCTCGAGAACAAGAGGCCCGCTTTCTTGGTTGCCGGCGCCGTGGCACGCGGCCGGGGGCATTTTCTGCGGGCATCTTGTGCCTGATCCGCTAGGCTCGCGGAAACAAGGAGGGCATCATGGCGCAGATCTGGCAGCTATCCGCGAACTACCAGGGCATTACAGCCACCGGCACAGTCAACGGCTTTCCGTGCATGTCGGCCGACACAGGCGAGTCCGGCGAAAGCGGCTTTACCACGGCCCCGTTGAATCCCCTGCTGATCGGCAAAGGCAACGTGCTGCGGATTGAGGTTACTGCAAAGACCAAGGACGCCACGCTGAACTGCAGCGTCGAGGACGCCATGACCGGCGACGTGATCGACACCGGAAACGCGGCGGAAATCAAGCTTCCGGACGGCGATCCTCCGCATGTCATTGAGATCAAGTTCGACTCGCCACAGGACGGATTTACCAAGCTGCTCGCGTCGGCCAAGTCGAGCGATGAAAAGACCGTCACGGAGTACGCCTTGAAGCTGCGTGATCTGCTTAATGCCAAAGACTTCGACGCTCTCAAGAAAGAGCTGAGGCCGAAGTTTGAGCTGCTGGCCGAGAGCTTCGGCCATCCAATTGAGGCAATGCTCGGGCAGGTGGGGGAAATGCTGCAGGCCTTCTCTTCGAAGAAGCACGAATTCGAAGCGGCAGACGTGAAAGCTGTGCCGTGCTGCGACAACAAGCTCTGGCAGCTCACGGCCGCCAAGGACGGGAAGGCGCTGATCCGCATTGAGGAAGAAGACGGCATGATGAGCCTGGATGCGGTTGTGGCCGTGCTCGAGGACGGCCCGGCGATCGTGCTCTAGCGCGTTCGCGTGTAGTGCACGAACGCGTTCACAGATTCGCAAAGGCAAGTTCAACTGGTTTGGCTGCGTGTCGTGGCAGGCGGTATACTTGCAGTCCCCGGGGCGTCCCCAAGGCGCCTGTTGATGCAGACTCGATTTCTGATTGCTGCGCTTGCGACGCTCGGCTTGCTCGTGCTGGCGGCGGTGTGGCAACTCAACACCGACAAGCCGCAAAGCAAGGCCGTCAAGCCCCGCGTTGTTTCCGGCGCCAACATTGATGAGCCACGTGATGGTGGAAACCCGCTGCGCGGCGATGCCACCGACAAGCCTGTGCTGGATGACATTACAGCTCCGGTCGGAAGTTCGAGTACAAAGTCAGCAATCTCGCCTCCACCGCCTGCGCCGCTGGTTGAAAATGACCCTGCCAAGGGCAAGGTTTGGCTGCGGCTACTGGATTCGCGAACCAATCACCCCCTCGTGGAAGCGAACTGCGAGCTCTGGCACCTGCCATTCAACGAAGGCTGGTGGCAGCGAGAGCTTGTGGCGTATCGCACGACTGACCGCGACGGGCTTCTTGGCCTCAGCGCCGGTCTCGTCACTGAAGACAACGAGGACGAGGTCTGGGATGACTTCGAGAAGCACGCGTGGGAAGTC
This sequence comes from Planctomycetota bacterium, assembly GCA_020425605.1. Classification (GTDB taxonomy): domain Bacteria; phylum Planctomycetota; class UBA8742; order UBA2392; family UBA2392; genus JACKID01. Next base: position 64,656 of record JAGQRH010000016.1, on the reverse strand, counting down.
TGCCTGTTCTATGGCGGCGTGGAGTGGATCACGATTCCCACACCTCGCGGCTGGCAATTCGCCGGCGACCTTGACGAAGTTACTCGACAGGTTGAGGCGCTTCTGGAACAAGGCCGCAGTGAACCCATTGACATAGCGGTCGTGCCCAACAGTACCCTGCGCATCAGCGCCCGCGACCAATGGGGCGCGCCCCTGCCCAATGCACGTATCGAGTGCTCCGCGCTGTTGAGCGGCATGCCTGGCGACCTGTGGTTTTCAATGCAGCCGGGTGACCTTGAGGGCCAATGGGAACAGGGCTGGAGTGAGTACATCGACGAATTCCGCCGCGACCAGACGCGTGACGGCGTCATCTGCACGCTGGAGCGTTCGGAAGATGAGCCCGGACCTGACTTTTCAACCGATCTGGAGCTGGATCGCAAATACGGCAGCTTGTTTCTGAAGGATCTGCCACCATTAAAAATCGGCGCAATGGCCTGGGACCCGGTCTACGGTTTTGGCGAGGCGACGGTTCAGCTCATGCCCGGCAGCAACGAATTGAACGTCTACCTGAAGCCGACCAACACCTGCTCGGTCAAACTGCGCATCGAGTGGCTGGACGAGGAGCCCGCAGGCGAGCAACTGCCTTATCTGCAGATCGTCAGGACAGGGCCGTACGGAAGAAACAGCAGCCTTGAAGATCACGACGAGGACTACGGGACCGGCTGGGACCTCAAGAAATCCGAGACCGGCGTCTGGGTCGGCGAGATTCACAACCTGCCCCCGGGCTTCTGGTGGCTGAGCGTCGAGTTCGGCAGTGGCTATGACGGCACGGCGCTGTTTCAGCTGGCGCCGTTTGAGTCGCGCAGCGTCACGCTATACGCCGGCGAGGGTGCGGCTGCGCACTGGAAGCCGATCATCCAGAGCGGCGGATTGCAGCTGGAGTGCTCTTCCTTGCGCATCCTCGGTGGCAGCGAGAACCAGCCCTGCGAATTCACCATTTACCACGACACCGAAAGCGGCGAGACCGACTCACTCGACCTTGCGGCGGGAACCTACACAGTCTGGATCCCGACGCTGCAGCCGTTTGCCTTGACGCTCAAGCCCGGCGAAACCCGCAGTGACGTCTATGAGTTGCTGAGCACCAGCATCCGCTTCACCATCGACTCCGACCTGGCGGAGCTGCTCAGCCCCGAGAACCGCGAGGTGATGCTCAACCTGTACCCCGAGGACGGCTGGGAAGAGGCCGAGGACCACCTGCACGCGCTTGATGCGCGGTTGCGCAAACTTGACGAGCAATACGACGTCCTGACACCCGGCATCACGCGCAGCTGGGCCGTGCCGCCGGCGCAGTACCGGTGGGAGCTGCAAGGCGGCAGCGAGACCCTGCAAGGGCATCTCGAAATCACCGCCACCGGTCCGACGTCCATTACCTTTGGGCTCAACAGCCTGCCGGGCCGCGCGCTGCTGGAGATCGACCTAGCAGGCTTCGCCGAAGACACCGAGGTAGTGCTCGAGTTCGAGAGTGACACGCTGGCAGACACGGCCGTCGCAGCCATGCGGCCGAATGCCTGGGACGAAGTCACGAACGACTACTCGGGATACCTCGAAGACGGCTACTACACGGATGTACTGCGCTCAGCCGATGACAAGCGGGTGTACGCGTTCAGCAGTCGCGGCTCGCGCCAGCTTCGGGTCTATGCGGGAAACGCTGACGCCTGGTTCCGCGTGAACTTTCCCGGCCGCATGACGATTCGGCCGTACGACCTTGAGGAGAAGGCAGAAGGTGAGATCACGCTGGCGTCGAAAGACCCCGACGCCGACGATGATCCCGGGATCGACTACCACGTCATTGTCTACCATGAGTCCGGCGACTACGGCATGTACGGGGGCAACGACACGGTCGAGATGCCGCTGGGCAAGATCACGCTGATGATTACGCGCGACGAATTCGAGAAGCCGGCAGATCGCCGCTACTCCTTCGCGAGTGTGCCCGCAACCATCACGCGCGAACAGCAGAAGCTGCGACTGGACCAGCTGACCTATCGCGCCTACGGCCAAGTGAGTCTCACCTTCAAGGGGCGAGGCTCGCCAGACGGTCCCTTCGATGCCTGGTGGTACGACGAGGATGGCCTGAAGCCACCGGTAGTGCTGGCACTGGAACAGCAGGTCGGCGGCTCCCCGCGATACGTTCACCTCGCCCAGCCGGATCGTCTCATGCCCAACGGCGAACTCGCATTCGTCTACGAGAACCGCCTGCTTCCGCCCGGCCGTTACAAGGTCATCCCGTGGCGCGACGCCGCTGAGAAGTGGTGCGTCACCTTCGAGGTCAAGCCCGGCGAGAGCACCAGCGTCGTCGTGCAAGGCGGCAAGTAGCGCCGTAACCTATTGTAATTACGTCAGTTGTGCTGAATCGCTCGGCAGGTGTATCTGACCGCTTGTATGCTTATTGGATCAAACGTATACTTTTGAACGTTGGTTCAATGATCGGGGAAGCTATGCAGGCGGCCGAACGCAGACAGAAGAAGACCGAGCTCAAGCGCGAAGCGATCCTGCGCAGCGCGGCCGCCGCGTTCCGGCGCAAGGGCTACCACGGCACCAGCATGGAGGACATCAGCGACGCCCTGTTGATGACCAAGGGCAGCCTTTACTACTACTTCAAGGACAAGGAAGAGATTCTCTTCGCCTGCCACGACTTCAGCCTCGACCGCGTGCTGGAGCGCACCCGCGAAGTGCTGGAAGAGCAGAAGGACTCAACCGCATCCGAGAAACTGTCCGCGCTGATCGACGCGCTGGTGCACGTGATGATCGATGAGCTTCAAGGATCAGCGCTTGCGCTTGACTTCGCCGCACTGCGCGACGAGTTGCTGGCGCAGATCATCACCAAGCGCGACCAGTTTGAGCGCAGCATGCGTGTGGTGATTAACGAAGGCGTCAAGGCCGGCGAGTTCCGCAACGTGGACAGCAAGCTAGCGACATTTGCAATCCTCGGCGCGATCAACTGGATCAGCAAATGGTATCGCCCGGACGGCGCCTTCCAGGCCTCCGACATCGGGCGCATGTATTCAGACCTGTTCGTGAAGGGCCTGAGCCAGAGCGGCCTTGACCGCGCTCAGGGCAAACTTCCGAAGACCAAATAGCAGACAACCAACGGGGCACAGGCCCCATGACGGAGAGAGCCATGCAGGTACGAAAGACGATCAACACCTGGGACGACTGGACCGACTACTTAAAGATGTGGCGCGATGACGTCGGCGTGGAAATTCCGGAAGCCGAGAACTTCATGATGACGCCGCTGTACGACGACAAGCCGAGCAGCGAAGTCGAATTCGGCGACTTCGCCGGTCAGCACAAGTGGGAGCGCATCGGCCAGGTTCCGAACCAGACCATGCGCGACTCACTGCTGCAGCTCGTGTTCGTGCAGGGCGACACCGAGTTCGCCAGCACCGAGCAGCAGCGCCGATTGCTCGACCATGTCCCGCACGACTACGACCGCTACGCGGCCGTGCGCATCATGCTCGAGGAAATGCGTCACGGCATGCAGATGGCGAACGTGCTGGTCACGCACTTCGGCTCAAGCGGCAAGCTGGAAGCCCGCAAGCTGCTGGAACGGCGCGCAAGCGGAGCCTTCCCCGAGGAAAAGAACCCGCGACTGCTTGGTGCATTCAACGAGGCCGTCGACAACTGGATCGATTTCTACACCTACACCTGCTTCGTCGACCGCGACGGCAAGTACCAGCTCAAGATGCTGTCGCCCTGCGGCTTCGCGCCGCTGGCCCGCAGCGCAGGCCCGATGCTTAAAGAGGAGGCGTTCCATCTCGGCTCCGGCAACGACGGCCTCGGGCGCATTATCAAGGCGGGCAAGGTTCCGACCGCGCTGCTGCAGAAGTGGTTCAACAAATGGATCAGCGTCGCCACCGACCTGTTCGGCAAGGATGAATCCAGCACCGCCGAGTGGGCCTACGTGTGGGGGCTCAAGAGCCGCTTCGACGAAGACGAGCAGCGCAAGGCCGGCAACATGGATTTCAACCGCAAGGAGCTGAACCACCACAACCGCGACCTGTACCACGCGGAAGTGACGGACCTTGTGAGCCGCCTCAACAAGTTCGTGCATGAGGGCCAGCCGCAGCTCTACGTGCCGGACATCAAGTTCCACCGCGCCATCGGCCGCTGGGCCAACCAGCCCTACAGCGTGACGGGCGAGCTGCTGAACGAAGAGGAATACAAGAAGCACCTGGACGAGATGCTGCCAAACGAGAAGGACCTCGCGACCGTTGCGGATATCTTCAAGGATCCAAGCTGGATCGAGGAAAAGAAGATCCCCAACGACCCCTGGGCTTACCAGAAGGCCACCCACGCCGGCACCAAGAACAGCGCGTAAGCAAAGCAATCGAACACAAACGGGGACGGATAAATCCGTCCCCGTTTCAACATATCGCATTGTGCAATCGCAAACCTGCCATATCAGAATTGAGTCTGTCGAGATTCAGGGTAGGATCGTTGCGGTCCATGCCGGAGGGTCTCCATGCGTCTGCGCGTAGCCTGTTTTGCGATGATGGCGCTGGTCCTGCTGTCATCAGCAGTGTCAGCTCAGGTGGTCAATATGGCCGTCGACCTGAACACCGATACGTTCTCATCTTCGCCGAACGCCCTTGCTGCAATCAATGGTGTCATCTACTTCGCCGCCAACGACGGGAACATCGGGCGGGAACTGTACAAGACAGATGGAACGGCAGCGGGTACGACGCTGGTGAAGGACATCAACACGGGTAGCGCGTCTTCGAGCCCCTTCTCGTTCGTGGAAGTCAACGGTGTCATTCTCTTTACAGCTGGCGACGCGACCAACGGCAACGAACTTTGGAAGACGGATGGGACAGCCGGCGGCACCGTGTTGCTCAAAGACATCAACCCGGGCGCAGGGCACGGGATCACCGGTCCGTTGGTCACGTACAATGGCGGTGTGTACTTCAGTGCGGATGACGGCACTCATGGCTTTGAATTGTGGAAGTCGGACGGGACCGCTGCAGGCACGGTCATGGTGCTGGACGCCGTAACGGGTTCCGGCTCGTCGGCTCCGTCGTCGATTACAGTAACTTCGCTCGGGCTCGCTTACTCGGCGCAGGATGCGACAAACGGTTCCGAACCCTGGATCAGTGACGGAACGGGCGGTGGTACTCAATTGCTGAAGGACATTGAGGCCGGAAATTTCAGCAGCAGTCCGGCCAAGTTCACGGAAGTCGCAGGCGAAGTGTTCTTCGAGGCCTACACATCCGCGGCGGGGCAAGAGCTGTGGAAGACCGACGGGACGACGGCCGGAACGACACTGGTGGAAGACATCAATACGGGCACGGGAAACGCGGACCTGAGTTATTTGGTTCCATTTGGGGGTGTGTTGTTCTTCTTCGCGACCGATGGTGCGAGCGGCCATCAACTATGGAAGAGCGATGGCACGTCCGCCGGAACGACGTACGTAACGCAGTTCAGCGTGGCGGCAGGGATCTACAACACTGTTGTCGGCAGCTACCTCTACTTTGTCGGCTCTGACGGCGCCGGTGGCGAGCTCTATCGAACAGATGGCACTACCGCCGGAACGTCGCTCGTAAAGGACATCTACGCTGGCGCTTCGTCGTCCAATCCGTCGGCTCTGACGGTCTGGAACGGCATGCTGGCGTTTCAGGCACAGTCGGGCGCGTCGGCTTACGATGTATGGGTCAGCGACGGCACCACCGGCGGCACCGTAAGGCTGTCGAGTGTCTACACAGGGGCGGCCCCGTCCGGCGGAGAAGACTTGATTGCGCTCGGCACTAAGCTGGTGTTTGAGGCGGTTCTGCCTGCCCCCAACTCGGAGCTCTTTGCTGCCGATTCCGTTACGCAGACCATCTCTCTTCTGGCGGACATCAACCAGGACAACGGCAGTGGCAACGTGGGTACGATCGCCGAGCTAAACGGCTCTCTCTACTTCACTGGTGTCGGACCGGGGAGTAGTGCAAGGAAACTGTGGAAGAGCGACGGAACTCAGTCGGGTACATCGCTCGTCTATGCCCAGAAGTTCGACAGCGTCACGAACGTCAACGGAACGCTACTGATGATCGACGGCGCAGACCTATGGAAGAGTGACGGAACCTCAGCGGGCACGTCTTTCGTGAAGACACTCACGACCGGGTCATTCTCGTACTCGCCCATAGACATGATGGTCTACAACGGGTTGATGTTTTTTAGTCTCGAGGACTCCATCAGCGGGCGGGAGCTGTACGTCTCTGACGGGACGTCCGCCGGCACGTTCATGCTGGCCGACATCAGGACGGGTACGACTGGGTCAGCCCCCTCCGGGATGACCGGCTACAACGGTGTGGTCTACTTCAATGCCAACAATGGCTCGAACGGTGCCGAACTCTGGCGTACCGATGGCACGACCGCCGGCACGTACATGTTGAAGGACATCTATTCGGGATCAAGCGGCTCAAATCCCAGCGCTTTCACGGAGTACGCCGGGGAACTGTACTTTGCCGCGGCAGGCAATGCACAGGGCTCTGAGGTGTGGAAGACGGATGGCACGTCGTCCGGAACGGTCATCGCAGTCGATCTCGGCGGATCGTCTTATGCGTCATTCCCTTCAAGGTTCATCGTCTATCAGAACTTGCTGTTTTTCTCGGCGTCCGATCCAACCAACTACTACGAATTGTGGAAGAGCGACGGAACTATCGGCGGGACCTCCATGGTCAAGGACATCAACCCCACGGGTGCCTCACACCCGACGCCGCTGGCGGTCATGAACGGCATCTACTACTTCTATGCGCTGACAACCGCCGAAGGGTACGAGCTGTGGCGATCGGACGGGACGACAGCAGGCACCTACCTGGTCAAGGATATCTACCCCGGGCCGACAGACAGCCTTCTCGCCACGTGTGCCGTACTCGGCGGGCGCCTCTACTTTTACGCGACGCATCCGACCAGCGGCCGCGAAGTGTGGACGACGGATGGCACCACGTCGGGCACGCAGCTTGTTAAGGATATCTATCCGGGTTCTGGTCAGGCGCCATTTACCGTCTTTGGGGGCCTCGCCGTACTGAACGGAACGATGTACTTCGCCGCCAACGACGGACACCACGGCCAAGAGCTGTGGGCTACTGGTCTGTCCCCGCTTGTGGTTGCCAACACAACCACGATCAACTTTGCGGAAGGCTCGTCTCCGGTCGTCGTGGCATCCGCTGCTACGGTGACGGATGCTGATTCAGCAGACTTTGATACTGGCTCGCTGGTGGTTTCCTGGACGAGTGGGGCAACAGCGCAAGATCTGCTTGCCATTGAAAACCAGGGAAGCGGTGCCGGCCAGGTGGCGGTGTCCGGCGCCAACGTGAGCGTTGGCGGCACAATGGTGGGGACTTCCTCGGGCGGTACGGCCGGGACCACGCTGGTTGTGTCATTCAACGCGTCCTGCACGCCCGCTGATGCGGAAGCGGTGCTGCGCGCGGTCACGTTCGAAAACACATCCGACAATCCGCCGACTGCGACGCGAGCGCTCGAGATTGTGGTGGACGATGGTGACGGTAGCGCCAGCAGCCCCGTCAGTATCAATGTCGACGTTGTAGCGGTGAACGACCCGCCGACTCTGACGGTTCAAGGGACGCAGGTTAGCTACACAATCGGCACGGGGGCGTTGGTCATTGACGGCACCGCCACGGTTGTCGATGTCGACTCGGCGGATCTTGACACTGGCAACCTGACCGTGAGCCTCATCGGCGTTACCGCTGACGACCGGCTTGAGATTCAGAATCAGGGGACGGCCAGCGGGCAGATTGGCGTCGCCGCGACGGCAATTTCGTTCGGAGGGGTGCAGATCGGAACGTTTTCCGGTGGCACAGGTGGGACGCCGTTAGTGATCGCGATGAACGCGCAGGCAACACCGGCCGCCGTCCAAGCGCTGGTACGAGCCGTGGCCTACTACAATATCGACCCTGCTGCGGCGGCCGGGTCACGTATGGCGGACTTTGTTGTGGAGGACGGTGACGGTGGTACTAGTGCGGTGGCAACGCGCCAATTGAACCTTGTGGTGGCACCGCCTTCCGGCGGGAATGGCGGCGGAGGAGGGGGCGACTCGGGTGGTTGCACTACATCCGAACTGACCGACCCGCACTGGAATGCGCTGCTGCTGCTTTCGGCTCTGGCGGCCCTGCGACTCGTGTCGTCCCGTCGACGGAAAAACGCGACAGCGCATTGAACGCTATCGGCGGTTCAGTGAGGGGTTTCGCGCCAAATTTAACAGAGATGGTTTGGTCGGTACAGGCTCTCGGGCCGCAACGTCCGCCAAGTGCGGTGTAGTGTCTGCAGGGTCGGACTTGACGAGCGGCGGCGACTCCGGAGCTCATCCACCGAAGGTCTGTTCAAGAACATGGAAGGCCAGCTCGTGAAGCTTCGCCCGGTCGCTCGGCAGTTGCCGCTGACATGCATCGTCGCGCAATAGTGCTTGGCGGAATCGACGGTAGTCGATGCTGGCTAGGTGACGCACCGCGTCACCGCCAAGGTAGGCGGATTCGGCCGAGATCATAGGCGTGATTGTAGCTTCGGGTGTGTCGGCAAACGCAGTCTTATCCCCATATCAACTATCCGCTGACACCGTTGGACAAGGGGTTTTGGCGGGATACTGTTCTTCCTGTGCAGCGCGGTCATGCAGGACCGGGTTGCGGGAGAATCCTCTGCAAGGGATTCGCCCGGGGTTTAGCCTGATGCCTTGAGCGTCAGGTGGCCGGAAGACGAGAGTCAGCCGGGCACTGGTCAAGCCTATGCGGCGTCGACGCCGCGCAACCGCCAGCCGGTCGAAAGACCGGGACGTGAGAAGGGAATAGCCAACCCGATTGCGTTGAGTGGAGGGCTGTCTCCACGACCCAGGCCTCTGGACATCTTTCGGGTGAGAGCCCGAAGGCACGAAGCCCCCGCTCGCGGGGGCTTTTTGCTTAACCCGGGGCAGCACCGCGCCCTACACTGCAGGCACAGGGGCCACGGAGAAAACCATGCTGCGCGCAATCGCGACGGCCGTGCTGCTGATCGCAGCCATCCCGTGCCTCGCCGCCGACTTCGACGTCGACGCCCTCTACCAGAAGTGGAAAGAAGAAGATTCACGAACGCTGGAAGGCTGGCGCGTGCTGGACGACGTCACACTGATCGAAAATCTCGGCGCGCTCGGGGCGAACTATGACCTCGACACGGGCGAACTGAGCGGCGGGAACCCCAAGGCGAACTACCTGCTTGGCATTGCGTATCGTCGTGGCCTGGCCGGTGCACCGGAAGATCGATGGCGCGGACGCAGCTATGCCCATGAGGCGCGGCAACTACGTCTCAATGATCCTTACATCCGCTGGCGCGAAGAACTCGACTTCCTTCCCGTCGACGAGTTCTTCAATCCCGGCAAGGTGCACCGGGCCAAGGCGCAGTGGGAGGAGATACTGCAGCTCGGTCAGGATGGGTTTCCTTGCGCCTACCTGCTGATGTCGCAGCGACGCGACGACGGTTTGACCGATGAGGAAAACCGCAAGACGCAACAAGTCTACCTAGAGGCCGGGGCAACAGACGGCTGCCTGCCGGCGATGCTCGTGCTGGGCCATCAACTCACGCGCGGAATCAGTGCGCAGCGCGACGTGGACAGTGGGCTGCGCTGGTTGACCAAGGCGGCCGAAGCGGGCTACGTCCCCGCAATCCGGGAGCTTGGGGACTTCTACCGATATCCAGACGGCCAGCAGCCTGACCTGCGGCTCTGTCGCGCGTACTTGACCAAGGCCGCGGAGGCGGGAGACATTACATCGATCAAACAACTGGAATCGCTTGCGGAGGAAGAGCTGGAAGGGCTGAAGCTGTCCGAGCTGTTCGCGAGCTATGTTGCGCGCTGGCCCGCGCCGGTTGAATCGGGGCCGCACAATGGTTGCACGATCCTTGCCAGCGCCCCCAACCCTGTTCTCAAAGCATATCCGCGCGTGGGGGAATGGCTGAAAACGATGATCGAGCCGGATGACAGCATCGGGCTATCCGAAACCGAAGTCGCCGAGGCGCGCACCATGTATGCGGACTGCCTGCTGCATGGAATCGGCGGCGAGACCCAGGACCCGGAACTTGCCATCCATTGGCTGTACCAGGTCGTGGCGTCCGACGCCAAAGCCAACACGGGCGCGGAGATGCTCTACGGCGAAGCGCGTGCGATGCACGCGAACGGCACTGACCCCATGGAGTACTTGGCGAATTCCGTTCGATCCCAATTCCAACCGGCTGTGCGGCTGGCCTGCCAGATTACGCTCGGCGCCCGCTGGGGTGACTATCTTGCGCTGGGATATGGGAACGTGCCCGGGAACCTGGGCACTGAAGTCGAAGCCGTTTCCAAGCTTGGGGAACTTGGCGAGGCTGGCGACCTCGTCGCCATTCAGATCTTGCGAGCCAGGGGCTTCGCTAGTTCCAGAGACGCATTGCACTGGAATGCAAAGGCCGCGAATCTCGGCGACGGCGAGGCAGCCCTTGAGCTGTATCTCTATTACCGCAACCCCGAACACGCTGACCGCGAAAAGGCGGCGCTCGCGCTGAAGATCGCGGGTATGCACTCCTGCAGCTACGAGGCGGCGCAGAGAGAGCAAGGCTGGCTGTCGCGTATCCCGGCACAACAGCGCTGCGATGAGCTGGTGAATGAACTGGCAGTGATCCTCACACGGGATGCGTCGGCTGACGCATTTGTCGCCGCACACCCATGGATCGCCGGCGTTGCCCAGACGGCAAGCATGGACCGGGCCGACGGCGGCCTATACGGACTCTGCCTGTTGTACGGCAACGGTGTGAGTCGCGACTACCAGCTTGCCCGCAAGCTTCTCAAGGACCGGGCGGATGACCCGGCTGCGAGTTTCCTGCTGGCTCAGATGATGGAACAGGGGCTTGGGGCAGAGCCGGATCGGCGTGGGGCGATCTGGGTTTATGAGGCGGTTGCCGAGGCCGGTGGGGTTTATGCCATGCATCGGCTTGGTGAGTTGAAACGCGAAGACAAGGACGACACGAAAGCGGCCAAGTGGTTCAAGAAGGCGGCCGAGGGTGGCTGCGTGCCGTCCATGGTCGAACTGGCCAAGGCGTATCACGACGGCACCGGCATCGACGCTGACGCCGCCAAGGCCAAAGAGTGGGCCAAGAAGGCGGCCGATGCGGGCAACGAAGCCGCCGCAAAGCTGCTGGAAGAATGGAAATCGTAGTCTTCCCTGGCGCGGCCGTGCTGGCATAACGCATTCATGCCGGAGCCGCTTTCCATAACCGTGCTCAGTGTTCCCGGGCTCAGCGCGCGCATGCTGACTGAGCATGATGGCGTGCTGCCCAACCTGTCTAAGATTGCGCGCATTCATTCGGCCGCCACTGTGGTCGTGGTTGACGGCGCGTCGGCACAACAGCTTGAAGCCTCTCTCTTTACGGGCATGCTACCCGAGTTCATTTCCGGCGGGCGGGGGCAGCCGTTCTGGCTGTCGGCCGACATACCGGCACAGGTCGAGCCCGCATACGCAATGCGCCCTGAGTGGCGGACATTTGCGAAACAACCTCGCCTTGTCTGGCGAACTCTGGCGCTGACCGAGGACATTCCGGCCGGGCTCAAGGCGCTGGACTCGGAAGCAGCCCGAATCGATGGCCCGCTTGTGGTACTCTCCGTTTGGGCACTGGCTGACGGGCGTGCTGCGCCGCAGAACGCGCACCCGATGGACCGCCCGGTGTTGCTCGCGCGCGGCTTCAATCTGGCGAAAACCTGCGTGGGCATCCTGGAAATCGCCGGTATCCTGCAGCGCGTCCTGACCGGCGAGGAACTGACCGATGCGCTTTAGCCTGATCATGATTGCGATGCTGTTCACCGCCTGCGCCTCGAAGCAACTCGACGTGGAAGCCGGCATATTCTCGGCGGACACGATGGTCGTGAAGCCGGTCAAGAACCTGTCGGGCGTCACGCTGAAGGTGCCGGAGATCTATCTCGGCGACGCAGGCGGAGAAGTGGCCGGGCTGGACGTCGATGAAGTAGACATTGCGTTGCTGGCCGAGGCGGCCGTGTATGCGCGCCTCGATGAATTGGGCTACCGAGTTGAGCTGGATGGCGAAGAGAGCCGATTCAATTCGGGGCCCAGGTACGAGGTTCACTCGGCCATCACGCTGTTCGACATGACCGAGTTGCGCCAGACCGGAAACATTCGCATGGCCATGGCGGTCGTCTTGGTGGACGCCAAGACGCAGGTCGAGGTTGGCCGAGGAACTTCAGATCGTGAGTTCCAACTGCTCGACATGGCACCCGACGAAGCCGGGGCGCTGGGTGAGCAGCGGTTCATCGAGGCGAGGCTGCAGATTTTCACCGAGAGTCTGGCCCGCGATGCGGTAGATGATGCAGGATTTTGACAGTCAGAAGGCAAACAGGGACGGAACAGACATAACAAGGGCCCAAGGAGCGAAGATGACGAAACTTCCGGGAGTGGTACTCGCGCTGGGCGCGGGTGCTTTTGCGCTTGGTTTGGCCGTGTCGCCAGTTCATGCCGACGCCAACACGGTCTCCAAGTCCATTCTGTTGCAGGACAAGGGTGGCGAAAAGGAATCCGAGCCGAACCCCGGTGCGCTGCGCAAGCAGGCGCTTGAAGGGGCTTGGGGCTACCTCAAGACCATGTACAACAAGCCCGCCCCGCGTGAAGACCGCGCGCAGATCAAGGCCGGCTGGGGCCCCAAGTCGATGAACACGCCATACACCGCGCTGGTGCTGCAGGCACTGCACGGCACGGAAGTCTGGTCTGACGACGAGGCCATGTTCAAGGACAGCGTGAATTGGCTGGTCGAGTCGCAGGAAGCAGGCGGCGACTGGAGCTTCATGCCGGGTGTGCCGCAGGCCAAGGGCATGTACGCAGTCTACGTGACGGGCATTGTCGCGGGCCTGATGGCCGAGCTGAACACCGACGGCGCATGGAAGGGCAAGCTGAACGACAACATCGCCAAGGCGCGCGATTACCTCAAGCAGGCGCAAGTCGGCAATCCGGAGGGCGCCGCCAAAGACTATGAAGAAGGCAAGCCCGGCTACGGCGGCTGGGCATACAGCAAAGAAGAGATCGGCCAGGGCAAGAAGCCCGCTTCGAACATGAGCACCAGCAGCTTCGCGATCGACGCCCTGCACGCCTGCGGAGTCAAAGAAGACGACGAAATGTGGCAGCGCGCACTGAAGTTCCTCAAGCGCAACCAGAACGCCGGCGAAGTTCAGGATGAGGGCTGGCAGGCCACAGACAGCAAAGGCCGCAAGGTCAAGCCGGCGGCCAAGGACAGTCCCGACTACGGCGGCGCCAGCTACGCCGAGGGCAGCAGCAGCGGCGAAGAGGAAAACGAGGACGGAACCGTTACCTTCTTCAGCTACGGGACGATGACCTATAACCTCCTTCGCGCATACCTGTTCGCGGGCCTCGAGAAAGACAGCGTGCCCGTCAAGCTCGCCATGGGATGGATCCAGCGCAACTACACTGTCGAGCGCGTACCCGGCCTTCGTGATGAGAAGGACTATGAAAAGGGCCTTTACTACTACTACATGAGCATGGGCAAGACGCTGAATGCACTCGGTGAAGACTCAGTCGAGGAGCCCGAACGCGGGCTCAAGCACGACTGGCGCAAGGACCTCGTCAACGCGCTCAAGTCACGCCAGGCCGAAGACGGAAGCTGGGTCAACAGCAACTCAGACTATCAGGAAAACAGCCCTGTACTCTGCACCGCCTACGCACTTGAGGCTTTGCGCAACACGAAGTAGCGAACTTGAAGACGGTGGCCGAGGGATATATCCCGGCCGGACACTTGTGTAAGGGAGCCATGATGAACCGAATCAAGATGACGACCATGCTTGCCTTGCTGGCAGCGTCGCTGGTTTTTGCTGCGTGTGGAGGCGGCAACAATGCGGCCGCACCGGCGGGGGGCAACACGCCGGCCGGGAATGCTACGGCTGACAACTCCACGGCCTGCGCAGGTACGGATGGTGGCACAGACAACGGCGGGAACGACGGTGGTTTCGACACGGCCGCGGAGCGGGACGCCGTAGTCGCCAAAGCCTGGAAGTACCTCGAGGGGATGTACGACGGCGATGACAAGACGATGGACGAAAACAAGGTCGGCATTCCCGGCGGCTGGGGCAGGAACTCGAGCAACATCCCGTACACTGCCATGGTGCTGGACGCGATCATCGGCACCAAGGTGTGGGACTCGAAGAACCCCAAGATCGCGGAGAGCATTGACTGGCTGGTCTCGGTGCAGGAGCCGGGTGGCGGCTACAGCTATGCGCCCGCGGACGTGATGCCACAGGCAAAGGGCGTCCGTGCGGTGTACATCACGAGTATCGTTGCGACGCTGTTCGCGCAGCTCAACAAGATGGACGGCCCCTGGAAGGGCAAGCTGAACGACCCGATCGCCAAGGCCCGCGACTACATCAAGCAGTCGCAGGTTGGCAACGCCGACGGCCCCGCGCCGGACTACGAAAAGAGCAAGGTCGGCTTCGGCGGCTGGGCATACAGCAAGGAAGAGATCGACGATGCAGTGCACGGCAAGGGCAAGCCTGCGTCGAACATGAGCACCAGCAGCTTTGCCATCGATGCGCTGCACGCATGTGGTGTTTCCGAAGACGATCCGCTCTGGGCTGACGCACTGACCTTCCTCAAGCGCAACCAGAACGCCGGCGAAGTTCAGGACGAAGGCTTCGAGGCGATGTACAAGGGCAAGCCCGTCAAGATGGCCGAAAAGGGCGACCCCAACTACGGCGGCTCGATCTACAGCGAAGAGACCAGCAAGGCCGGTGCGACGGAAAATGAAGACGGCACCGTCACGCTCGCCAGCTATGGCAGCATGACTTACAACCTGCTGCGTGCCTACCTGTTCGCGGGCCTCAAGAAAGACAGCGTTCCCGTGAAGCTTGCTTGGGGATGGATCCAGCGCAACTACACGCTTGAGCGCGTGCCCGGCTACCCGGACGCCGCCGATCACAATCGCGGGCTCTACTACTACATCCTCAGCATGTCCAAGACGCTCGATGCGATGGGCGTCGATATGCTCGAGGAGCCTGAGCGCGGCCTGAAGCACGACTGGAAGCAGGACATGGTCAAGCGTCTGAAGGGGCTTCAGAATGGCAACGGCAGCTGGGTCAACGATAACGAAGACTGGCAGGAAGACAGCCCGGTGCTTTGCACCTGCTATGCACTCGGCGCATTGCGCCGCGCGAAATAGCGCAAGAGTGAGAGACACCAAACCGGCGCACATGGGTGCGCCGGTTTTCATTCCTTGGTGCCGCTCGCCCGTTCAACCGGCCTGTAGTCCTGTGACTTGCCCCGGGCGATGCTGAGCGTCTGCCAGCGCGAGCCCAACTGCTGCCGTGCCAGCGTCACCATCTGCCCGACGTGATAGCTGTAGTGTGCTAGCTGCCTGAGGATTGCGTCCAGAACCGTGAGTGGCTCACCACGAATCCTTACCTCGCGAAGCACGTCGGACGGCGTCAATGGCTCAAGTGCTTGGAACGTGCACGCCCAGCCTTCTTCCCAGAGTCGGAGAACCTCATTGCGATCAGTGGCAGGCTGCTCAAACTCGCGGTCGCGCTGGCGTGTCGGCTTGTCGCCGTCTGTGGTCAGGAAGTCAGTCCAGCGCGACAGCATATTGCCATGCAAGTGGCGCACGATGATCGCGATGCTGTTGGCTTCGGCGTCCGATAGCAGGAACAACTCCGCGTCACTCACCTGCCCGAGCACGCCGTCCCCCAGCGCCTTGGTTGCGCGAAGTCGGGCGATCGTGCCTGACAGGAATGCGGCCCCGGTGTCCGTGCTGCTCACGCGCGCTGCCTTGCTGGGCGCAGGCGGCGACGGCGAACAACGATCGCGCCCGCGCCGAGGAATGCCAGCAACGCCAGCGGCCACGCGTTCGCGCCGGCCACGGCCGCGCAGTCGTGGTGGTCGGAGGGATCGCCCGATTCGTAGTCGTAGAAGTACTTCACGAAACTGACGTCAGCATCCGGGTTGTTGGCAGGATCCGCACTCACCGTGACCGTGACCTCGAACAGGCCTTCGTGCCAGGCGCTGGCGGCGTCCACCTCAACGAAGTAGTGGTCGTGGCTGTCGTTGGCAGTGATGCTCGGCTCAACGGTCCAGTCACCGTCCGTGTCTCGGACTTCGCGCAGCTCACGGAAACTGCTGCTGAGAATACGCACTCGTGGGGCGCAGTCGAAGCCGCGCACGGCAACGTTCAGCTGCGCGGTTGTTCCTGTGCCGTAGTCGATGTCGACTCGATAGCGAACGGTCTCGTGATCGCGCAGGAAGACGTCGTCCTGATATTGGGTAATTGTCTCGGCAGCGAGTGGGGCGCCATACAGTACGGCGCCAGCAACGAATAGAAGGATCCAACGTGCCATGGGGGACTCCATGAATACGTTTCAAGCCAGTGAGCGATCCGCGGACAATATAACAATCCCGCGTCCGCAATCTAAACGCTTGTCGACGGGCCTTCCATCCAGCTTTGTCAGGGGCGCGCGGGGCTTGTGGGCGTGTTGCAAGTTCGTTGTTCGCTGGACTTGTGATCGTCCGCGGCATTCACGCCCAGCAGTTGCTGGATGGCGGTTTCAGGCGTTCCCGGCTGAATTGCGACCAGCACACCGTCCACGAACTTGGCGACGTAGCGCACGTGCGAAAAGCCCGTTGGCAACGCCGCCAGCAACTCGTCAGCCAGGTAGCCCTGGTATGCGCATGCCACGACAATGCGGTCGTCCGCTACGGCTGCCTTGACCGCGCCTGTCTTCTCCATTCGCTGAACCAGCGAAGGGCATGACCATCAGCTGGGGGCGGTGTCGACGGCAACGAAAAGCGGAATTCCGCCAGCTGCTGCCAGCTCAGCGGCGGCAGCGTAGTCGCCGGTGATGTGTCCCTCGGCCTTCGGAAGCTCGCGGATCCAGATGGCGTACACTGCAACACTCACCAGCACGAGCAGCGGCAGCACAAACGCAAGGTTGTTAAGAATCCGTTGCATATCGGGCAAACAGTCGGGAAGCGGAGGCTATTCCAAGCTACTTCTTGCGCGCCTTCGGTTTTGCCTTCGCGGGCGGCAAGGCGGATGCGTGCACAAAGCTGGCGTCGACCCAGCGCGACAGCTGCTTCGCCGTCTTTAGCGCATCCATGCTGACCTTGACCCACCCGGGCTGCTCTTTGCCGTTCTGTGCGAACGGGGTGCAGTGCTTGAGCTCAAGATGTTTCTTGAGTGCTTCCTCAGGGCACAGCGCGATCAGCCCGCCGTCGACGGCGCCGACGAAGGCGTGGCCGTTCACGACGCAGACGCGTCCGCCGTACATGTTTTTCTCAGACCAGCCTTCTTTGCGCTCGAGCGCGTCCAGCATTCGCTCAAACAGTCTCTCGTCGTAGGGCATCGTTTCTCCGGCCGCATTATCAGCGCCGACGGCGCGGACACAAGGGCACTTACCGGTATGGATTACCCGGTCGGTTCTGGTTTGTGTCATACGGAGGAATCTGACCGCCATCTTGACCTGGATCCTGGCCGATAAATGGACGCTCTTCCAGAGGCGGTGGCGCGGGTTTCGCGTAGGCACCGGGGCTTTCACTGAGCCCGTCCGGGCCGTATCGGCTTGTGCCCTGCCTTGTAGGAACCTGGCTCGGCAACGGAGGTGCACCGGCATATCCACCGTACTGGGCCGGCGGCGGGGGCGCCGGATTCTGTGGTTGCGGGGGTGGATAACCCGGCGGAGCGGCCGGTGATTGCGGCGGATACTGCGGTCCACCGGGCGGGGCCTGGTACAGGCTCGTCATGGCCGGTTGGACCGACCTGTCTCGCGTACTCCAGACAAACCAGCCCATGGCACCCGCAAACAGCAGGGCGGGCACGACAATCAGCCAGATCCACCAGTTTGATTCTTCAATACCGGCGGGGGTCGGGGTGCCGGGAACGGCCGCGCCTCTGCCCCGCTCAAGGGCAGAAGCAATGTCGGCGGAGTTCAATTCGCCGGGGTGGCCTTCCCACATCACAATGCCGTTGACGTCGATCAGCCATGCACTGGGGATCGTGTCGCGCCCGAACATGTCCAGGACGTGCTTTGCCTCGGCGACCGGGTATTCGATGCCCTGATCGCGCATGAACCTCTTGATGGTTGAAGAATCTTCATCGCTGACCGAGACGATGCTGAGGCCCTGAGGTATGTACACGGCAGCAATCTCATTCATGTGCGGAACAATCTGGCGGCATGGGCCGCACCAGCTTGCCCAGCACTCGAGCAGCACGACCGTGCCGCGGAAGCTGCTTAGGCGCGTCTTTCCAGCGGGCATGTTCCAGGTTTCGCGAAAGCTGAAGTCAGGCGCAGGTTGGCCGACATCGATCGCCCAGACAGTGCTGCTGCATGCTGCTGCCAGCACCAGGCAAAGGAGTGAGCGCGAAGCAATTCTCATCGTGCAGGCTCCAAGTGACTGAAATGCATGATAGCACACCTGATGCGACACGTCGCGCCCGCGGATGCGCCGGCTATTCCCAGGGCGCGCGGTCAGTGGGTGCGCGATCCGCCGCTTGGGTGGTGGGTGCTGAGCTGGCCATCGGGTTGTATGCGAACGGAGCAGCGGGAGTCGTCCGTCGGCGAAGAATGAAGAAAGCCGCACCGCCCGCAAACAGCAGGCCGGCAGCAACCAGAATCAGCACGACGATCATTCCGTTGCCTGCGCCTTCGTCGGCAGCTTCGGCTGGCGTCGCCGCGCTGCCGGGCGTGGGGGCCGTCGGGTGCAGAGTTGCGAGTGTGGTGAGCAGCAGTTCCTTGAGCTGTGGCGCGTCGGTCGGGTTGCCCAGCACGGACACCCTCAATGCCTGCGGCCGGACCGGCAAAAAGGCAAGCGCCAGATAGTCGTAGGTTGCCGTCTGCTGCCCGTGACGATTCACGCCACTCGTACTTTTCATTTCCCCTTCGGCGACCCCGATGCGCGTGCCGTTCCAGTCAGTGATCCAGCGATTGTTGACCTTGAACCCGAGTTCGACGACGAAGATCTTGGACGGATCTTCCATGCGGTCCGGCACGGTCCCGGAGACAGGCTCAATGAACAGCCAGGTCTCGGATGTCGCCCCCTTGGCCGGTCGGCGGTACGCGCAAATCATGCGTGTATCTTTGGGGACCGGCGACGCGCTGAAGCCGGCCGGAACCGTGAAGCGAAAGTCCGGGTGTGTAAACTCCTCTGCCGCCGCGAAAGGGGCCAAACCAAGCAGCATCAGAATGAGAATCGCCCGCATTGTGTCTCCCGGATCAAGAGTCACATCATTCTATCGCCAACGACTCAGGTTCGAGAAACAAAACGCGCGGCCCGTCAGGTTTGCAGCACGCCCGTTTTGTATTCGGGCAGGTCGGGGTTGTTGGCGGACATTTCGATGGCCTGGATCAGTGCGTCGCGGGTCTCTTCGGGCTCGATGATGGCGTCCAGCCACAACCTTGCCGCTCCGTAGGCCGGGTGCATGGCGTCGGTGTAGCGCTTCTTGATGTCGTCCAGAAGCTCCTTTGCCTCCGCGTCGCTGACTTCCTTGCCTTGCGCCTTCATCTTGCTGATCTGCAGCGTGAGCAGCGTGTTGCTGGCCGCATCGCCACCCATTACGGCGTAGCGCGCATTGGGCCACGCGGCGATGTAGCGCGGGCGGTACGCACGCCCGCACATGGCGTAGTGGCCTGCGCCGAAGCTGCCACCGACGATGATGCTGAACTTGGGCACGACGCTGTTCGCCATGGCATTCACCATCTTGGCGCCCTTGCGGATGATGCCGTTGTGCTCGGACTCCGGGCCGACCATGAAGCCGTTGACGTCATGCAGAAACACCAGCGGCACGCCGAGCTGGTTGCAGTCCATGATGAAACGCGCGGCCTTGTCGGCTGCGTCATGGTAGATCACACCGCCGGTCTCCCACGGCTTGTCCTTGTGGCGGATTGTGTCCTTCTGGTTCGCCACGATACCGACTGCCCAACCGCCCATCCGCGCGTAGCCGCACAGCAGCGTCTTGCCGTAGTCCGGCTTGTATTCGTTGAAGATCGAGTCGTCGGTCAGGCGCGCGATGATGTCCCGCATCTCATAGCCCGCGTACGGATTGGCCGGGATGATGCCGGCCAAGTCGGCTGCGTCGTAGGCGGGGGGCTTTGCGGTTTCGTGGTTAAAGGGCGCCCTCGGCGTATCCTTGAACATGCCCACGATGCTGCGGATCTTCTCGATGCAGGTCGCGTCGTCCTTGCAGACGTAGTCGGCCGTGCCGGACTTCTCGGCATGCACCCGCGCGCCGCCGATTTCCTCGTTGGTGACGTCGCCGGAGGTCGTCTTGGCCGCCTTGGCAAGCGCCGCCGCGGCGAGGTACATGCCGCTGCCTTCCGTCATGAGGACGTGGTCGCACAATACCGGCAGGTATGCGCCGCCCGCAACGCACAGTCCCATCACCGCGCTGACCTGCGGTATGCCCATGGCGCTGATGCGCGCGGCGTAGTCGAAGACCTTGCCGAAGTCGTCTTTGTCGGGGAACACTTCATCCTGCAACGGCAGGAACACGCCCGCGCTGTCCACCAGGTAGATCAGCGGCAGGTGGTTTTCCATTGCCACGCGCTGGGCACGCAGCACCTTCTTGCTGGTCATCGGGCAGAAGGCGCCGGCCTTGATAGTGCCGTCATTGGCGACCACCATCACGTCGCGGCCCTGCACCTTGCCGACGCCGGTGATTACGTTTGCGCTGGGAATGCCCCAGTCGTCGTACATGCCGAGCCCGCCGTACAGGCCGAACTCAAGGAACTTCGAGTCCGTGTCAAGCAGAGCAGTCACGCGGTCGCGCGGGGCGAGCTGGCCCTTGTCCTGCTTCTTGGCGATCGCCTTGGCGCCGCCGCCGAGGCGCAATTTTTCGGCCGTCTCGCGGTGCTTGGCGATGAGCGCGTTCATTGCCTCGACGTTCTTCTTCCATTCGTCGCCGTCCATGCGCGCCCTGCTGACCTTGTTGGGGATGCGGTCAGCCGGAAGCTCAAACTTCTTCTTCTTGTCAGCCTGTGTCTCGCCCTTCGCCATGACAGCCTTTCTTCAGGTCGCGCAGACTATACCGGCACAGCCCTGACAGGCAACGCGGCCTCCCCTTCGCATTTGCGGGCTTACGCGCGTATTGTATTGGAGAAGCGTGAGGACACTGGCGATGAATGGCACTGACGACACTTCCGGCTATGTGGCAGTTGGCACGCCGCTGATCGAGCAGGATGCGGAATACCTGGCCGAGCTGATTCGCAAACAGAACATCCCCCTGAAGCTGGTGGACAGCCCCGAATCGCCACTGGCGGAAGAAGGCCGCTCGTGGTTTGTGATGGTCCAGCCGCGGCATCGATTGTGGGCGCTGGAGATCCGCTCCAATGACTTTGCCGAGCCCGCGCCCGGCGAGAAAACCCTGCTGCCCGAAAAGCCAAAGAAGTCGCGCGGTCGCCCGTGGGGACGCACGGCCGTGATGGGCGTGGCAGGGGCCCTGATGGGCATGCGGGTAGGCGTCAAGCTGCGCGGCGGCGGATTGGCAACACTGGCGGTGGGGGGTGCGGTGGCCCTGCTGGCGGTCGCGGCGAGCCTTCTGTTCAGTGGGAACCAGACGAAGCCATCGAACGAAGATACGGCCCAGGAAGCCACTGAAGACGAATCAGACAATCGCAAGAAAAGCCCGGAGGACGAAGCATGAACCTGTCGGTAACCGAGATCATGGCCATCATCGCGATCGGCCTCGTGCTGTTCGGAGGCAAGCTGCCTGAGGTCGCGCGGAACATCGGCAAGACCATGCACGAATTCAAGCAGGGCATGAACGACACCCGCGAAGAGAACACCGAGCCGGAACAGCTTGCCGAAAGTCCCGAGCCGACCGACGAAAACGACGAATCCCGGCCGGAATAGCCCCAGCCGCGGTATGCGGCATCGACTCGCCCCCGCCGCTCGTGGCGATGACAGGATTCCGGGTGTGGATATAATGTGCGCGTGCCCCTAATGGGCATTGGAGAACTGCAGTGGCCCCGCAAGTTTGGGTGCGCATCGGCGCGCCCCTGATTGAGCAAGACGCCGAATATCTTCGCGACCTGATTCACGCCAACGGATACCCCGCCCGGGTTGAGCGCCTTCGTAACCCGGACGAAATCGTAGACGGACGCGCCTGGTGTGTGCTGACGCGAGTCGAGCATTCCGACTTTGCCAACGGACTGCGCGACCGAAACTTCACCGGCCCGAATCGTCGCCCGTCGAAACGCTGGAGCCTCACGGGCGTCCTTAGGCGCCGCCGCCCGGCGGCGTAGAACCGTCTACGCTGCGGGCATCTTGTCGCGGCGGATGACGCGGGTTTCGTGGAAGGCCTTCATGGTAGTCGGGTAGATCTCGGTCAGTGCCACGCGCCGGCCGGGCTCCACGATCATGCTCATGTGGTGACGCCCGATGTCCTGCGGGTGGGTCACGCCGAGCGCGCGGACGATCATCATCACGTCGTGGTGGATCGCGTGCAGGTAATTGGCCACGCGGACTTTCTTCTCGCTCGGCACGAGCCCGCGCTGCAGCCACGGACTGTTGGTAGCCACGCCGGTGGGGCAGTGGTTGGTGTCGCACAGCAACGCCTGGATGCAGCCGAGCGCGAACATGAATCCGCGCGCGATGTGAACCAGGTCCGCGCCGAGGCCGAGCGCGATCGCGACTTCCGCGCCGGTGATGCAACGGCCTGAGCCGATGACCATGACCTTCTTGCGGGCGCCAGCCTCGCGCAGGTGGTTGTCGGCGATGACCAGCGCTTCCTGCAGCCCGAGGCCCATGTGGTCCGACAGCGACATCGGCGCCGCACCGGTGCCGCCTTCAGCGCCGTCGATCGTGATGAAATCCGGCCCGTCATCGTGCTCAGCGATGTAGCGGGCGACATCGCGGATGAACTCTTCGCCGCCGAGGACTGTCTTGAAGCCGACCGGCTTGCCGCCGGAAAGTGTGCGCAGCCTGTCGACGAATTCCATCAGCGAGTCGACGTCGTTGACTTCAATGTGCCGGTTGGGCGAGTGGCAATCCTCGCCCATGGGCACGCCGCGGATGTCGCTGATTTCCCTGCTGATCTTTTCTTTCGGCAGCACGCCGCCCTTGCCCGGTTTGGCGCCCTGGCTGAGCTTCAGCTCAATCGCCTTGATCTGCGGGTTTTCGCAAAGCTTCTTGAACTTGTCCGGATCGAACTTGCCGTCAGCCGTGCGGCAGCCGAACTTTCCGGTTCCGAGCTGGAACATGATGTCGCCGCCGCCCTGCAGGTGGTACGGGCTGCAGCCGCCTTCGCCGGTATTCATGTAGCCGCCGGCCAGCGCGACGCCTTCGCTGAGCGCCATCACGGCATTCTTGCTGAGCGAGCCGTAGCTCATGCCGGAGACGTTGGCGACGTGCTTTACCCCGTACGGCTGCGCGCGATTCTTGCCAAGCACGATCGGCTCGCAGTCGTCTTTGGCGCCAACGTCGTAGGTCGGAAAGGCCGACGGGTTGAACTTGATTACGCCCGGCTGCTCGAGGTCAAGCTGCGTACCGAACGGCATGGCGTTCAACTCGCCCTTGGAGGCACGATATGCCCAGGTGCGCTGCAGGCGGTTGAAGGGGCGCTCAACGAGGTCGCTGGTGACGATGTACTGGCGCAGCGGTGGGCCCAGCGCCTCGAACAGGTAGCGGAAGCGCCCGAAGAATGGGTAGTTCCGCATGATGGAGTGTTTGCGCTGGAACACGTCAATCAGGGTCGTGCCGACCAGCAGCACCCCGATCACGATTAAGACCCAAGCCCACCAGGGAAGCATGAACGGCTCCTTTTCCGGCAGGGATAATAGAAGAAAGCCTCGTGCCATGCAGGGGCACGAGGCTTAAAGATCGATCGAGGCTACTTGCCGTTGTCGTTGCGCACGCGCCCGGCCTCTTCGGCGATCGCGGATTGCACAAGTTTGGTGAATTCCTGTGGTGAAAACGGCTTGGCCAGGAATGCGTAGATGCCCATCATCACGGCGCGCTCAAGCTCATGGGCGTCGATTTCGCCGGTCAGCAGGATGATCGGGGTGCTGCGATGTTCCATGCTCTGGCGCAGGATGCCGATCAGGTCAATGCCGCTGCCGTCGGGAAGGCTGTAGTCCACGACCACTACATCCGGCGCGTTGTGCTTGAGGATCTGTTCGGCCGCTTCGAGACTGGAAACGGGATGACAGGTTGCGCCGAGGCCTTCAATCAACTGGCGGGACTGGGAGGCGGACTCGGAGTCTTCTTCGATGAGGAGGATGATGCTCTGGCGTGCGTTCATGCAGTGACTCCCGACGACCCAGGAAAGTGAATGATGTTGTCAATTTGTCCGGTGATTTCCAGCCAAAAGCTGGTTGTGACAATAGTGTGGCAACTTGGGTGAAAGGCCCAACCTGAGGCCTTTAACCCCCTTACAACGAGCGTTCCTGCCCTCCCAACCATATCCGGCAATTGTCAACAAATCCATCAAAAAGACAGATAACTGAGCTACCAGGAATCGCGCTTGGGAGATCACGCTCGACGTGATCTCCCAAGACGTTATGCGACTCACGATCTGGCATCACGCATCGTTTGCACAAGATGCACGTCCTTCGTGATCGATCTTAGCTGGCTCGGACTGAGCGCCTGGCGCTTGTCACACATTGCCTCACCACGGCAGGGGTGCATCTCGACGATCACGCCGTCGGCGCCCACCGCGTGTGCCGCACGGCACAGCGGGCGAATCAACTCATCCCGCCCGGCCGCATGGCTGGGATCCACAATCACCGGCAGATGAGTCAACTCGCGCAGGGCGGCAACACTTGACAGGTCAAGTGTATTGCGCGTTTCGCTCTCGAACGTGCGCAGGCCGCGCTCACACAGGATGACCTGCGAGTTGCCCTCCAGCAGAATGTACTCGGCGGCGCAAAGCCACTCGCGGATGCCGGCCGACGGGCCGCGCTTCAGCAGGATCGGCCGGCCGGTGCGGGCCGCGGCACGCAGCAGCGGAGCGTTCTGCATGTTGCGCGCGCCGATCTGCAGAAGCTCCGCATGTTCTGCGACTGCACCAGCGTCGGCCGGGTCGAGCACTTCGGTGACGACAGCCATGCCGCGCGAGTGGGCAGCGTCGGCCAGCCAGCGCAGGCCCTTCAGCCCGTGACCCTGAAAGTCGTACGGGCTGGTGCGTGGCTTGAATGCGCCGCCGCGCAGGATGCGCACGCCTGCCGCGCGTGCATGGTCAGCGGCAAGGTGGATCTGCTGCTCGCTTTCCACGGCGCATGGGCCACCGATTACTTCAAACAGGCCGCCACCAATCTGTGCCTCGCCGACCTGCACGATGGTGGGGGAGCGGCCGGGTTCGATGCGCGCGAGGCGGAACGACTCAGAGTTCGCGGGCGTGGCTCGTGGTGTTGCCTCCGATTGCGATTCCAGTTGTGCGCCAAACCCTTGCCTCGCGAGCACCCGGTAGAGGTCGCGAACAACATGCGACGGCAGTCCAAGCGATTCACCGATACTGCAGAGTTTGTTCGCGTGGTCTTCCTCGCGCGGGGCGTCGTGGATCGGGCGGTTGGTCATGCGCTTGGCTAGCCCGATGTCGGTTGCGACTTTCGCGCGTTCTGCCAGCAGTTGAAGTAGTCGTTCATCGATTCGATTGATCGAGGCGCGGAGCGCGCCGAAGACGAGAAAATCGTCTCCGGCGCGTCTTGCCTCGGGGGTAATGGTTCCGGTTGTCATGTCAGCACTTCCTCGCGCATATGCGCGCTGATGGTCTTCGTATTGCCGCCCGCCCGTGCGAGCAGCCTGAATGTGGTGCGGTTGTCCGCACGGTCCTGGATCGGTCCTTCGAGTGGGTATAGACCCGTCGCGGTCCCGATCCCGATCGGCCCCAGCACGCCAACGTGCCGCAGATTGCTGGCCAGAAAATCGGGTGCGCGGCGCGCGCCGTCATCGACAATGCGCACTTCGAGACCCGATCGCTCGATCCAGCCACGGCACTGCATTCCCACCTGCGGGTGCGCCCACGCGACACGCAGCTCGTTGCGGCGCACGCCGGGCACGCCCAGCAGGTAGTGTTCAACAGGAAGCTCGATCTCGCCGAGGCTGATGAATACTTTTGCTGCCTCGAGTGCATCGCCGATGTCGCCCGTTGTGCTGTTGTGAATCGGGAGAAGCAGCAGGTCCGCCTGGGCGTTCGCGAGCGCCGCCGCTGCATCGGCGAAGCTTGCGAAGGGCCAGCCGGTAAATCGTTCTTTCAGCAGTGTCAGCCCGGCGCGTTCGGAATGGCTGCCCGGACCGCCCTGATAGGCGACGCGGACGTATCGTCGTGAGTCTCCGGTTTTCATCTCAATCTCCTGTGGACAAAAGAAAAGGCCCGCTCGTCGGAGCGGGCCTTGCGTTGGTTCGGTCAGCCACCGTTAGCCATACGCACGCCCGCGCCCACCAAAGTAGTAGGCGTAGAGTGCGAAGATGTTCGGCGTACGGTTCATGGTTGTCTCAGGCGAAGAACGATAGCGAGTTGCATTGACAGGTCAAGGACGGAAGCGGGAGCTTCGGGCATGGAGTTGGGGAAACTGCTTTGGGCTTCAAGTTTCCTGGCAGCTCCCTCCGCCAACTTCCCAATCCGATTTCATTTCTTGATTTCAAACTCGCTGTCGTTCACGTTGCTGTCGAGCTTGGTGTCCTTGAACTCGTACAACGTGTAGGCCGCGTCGAGGTCTTCTTCGTCTTTCGGCTCAACGATCTTGACCGACTCGATCTGGTCTTCGCCCTTGGTGAACTTCACCTCAATGGTCGCGATGAATTTCTTCACGATGTCCTTCTTCGGAGTCATCCTCAGCTTCACCGGGTCGCGCTCGGCGATCTCGACGTCGTAGTCGTCCTTCAGCTTGGTGAACTCGCCTTTGAACCAGGTAAACAGCTGCTTCACTACCGCGTCGAGTCCGCGGTCATCACCCAGTTTGAAGTCCTCAACACGGCCGGTGCTTTCGGACCATTTCTTGCCCGTGTCACCGGTTACGACCAGGATCGACTTGTGCGGCTTCTCGTATTCCCAGCGCACGTGATCCGACTTCTTGAACACAAATCGGCCGCTGCTGACCACGGTGTCGTCAAACAGCGGCAGGTACTTCGTCTGTGTGAAGTTGCCTTTGAAGTCCTTGTGTTCCTTGTGAGCGTCCTCGATGCGCTTGAGCAGGTCTTCCAGCGTCTCTTTCTTCGGTTCTGTCTTCTCTTCTTTCTTGTCGTCGGACTTGGCGGGCGCGTCTTCCTTCTTTGGCGCATCCTGCGCGAGGGCGAGCGGCGTGAATGTCGCGATCATCAACAGGGCAAGTATCCAGTGTCGCATGGCAGTCTCCTTCCGTCGGCGATGGTACGCCGCTGAGCCCAGCGCTTGAATGCCGAATTTCTGGCAGGTTACGCGGCCTCTTCCGACTTGAGGTATGCGTCGATCTTGAGCAACTCGTCCAGGCGCACAATTTCAAGGCCCTTGGCGCGCAGGCCGTCGATGATGACCGGCAGGGCGTCAACCGTTGCGCTGCGGTCGTCACTGCCCTGCAATCCCGCGCCATCGTGCAGCAAGATGACTCCGCCGCCTTTGGCCCCGTCCACGACGCGCTCGGCGATCTTTGCCGCGTTGCCGCTGACGGCGTCAAATCCGCGTACCTGCCAGCCGACGGCAAGCATGCCCTCCTGCGCGAGGATGTCGCCGAGTGCCGGGTTCTTGAAGCCGTGCGGCGCGCGGTAAAAGCGCGGCACGACCCCGGCAGCCTGCTTAATCGCGGCGTTGGTGTCGCGTACTTCCCGGCGCAGGCGTTTGTGCAGGCTGAAGTTGATCCACATTGCGTGGGACTCGCTGTGGTTTCCGAGCATGTGACCCTGCTGGTGGATCGCATGGGTGATGTCCGGGTTGTCGATCACCCGGCTGCCGACGCTGAAGAAGCATGCCTTTACACCCTTGTCCGCGAGGACTTCCAGGATCTGCTGTGTGAAGCGCGCGTCCGGGCCGTCGTCGAAAGTCAGCGCGACGGCCTTCACCGGCTCGGGTGCGCGCCAGACCGTGTCGGCCCACAGGCTGGAGTTCACGTTGAAGACGCCCCAGCTGATCCAGGCAAGCGTCAGGGTGAAGATCACCCCGGCCGCAATCCAGCCATCCGCGCCCTGGCCAAAGCGCAGCGACGCCGCGATGCCGGCAATGGCGACGACCTTGATGAAGATGGCCTTGATCATGGGGCAATGGTCGATGGTCGATGGTAGATGGTCAATGGTCCGCAAATGAACGATGGCCGCGTTTCCGCAGCCATCGACTATGAACAATCAACGATCGACTCAGTTGGACTGCTCTTCCTGGTTCTCGTACAGGAACTTGATCATCTCGATCTCGCTCTGGAAGCCCTTGCGGAAGATGTAGGTGAACTCGTCCATCACCCGGCGAATCAGGAACGTGCCGAGCTCGTTCTTTTTGCTGCGGGTAAATTCCTTCAGCAGCTCTTCGCGGGTCACTTCGCCGACGTCGTAGTCGTTGGCGGTGTCTGCGATGTTGATCTTTACGCGGGTGGGGTCGATGTCGATCAGCAGGCGAAGGTTGCCGTTGGCGCCGTGCTCTTTGGCATTCAGGATGATGCTGCTGCAGGCCTCGTCGATGGCAATTACGACCTGGCGGCTGGCCTTGGCGGCAAGCTTGCCCTCGGATAGCACTTCGCGTACGAATTCGCGCAGGGGCGCCAACGACCGGGTGTCGATGGGTACATCAAGCTCCCTGCGGGTTGTCTGAATCATGATTCCTGACTTTCAATCGGTGTCTGAGTCTTTGACAGGACTCACACTCCGTCCAACGAATGGGTATGAGGGTGCTAATCTTCCTGCGGCAAGCAAGCCCAATCCGCAAATTTACCACCCCTAAACAATCTGTGCAATATAGGCGTTGGCGATTTCAGGCGTGGAGGGCCACTTCCAGCCGCTCCAGCAGGGCACTTTCGCCCGATCCGCCGGAGTCGCGCCACCAGTCCGCCTTCAGCCAGAACGGCTCCGGCAGGTCAGTTTGTTCCAGTCCATTCCTGGCCAATGCCTGTTTGAGCGTGTTCGGCCAGCGCCGCTTCGGGCTATCCACCGCCTCCACGAGCACCAGAACGTCTGCGCGTTTCAAAGCCGGCATCACGCTGGTTTTTACGCCGCGGGTCTTTTGGGGCCAGATCAGCACCACGGTACCGGGGAGGCTGCCGACGGTTGCGGCCGAGTTGCCTTCCAGTACCAGTGGTCGGGCGGCGTCAAACCGCTTCATTGCCGCCTTTAGGGCGTATTCAAATACATGCGGGGCAGCCCTCAGCCACAGCACGGGATTTGCCCCGGCTTTGAGCATCCGGTCGGAGTCTTTGCCCGGGGTATTGAGTACGGCCGGGTCCTCTACAAGCTCGAAGCCCGAAGGGGCGGGGGCGCAACCGTCACAGTTGTCGTCTCCATGGTCATCGACGCCATGAACTGGGCAATGCGACTCGCGGTGAAAGCGTGTGATCTTCAGCGCCTGGGCGCCCTTCAGCCCGGCAATCAGGCGGCAAGCCAGTTCGGTCTTGCCGCAATTCGCGCTGGGCGCTGCGATGATGATCGGCTTCATTCCGTCCATCGCCTGAGTCTAGCATATTGCGCACAGTTGACCGGGGCCCGGCGTTCGTCCAATCTGCCCACGATGTCAAGGCGCCTGCTTCATTTCCGGTTTACCTTTGCAGTGATCGGCGTGGCCGCGCTGCTTGCCGGCGCATACTTCGAAACGGTCTGGCTTGCCGGCCCGGGTGCAGTGGCGGCCGGTGTTTCGGATGCAGTCGGATTGCTGCAGGCCCGCTCACGCTTCAACCTTCCAATGGATCGCGCATGGCGCGGTGCAGCCGAATGGCTGCCGGCGCTTGGCGTTGCAGCTTACCAGCCGTATGCCCTGATGCTGACTGTCGCGATTGTCCTGTACGCCCTGTTTGCCAGCGGTATGCAGACAGTCAGCATGGCCCGGGGGGTGCCGTTGAAGCTGTATTCAGGTGAGACGCTTCGCCGCGTGCTGACTTCCGCAGCAAGCCTGGCGTTACTCACACTGCCGTTTGCCACGATGGGCGGCTTTGATCTCAGTGCCTGGCTGGGGAGTACGCCGAGGGCACTTTGCGTTGTGTCTGCGGCAGTCGGGTTGCTGGCCGGCATGCGTGCGCTGACCGATATGTTGATATCAGTCAAAATCGGCCCAGCGCCCGTTGCCCAAAACGTTGACACATAGGGCTTTGCGGGTACAGTAAGTATTGCGTCCCGGATTTATCGGAACCCCCTTTCCGTCGCATGATCATCGGGCGGGCGCGCCCGATGCTTCGCTACGTCGCTTGAGGAACACCGAATGCTGACAGAGTCCAAGAAGATGCCCCTTGGCAAGATCCTGGTCGGCCTGAAATTCTGCTCGGTCGATCAGGTCAAAGAGGGCCTCAAGCACAGCAAAGAAAACATGATGATGCTGGGCGAGTCGTTGATCGAGCTCAGCTACCTCGACGACGAGAAGCTTGCCCGCGCGCTTGCCAAGCAGCAGGGCGTCAAGTTCGTAAACCTGAACAAGTACGACCTTCCGCCGGAGATCATCCAGCTCGTGACCAAGGACGTGGTCGAAGAGCACGAGATTGTCCCGGTGATGAAGAAGGGCCGCATGGTCACGGTGGCCACTCACCGCGTGCTGGAATTCTACGCACTGGACAACCTGCGCTTCATCGTGGGCAACGAGGTCGACTGGGTGATCGCACCCGAGTCCAGCGTCAAGACCGCCATGAAGAAGTACTACGGCATTGGCGGCATGGATGACATGATCCATGGCGAGAATGGCGAAGACGTGAAGTACAAAGACTTCGACGCCATGGAAGTCACCACGGACGACGAAGAAGGCTACGTCGCCCAGCTGGTTCAGCTCCTGATCACCGACGCCATCAAGCAGCGCGCATCGGACATTCACATCGAGCCGATGGAAGAACGCCTGCGCATCCGCTACCGAATCGACGGCGATTGCACGGAGATGGAGTCTCCGCCCAAGCGCCTGCAGGGGCCGCTCATCCAGCGCGTGAAGATCCTCAGCAAGATGAAGATCGAGGAAAAGCGCGTGCCCCAGGACGGTCGCATCAAGACCCGTGTCGAAGGTCGCGACATTGACTTGCGCGTAAGCGCCCTGCCCTGCAGCTGGGGTGAGTCGGTCGTGATGCGTATTCTTGACAAGCAGAAGAACCTGGTAGGCCTAGAAGTTCTCGGCATGGCGCCGGTGGACTTCGACCGCTTCCAGAAGATCCTGAAGAAGCCCAACGGCATTTTCCTGGTCACCGGTCCGACCGGCTCAGGCAAGACGACCACGCTGTATGCGGCGCTTACGGCGCTGAATCAGCCGGACGTCAAGATCATCACGGCCGAGGACCCCGTCGAGTACAACCTCAGCGGAATCAACCAGAGCCAGGTGAACCACCAGATCGACCTGTCGTTCTCACGCATCCTGCGCGCCATGCTGCGCCAGGCGCCGAACATCATCCTGGTGGGTGAAATTCGAGACCATGAGACGGCCGAAATCGCCATCCAGGCGGCACTCACGGGTCACTTGGTGTTCAGTACGCTGCACACGAACGACGCGCCGGGCGCATTGACGCGCCTGATGGATATGGGTGTGAAGCCGTTCCTGGTTGCCAGTGCCGTGCAGGCGATCCTTGCCCAGCGCCTTGTGCGCGTGCTCTGCAAGCATTGCAAGAAGCCGTACGTGCCGGACGCGACCGAGCTCAAGACGGTCGGCCTCAAGCCGCAGCAGATTGCCGGCAAGACGCTGTACCAGGCCGTCGGCTGCAAGGAGTGCAAGAACCAGGGCTATCGCGGGCGAATGGGCGTGTACGAGTTGCTGGAAATGAACGCAGTGATTCGCGAGCACACGTTCCAGCGCGCAAGCGGGCTGAAGATCCGCAACGAGGCGCGCCAGAACGGCATGACCACGCTGCAGGAAGACGGCGTACGCAAGGTGCTGCTGGGCACGACCACGATTGACGAAGTGCTCACGATTACGCACCGCGACGACATCTAGCTGCCAAGGCAAAAGGCAAAAGGAAAAAGTCAAAAGACCGAGCTACCATCTGGGCTCGGTCTTTTGTTTTGCATAGCGGAGCGACGCCATGCCACATCGAGTCGGAGTGATCCTTTCAGGTTGCGGATTCAAAGATGGAGCCGAGGTGCATGAAAGCGTTTGCACGCTGCTGGCGCTCGACAAGCTGGGCGTGACGACCATCTGCACGGCGCCGAACATTGAGCAGGCCCAGGTCACGAATCACTTGACCGGCGAGAACACGAACGAGAAACGCAATGTGCTCGTGGAATCCGCCCGCATCGCGCGCGGCAACATTAAAGACATCAAGGATGTGAAGGCTGCCGACCTCGATGCGCTGGTCATGCCCGGCGGATTCGGCGCGGCGCTGAACCTAAGCGACTTCGCGAGCAAGGGCGCGGCTGGCAAGGTGAATGATGACGTCGCGCGCCTGATCCGAGACGTCCACAAGGCCGGCAAGCCGATCTGCGCCATCTGCATCGCGCCGGGCACGCTCGCGCTGGTGCTGGGCAAGGAGCATCCGGTGCTGACCATCGGCAACGACGAGGGCACGGCCGAAGCGCTGGAAAAGTGCGGCGCCAAACACGAGACCTGCGCCGTCCGCGACTTTGTCGTCGACAAAGAGCGCAAGATTGTCACCACACCGGCCTACATGCTTGGCCCAAGCGTGGCCCACGTGGCCGAGGGGATCGAAAGGGCCGTTCGCGAAACCGTGGCGATGATTGGCTGAATCACATCCTGCGGCGGCGCGGCCGTGGCATGGCTGCAGGTCGCCGTCCGGATGGGCTCGCGCCGGGAGGCGCAGCAGGCGGTGGCGCCGGTACCTGCGAGGGCGGCGGTGCCGGTACCTGTGCAGGAGGAGCTGGGGCGAAATTGCGCATCGCGCGGGGCGGCCCGCCGGGGCGTCGCCCGGGGCTCCTGCCTCGCGGAGCGGGCTGGCCCGTTGCGATTTCGTACATCGTTGCCGCGGCGGCCGTAAGGGCCTTGAGGTGACCGGTGTACGCCGCCGTCGATGTGCCCCTCGGCTTTGCGTAGTAGACGATCATTTCCTCTGAAATCCAAACGCGGTCGTAGCGCGTGGCAGCCGACGCCAGGATGCCGACGATGCGCTGGTCGGTGATCACGCTGCAGACTTCGTTGGGGTGTCTGGTGAACAGCCCCCAAGTTCGATCGAGACTGGGGTTGCCGGTGCCGACCGGCGGTCCGATCTCGCGTTCGCTGAACTTGACCGGATCGTTGGACTTCAATAGTTCGAAGGCTGGAAGGATCGGCCTTGGAAAGAACACGGTGAATGTCGTGCGCGTGTTCGAGCCCATGCCAGTCTGGGCCACTTCAACCTGGAATCCGTTGTATGCACCCGACATGTCGTCCACGCCGGAAAGGCCCTTATTGTTGTACTGCAGGCCTACGCCGGCGGCCCACTTCTTCTGCTTCTTGGATTGCGCCAGGCCGACGATCACCGTCACGATGACGAGGAGCAGCATCAGCGCCCCGAGGAACAGGAAAAACGGCATCTTCGATGTATCGCCCTGCTTCAGCAGAACCATTAGGATTGGAAGCATTCCGTTCCTCGCCAGGCGGTTTCAAAATGCAGCATGAGCATCCTAAATTGCTCTAGCGGCGATTCCCAATCCGTAAACTGGCGTCGCGGCCGGCGGGCGCATCGCCCCTACACCTGCAGCGTGCGAAACGCTAAGGTGTAGGCGCTCTATGGCTGCAGCGGGACATCCATTGCCCGACCCGAAAGCTCAATCATCAACAGACAAGCCAGGGCCCGGCGGGCTTACGCACCTGAATGAGCAGGGCGAGGCGCGCATGGTTGACGTCGGCGGCAAGGCCGTAACCGCCCGCAGCGCCTCGGCCGAAGCCATCGTGCGCATGAGCGCCGCGACTCACTCGGCCGTGATCGGCGGCAACCTGCCGAAGGGCGACGTGTTCAGCACCGCGCGCATTGCCGGCATCATGGCGGCCAAGCGCACGCACGAAGCCATTCCCATGTGCCACCCGCTGGCGATCGACAGCGTGAAGATCGAGTTCCACACCGACGTCGCGACTGACGCGCAGGGCCGCGCGGGAATCAGGGTAATCTCAAACGTCAAGTGTACGGGGCGCACCGGCGTCGAGATGGAAGCGCTTCACGCCGCTGCGGTGGCTGCGCTGACCATCTACGACATGGCCAAGGCCGTCGAAAAGGGCATGGAAATCACCGGGCTGCGGTTGATCGAAAAGACCGGCGGCAAGTCCGGCAACTGGAAGGCGTAGGAGAACAGGAAGGAACAGGCGAGTATCGAGGCTTGAGGTTGGTGGCTTGCTCAGCGAGTCCCCAACCTCGAGCCTCAGGCCTCGCCGGCGAATACATGCCGGAAACCGAGATCGTAACCGACGCGGATCATTTGAACCGCGTCATTGATGAGCTTTTGAAGGCTCCGCGCGTCGCGCTCGATATCGAGTCCGACGGCTTCTACAACTATCAGGACCGCGTCTGCATCGTCACGCTCAGCAGCGAGGACGTCGACTACGTGATCGACACCATCGCACTCGGAGATGCCGGTGCACACATGCAGCGCCTGGTTGATCGGCCTGACGTGCCGCTGCTGATGCACTCGGGCCAGAACGACGTGCTTGCGCTCAAGCGCGACTACGGCTTCCGCTTCGGACTGGTGCATGACACGGCCGTTGCCGCCATGCTGCTCGGTCTGCAGCACACCGGTCTGGCGGCTCTGGCCGAGGCCTACCTGGGACTGACGCTCGAGAAAGAGTTGCAGCGCCATGACTGGAGCCGTCGGCCGATTGAGGCCGCGCACCTGCACTACCTGATCAACGACACGCGGCACCTCTTCAAGCTGCACGACCTGATCATCGACGAAGTGAACAAGCACGGGCTGCAGGATGAGTACGCCATCGAGTGCGAGGCCGTCGCCATGGCGGAGCCCCGCAAACGCGAGTTTGACCCGGAGCGCTTCCGCAAGATCAAAGGCCACGGCGATCTGAGCGAGCCCCAGCGCGGCGTGCTGAAGGCAGTCTACGCCTGGCGCAACGGCGTGGCCGAGAAACTCGACCGTGCGCCGTTTCGAATCGTCGGCGACTCTTCGCTGCTTGAGATGGCCCGCAAGTTGCCGCGTGACCTGGAAGCATTGTCGCAGATCAAGGGCCTCGGCGAATGGCTCGTCCGCGAGAATGGGGCGGAGCTGCTGGCCGCGATTGCCCGGGGCGAGAGTGAGCCGGTCTCCGTCCGGCCGCCAAAGCGTCGCCCGACCGGGCCGCTCCCGTTACGCATGGATCCCGGCCAGCGCGACCGCCTTGGCCGCCTGAAGCGCTGGCGCGAAGACGAGGCCAAAGCGCGGGGAGTCGGATTGCAGGCCATCCTGCCGTCGGCAGTGATGAAAGACCTGATCCTCGAGCCACCTGCGGATGCGACCGTGCTGGGCGAAATCGTGCGCGTCGGCAAAGCCCGTGCCGAGCGGTATGGCGAGCAGATTCTGAAGATCGTCGGCAAGCCGGAGCAGTAGGGGCTATAGCTTGCGCACGCGCTCAGGGATGTCGGGCACGTGGGCAAGCACCTTGCCGATCACGTCATCGGGCTTGATGCCCTCCGCTTCGCCTTCGAAGTTCAGGATCAGCCGGTGGCGCAGCGCCGGGAAGGCGCATTCACGAATGTCGTCGGCGCTCACGTTGTAGCGCCCACGCGCGAGGGCCACCATTTTGGCGCCCTTGATGATTGCCTGGCCGCCACGTGGGCTGCTTCCGACGCGCACGAACTGCTTCACGATCGGCGCGGCTTCCGGGCTTTCCGGGTGCGTGGCCAGCACGATGCGCGCGACGTATTCGTTCAGGTGCTGGGCGATCGGTACCTGCTCGGCCAGCGCGCGCATTTCCATGATGCGCTTGCCCTCGACTACCTTGCCGGCCTGCTTCTTCTCGGAGCCTGTGGTGCCTTCGAAAATGCTGGCCAGCTCCGCCACACTGGGGCTCTTCACGTCCAGCTTGAACATGAAACGGTCAA
This sequence comes from Planctomycetota bacterium, assembly GCA_020425605.1. Lineage (GTDB taxonomy): Bacteria > Planctomycetota > UBA8742 > UBA2392 > UBA2392 > JACKID01. The sequence goes on along the minus strand of JAGQRH010000016.1, from coordinate 28,610 downwards.
GCTGTGCCTCGGGCAGCGGGTAGGTGCCTTCCATCTCGATCGGGTTCTGGGTTGCGAGCACAAAGAACGGCTGCTCAAAGCGCATCGTGTTGCCGGCGAACGTCACGCTGCCTTCCTGCATGGCTTCAAGCAGCGCCGACTGCGTCTTGGGTGTTGCCCGGTTGATTTCGTCGGCCAGGATGATGTTGCCGAAAATCGGGCCCTTCTGGAACTCAAAGCGGCGGCGGCCTTCTTCCTCGACCACGATGTTCGTGCCGGTGATGTCGGCGGGCATCAGGTCAGGTGTGAACTGGATGCGGCTGAAGTCCACTTCCACGGCATCGGCAAGGGTGCGAACGAGCATGGTCTTGCCCAGACCCGGCACGCCCTCAAGCAGAATGTGCCCGCCGGTCACGAAGCCGATCAGGGTCTTGTCGACGATCTCGGAGTGCCCGACGATCACTTTACCGATCTCGGCCTTCAGCTTGACAACTGTATCCGCGAACTCCTTGGCCTGCTGCTCGATGTCCATCCTGTCCTCCGGCGTAGTCCGCGGGATCATAGCCCCCGTGCCGTCAAAAGTGCACCTCATGAAGCGAATTTGAACGGGCGAATGGGCTCCAGGGCCCAAAACCGGCGGCGATCGGCGTGGCTATGCCGGGCGTCACAAAGCCGGGCGGGGCAGCATGAGCCTGCCCCAAACAATTCCTTTACTTTCTCTTAATACGCCACGCGGGCGCCGCTATTGTCACCCCCGACCTCAGGAGCAGGCGGATGTCCGGAAGCGACTGGTTCACACTTGCATACACCGTGCTGGGTGGGCTGGGCATATTCCTGTTCGGCATGAAGCTGCTCAGCGAGAGTCTGCAGACGCTGGCCAGCGATTTCATCCGCAAGCTGATCGGCTGGCTTACCAACAACCGTGTCGTTGCCATGGGCGTCGGCGTTCTGCTGACCGTCATTGTGCAGAGCAGCAGCGTAACCACGGTGATGCTGGTCGGGTTCATCAACGCAGGCTTGATGACTCTGACGCAGGCCGTCGGCGTGGTACTCGGCGCCAATATCGGCACGACCATTACCGGCTGGATTATCGCCATCAAGATCGGCAAGTACGGGCTGCTGCTGGTGGGCGCCGGTTTTGTGCCGTTCTTCTTTCTGAAGTCGGTGCGTTGGAAGAACCTGGGCAAGGTGCTGATTGCCCTGGGCATGATCTTCCTGGGCCTGTCGTTCATGTCGGGTGGCTTCAAGCCGCTGTCGAAGACCGACGACTTCCACTCGATGCTGCACTTCTTTGACGCGAACAACATATTCTCGGTGCTGGCATGCGTCGGCATCGGATGCCTGCTGACGTTCATTGTCCAGAGCAGCAGTGCCATGCTGGCGATTACGATGTCGCTGGCTGCGGCCGGACAGATTGACTACCACACGGCCGCGGCGCTGGTGCTGGGCGAGAACATCGGCACGACCATCACGATGCACCTGGCGGCTATTGGCGGCACGATCGACGCCAAGCGCGCCAGCTATGCGCACATCATGTTCAACGTGATCGGCGTGTCGGTGATGGTGATTCTGTTCCCGTGGTACGTGAACGTCGTCGAGTACGTGGTTGAGTCCGTACCCGGGGCGGTTTCCAGCCTGTTTTCGGTCGGCTCAGAGGGCGGTGGTGGCGATGGCCTGGACCAGCTGGTGATGATGAAGATCGCCGCCGGTCACTCGATGTTCAACATCACGAACAACTTGTTCTTCCTGCCGCTGCTGCCGCTGTTGGTGAGGCTTGTGACCTGGATGAAGCCGGACAAGGGGCGCAAGAGCAAGAAACGCCTCAAGCTGGCAGGCGACCTCGGCAAAGTTTCACCTGAGCTGGCACTCGAGGAGGCAGAAGGCGAGCTGCGCCTGATGCGCGACGTTGTGCTCGACGCCTGGGACGAGACGTGCACATACGTGCGCCTTCAGGCCGACAAGCCGGACCTGTTCGCACACATCAACCACCTGGAAAACGTCACCGACAACATCCAGATGGAAATGACCCTGTTCATCACCGAGGTAATGCAGCTGCCACTTTCGGCCGAGAGCTCCAAGCGCGGCTACAGCCTGATCCGCCTGAGCGACGAGTTGGAAAGCATCGTCGACTACTGCGAAAACCTGGCCAAGTACCGGGCCCGCCTGTTCCGGGACAACCTGAAGTTCTCGGAGGACGCCCAGCGGGACTTTGACGAGCTGACCAAGATGACCGGCGAATTCCTGCGTGCCTCGGCCGAGTTCGTGGTCGAGCGCCAGGAAGCGGACATGGAAGACGAGTCCGTCCGGAACCTGATCAAGCTGTCCGACGCAATGGGTGAGCGTGCCGACGAGGTCCGCGATGGTCACCTGATGCGTGTTCGCAGCGGCAGCTGCGAGCCGCTGGCCGGCATGGTCTTCAGCGACATGGTCGTCGCACTGCGCCGCATCAAGAACCACACAGTCAACCTGATCGATGCGCGAATCGGCCGCTGGGAAGAACGCCGGGACGCACTGCGAAACCTGGAGCGACTGGCCGACGAATCCTCCGAGATCCAGCCGGTCAGCTAGGCGTGGCAAGTTATTCCCCCCTTATCGACGCCTTAATATTTCCTTCATCTGGTACTGTTAATCAATTCGCCAAGGAGTGCGAATGCCCGGTCACGCACATCACATGGTCCGCGAACTCGAGACCCTGAAACGCAACCTGCTGCACGTCGGCAAGCTCGCGCTTGAAGAGTTGAGCAAGGCGCTGGAGTCCTATCGCAGCCGCAGCGTCGAGTTGGCCAGTGAAGTCTCAGCCGCCGACAAGGTCCTGGACGCGAAGGAGGTTCGTGTCGAAGAAGAGTGCCTGCGCATCATCGCGCTCCACCAGCCCGTGGCGCAGGACCTGCGCTATGTCGCAAGCGCCCTCAAGATCAACCAGCTGATTGAGAACACCGGCGACACGGCCGTGAACATCGCCAAGCGTTCCAAGTTTCTGGCCACGCGCCCGCCGCTGCCGATCGAGGTGGATATCGCCGGGGTCGGAGTCCGCGTGGTGGACATGTTCGACCGCGCGCTGCAGGCGTTTGTTCAGCTGGACGAGCTTGGCGCGCACGAAGTGATCGAGATGGACAACGAAGTCGACGCCGCCTACCGCAACATCACAAGCAAGATGATCGAAGTGATGGAGCAGCATTCGGACCAGGTTGAAGTGGCGCTGAACACTATGCACCTCGTGCGGCACCTCGAGCGCGCGGCTGATCGCGCATCCGATATCGCCTCGCAGGTGCTGTACATCCTTTCCGGCGATATCGCGAGGCACTCAGAGTGACGGCGAACACCATGAACCCCGGCACCAAAGCACAGACCATTCTGATCATCGAGGACGAGCCGGATATCACGGAAGTCCTCAAGTACAACCTCGAGAAGAACCGCTATCGCGTATCGACTGCGGGCAGCGGGGAAGACGGGCTCGCCGCAGCACGCGAGACCCTTCCGGACCTCGTCCTTCTTGACCTGATGCTGCCGGGCATCGACGGCCTGGAAGTCTGCCGCAAGCTGCGCGACGACGACCGTACGCGCGACCTGCCGGTCATCATGCTGACGGCCAAGGGAACCGAGGCGGACGTCGTTGTTGGCCTGACGCTGGGCGCCGACGACTACATCGTCAAGCCGTTCAGCACCACTGAGCTGATGGCCAGAATCAAAGCCGTGTTGAGGCGGATCGAGCCTCGTGAAGGCGATTCTGACCATGAGACCCTCCATGCCGGATCGCTCGCTGTCGATCTTCGCAAGCACGAGGTAACCATAGACGGAAAGGCGCTGGAGCTTACTCTTAGCGAGTTCAAGCTGCTCAGCTTCCTGATGCGGAAGAAGGGCCGGGTGTTCACCCGGGACCAGTTACTGGACGCGGTGGTAGGCCCGGATGTATTTGTCACGGCGAGGAATATCGACGTGCACGTGGCGGCCCTGCGCAAGAAGCTGGGCAAGTACGGCAGCTACATCGTGACCGTGCGAGGGGTCGGCTATCGTTTCGAAGAAGTCTAGCGTCTTGCGCAGCCGTTTGTTCTGGCGACTCACCGCCATGAACGCTGCCGCCGTCTCACTGTTTCTGGTGCTGTCGACCGCATACCTTGAGCTTCACCTCAAGGATGTGCTGCTCGAGAACGCGGGACGCGACCTCGAGGCCCGAGCTCGTCTCGTACAACAGAATCTGCACGAGGCTTCCGGAGTCGATCTTCAGGCGATTGTAGCCGGCAACGCCGAGGCATCCGGCGCGCGCGTTACCGTCATCGACCGCACCGGCAGCGTCCGCGCGGACTCGGAGGCCATGGCCGAGGAAATGGATGACCATGGCACCCGGCCTGAAGTCCGTTCTGCCATTTCCACAGGCGTCGGCACGTCCGTGCGGCACAGCGCAACCCGGCACATGGACTTCCTGTACGTCGCCGTTACCGACCCCAACAACACCAGCGCGGACATCATCCGGGTTGCCCTGCCCATGCGGCAGGTGAGTACGCGGCTGGATGTCGTTCGAAACAGCCTGTACATCACGGTCGGGTTGCTGGCCCTGGCGGGCATGATTCTCAGCTTTGGCATGGCGCGCTACATCGTGAGGCCGATCGAGGCTACCCGCTCGGCGGCCCAGGAAATCGCGAAGGGCAATCTGGATACAAAGGTCGAGCTGGATCGTCGTGACGAGTTCGGCCAATTGGTCGAGACGTTCAACGGCATGGGGCGCGAGCTGCTGAATCGTGTCAGCCAGCTCGAGGCGAATCGGCGAGAGATGTCCACGATCATGGACAACATGTCCGAGGGCCTTCTACTCGTGGACCAGGGCGGCAATGTCGTGCTCGCGAACCGTGTGGCAGCCACACTGCTGGGAACGGGTGACAAGCCGCTGGCCGGCCAGGCTCTGTGGGAGAGCATTCGCCTGCCCGAGGTCGATGAATTGCTGAGCAACCTTCCGAACCTGGTTGAGCCACGCCGCGTGTGGGTCGAAGATCGCACGCAGGGCGCGCAGCGCCGGGTGCTGGAGTTCGTTGCGACGCCGCTGTTTGATACCGCCAACGGCAATCGCCACGCGGTGCTGCTGGTCGGCGATGCCACGGAAGACCAGAAGCTGCTGGAAATGCGCCAGGACTTCGTGGCGAACGTCAGCCATGAATTGAAGACGCCGCTCACCAGCATCAGCGCCTACGTCGAGACGCTGCTCGACGGCGCCGCCGACGACGAAAGCGTGCGCGTGCCGTTCCTGCAGAAGATTCAGGCGAACACCACGCGCCTCAGCAAACTGGTCTCGGACATCCTGAACCTGTCACGGCTGGAGAGCGGCACCGGCGACGAAATGCGCCAGCACCTGGACCTGAACGACCTCGCGGACAGCTGCGTCAAGAAGCACCGCGAAGCCGCAGATGCCAAGGGCGTGACGCTGGAGATGCACCGCGCAGCGCAGCCCGTGATTGCGCTCATCAACGAAGAAGACATGACCGAGGCCGTGGACAACCTGATCGTGAACGCAATCAGCTATACGCCATCCGGCGGGCGCGTTGACGTGAGTGTCCGTCGCCCAGACAGCGGCCTGCAACTGGAAGTGAAAGACACCGGCTGCGGAATCCCGGCCGATGCCCTGTCGCGAATCTTCGAGCGCTTCTACCGCGTCGACAAGGCCCGTTCGCGCGCGCTGGGCGGAACCGGGTTGGGCCTTGCGATCGTCAAGCACGTCTCGATCAAGCATGGCGGCCGCGTTGACGCCGAAAGTGAAGTCGGCAAGGGCAGCACGTTCCGCATCAGCCTGCCGGCACCGCAGCCCTCGGCCCAGAGAAGCTGAGCTTCTACTTGTTGTCTTCCGGCTTGCCGGCCTTGTCCCAGTCGAAATCTGGCGCGCCCTTGCGCCGCCACTTCGTGCCGTCGGCCAGCTCGTAGCCGTCAATGATCGGGCGGATCTTCTGGCGAATGCAGCGGGATGATCGCGACTTGCCGTAGGTCTCACCCGGCTCATCAATGTCGAACTGCACGTAGCGCGCCGAGGTACCCATGGCGTCAACCGTCGCGTCAACGGCGACCCATTCGCCCAGCCACACCTCCGCCCAGGCGTGATAGCCGAAGATTGACGTCGTGCCAGAGGCCGAGCATGCATACACGAAACCACCGACGTTGCGCGCCGGAAGCCCCGCTGCCCGCGCCAGCGCGACGAACAGGGCCGCGTGCTCCGTGCAGTCTCCCTGGCCTTCGTCATATGCCTGCCTGGCGCTGGCTGAGCCGGTGTCGCCGGAGCCGTCCCGCAGCTTCTTGTTGGCAAAGCGCATCAGTGCCTTCGCGGCCGAAAGCGCGCTGGTCTTGCGCTTCACTTCCTTGAGCGCGACCGCGAGCAGCGTCTCGTCGTCGGACTGGCACATGGCCGTCGGCTCAAGGTACTTCTTGATGTCATCAGGGATGTCCGTCAGCGGGTACTTCGGCGACTCGAAGTCTGACTTCAGGCGCCGTGACTTCATGCGGATCGCGTAGCCCTTGTCGTACTTGATCACGTCGTGGTACTCGTTCGTGTCGGCGATCGGCGGGACGCCGCCACCGTCGTCGTGCTCAAACTCGAAATGGATGTCGAGCTGCGTCAGCTGGGCGTACTCAAGGATCGCGATGTTCGCGTTCATTGTGTTGCGCAACTCGACTTCTTCGGTCTTGAACGGATCGGGGATCTTGTCGGTGCGCTCCAGGCTGAAACCGCCGACATCCTCAAACATCAGCGGCATGTCGTCGTCGCCCATGATCAACGTGGATGCACGGCCGCCCTTCACAATGCTGATCTCGGTCCCCTCAACGATGCTCTTGTCGTTGAGCTTGCGTTTGCTGGGGCCGCTGACCGTCCAGTGCTGCTCAACGAACGCGTGGTCGCCGTCATCGACCGTCCAGAAATCCAGCTTCTCGCCGGACTTCAGGCGCTTGGAGTCCTTGAGTACGCGCCATGCGCGGGTGTCGCCGTAGACTGTGCGCTCGCCGAGGGTGAGTGTCGTGCTGCTGGGCTTGCCCTGGTCGACGGTCTCCTTGATGGTGACGTCTTTCTCGCCATAGGCCGTTTCGACCGTGACGCTTTGCTTTCCGTTCTTCGTGACGTCCACGACTTTGATCAACCGCCCATCCAGGTGGTACCAGTAGTCAACCACGGCCGCGGACTCAAACGTCATGCCGTCAAAGCTGCGCTTGATCTGCAGCCATGAGTCCTCGTGTTCATGCGTTACCGTGGCGCCGTTGAGTACTTCAGACGTCACTGTGGTCTTGGACCAGCCGATCCGCGAGCCCATGTAATAGATCAGGAAGTTGTAGTTCCTGGCCTCGGCCTTGGATGTGCTGTCCTGCGCACGCGGGGCGTGCAGTGAAAAGGCAAGCAACAGCAGAACGGCCGGCAGTACGCGCAGTGTTTTCATGCCGCCAGTATAGGGAATTTGCGTGCGAAGAGGCTATGAGCCGATGCGCAGGATGCCACGGACGTGCAGGTGGTCCGCGGCAAAGTCGGTCGTCAGGGCGAGATCCCGGAAATAGCGCAGGCCGTTCATGTCCGCTTGCAGCTCCGAGATATAGCGGTCGCCCTCGATGGCGCACTTCTGTTCCCAGGCCGCCTTGCGCCGGTTGTACTCGGCTGAGACGTCGGGCTTGGTGAGGCTGCTGGTGTCGTTCGGGTTGTAGCCCAGCGTCCTGGCAATCTCCTCGCGCAGCTCACGGGGGTCGCGACCCTCCGGCAGCGTGGGATTGAACTTGTTGTCGCGCAGCACCTTGAACAGTTCGGGGCTGGCGGCGTAGTTCACGAACTGCTCGAAGTTCAGGTAGACCGTGGCGCTGCCGCTGCTGGACAGCGAGCGCCACGCCGAGCCCGGGGATTTCAGAAGCCCGACCACTTTGCCGTTGGACGCATTGATTGCATGGGCGAGCAATTGCTCAGAGTTCGTCAGGATCAGCCATTCGCCGACCAGCGCCGCGCGGATGCTGCGGTTCAGCCGCCGGATGAAATTGTCGTCTTCGCGCGGGTCGTCAAAGCCGTAAACCTGCTGGCCCGCAACGAACAGGTCAACGACCTGTACGGGGCCTTTCTTTTCTTCCGGGTTGTCACCGGGTTTGCTGGTGCTTCGCCCGCGCTGGACCTGCAGGTATTCACTCAGCAGCGCACGCGCGATCAGCGGGTCGGCCTGCGGCGTGCGGAACGCGATCGCGAAGCCGGGTAGCGGCATGTCGGTGCCTGACAGCGGCACGGCCGCCTCGGGAGCGTACTTGCGAGGCACGGCCGCGAAGACGAGTTCTTCGGCTTCGTTCGGCATGCAGTTGGCGACGGCCGAGGACTTCATGGCAACCACAAAGTCGCCCACCAGGCTCTCGCGTGTCGGCTGGTCGAATACGTCGTTGTACAGAATGCTGAGCGGCTGCCGGTAGCTGACCTGCATCATGGTGTCCTGCGGCAACAGCTCAAGCTGCGACTCGATCGCCGCCGGCTGGGCCCAGGTTTCGCGCAGGTGCCTGAATTCCTCAGCGCCGATGCGGTCTTCGGAAACGAGCAGGTACTGGTCGAAGGTCACCTGGCTGGGCTGGCTGATGTCGATGCCGTAGTACGCCGCGCTGAACGGGCGCGAGTCGAGGTCGGCACTCACGATGCGGTTTACGGGCCCGAAAATGTCCGGGTAGATCGCCACAACGCTTTCGGGCATCGAGTTGTATGCGTCCACGGGGCTGACTTCACGGCCGGTTTCGTCCGGCTCAGCAGGCAGCCTTGTCCGCAGGCGGTCAAGGTTCATCCAGATGCCGCTGAAGTGGGCGTCGCGGCTGGCAGGCTCAACGAGCGCGAGGGTTGCTTCATAGCTTGCGTCGGCCGAGATGCCCTTGCTCTTGCCTGAGTGGTGGGCGATGGCGCCGTTCATCAGTCGTGAGCTGTTGCTGATGACGAGCACGTCATCCAGCACGGCGATCATCATGGTGCGCGGCGGAGGCTGGTCAGGCTGCGCGACCGGCGTGACCTTGAGGATGCCGTTGGCGTATTCCAGCTTCGGCTGGTTCGGGGCGTCCGGAAAGAAGCCCGACGCGACATCAAGGAACTGCCACTTGAAGCGCGCGTTGCGGGCGAGCCTCGTGAGCACGAGCAGGTCGCTGGAATCGCCGCCCGGGTCCGTGGCGATCACGACTTCGCCGTCGAGCACGTCCTTGAACAGCTCGATGCCGAGCTGGTCGGCGTCGCTGCGGGCCTGTTTCAGGCCGCCTTCGTATTCTTCATCCTTGAACTGCTGCAGTGACTCGCCGAAGGCCTTGCCCAGCGAGTCACGCCAGAGGCTTGAGCGCTCAAGCTGCGGCAGGGCCGGCTGCTGCACGAGATCACTGAGGAACCGCTCAAACTCACCTTTTCGGGCCGGCACGTTGTCGACGGTCATGACTACCGACACGTCAGTCGGCACGAGGTCGAGCAGTTTTCCTTCGTACTCGCTGCCGGACGCTACGTAGCGCGCCAGCACGAAACCGCCGAGCGCCAACGTGAAGCACCCGGCGCCCAGGCCGCCGAATTTCAGAACACGCTTCCAGTTGTCCTTGATCCAGTCCATTCCACTCATTGTACGACTTGCAACCCGCATCGTCGGTGGGAAACTGGGCCCATGAGTCCCAGCAGCCCAACGATTGACGTCTCGGTTGTAATCCTGTTTGACGGTCCGCGGATGCTGGTAAACCGCCGGCCGGAGGGCAGCTACTTCGGCGGCTGGTGGGAATGGCCGGGCGGAAAGCGCGAGGGTGATGAGAGTGCTCTGCAGTGTGCGCGCCGCGAGCTGCGGGAAGAAATCGGCTACGATGCGCCGGGGCTGCGTGAATACGCGGTGCGGGAGGTTGACTACCCGGGCCGTCGCGTGCGCCTGACATTCTTCGTGGGTCGAAAGCCCGATGGCGCGGCGGCCTCGCCCGGCGCGCTGGAGCACCGCTGGATGCCGCCCGAAGACGTCCGCAGCCTGCAGTTTCTCGAGCCAAACCTGCCCGTGCTGGAACAAATCATCGCACATCCGCCGTTTGCTCGCATTTGAGGGCGTTTTGCTTGACACCCCACGGCTCCCGCCTATGCTTTCGCGGCGTTTTTTCAAATCAGCCGGCCTGCACGGCGGCGCCAGAAAGTGAGCAGTCCAATGGCCAAGAAAGCCGCAGCGAAGAAGGCTGGAAAGTCGGCAAAGAAGTCCGGCAAGAAGGCCACAAAGAGTTCTGCGAAAAAGGCGTCGAAGGCGCCTGCGAAAAAGTCCGCAAAGAATTCCGCAAAGAAGTCCGCGAAGTCGTCAGCGAAAAAGTCGACGAGTAAGTCCGCGAAGAAACCGGCGAAGTCTGCCAAGAAGGTGGCCAGTAAGTCGTCAGTCAAGAAGGCGGCCAAGGCGCCCGCGGCCAAGAAGTCCAGCGCTGCTAAGAAATCATCCGGGAAGAAGGCATCCATGGCAGGCAAGTCAGGGGCAGGCAAGTCCGGCTCTAGCAAGAAGAGCGGCAAGAAGGCTGCCAGCGCGAGTTCCAAGAAACCGGCGGTCACTCGCACCGCATCCAAGGTCTCAGGCAAGGGTGTTCTGATTCGCCTTAAGCGCAGCGGGCCCGCACCGGCCGCGTCGCCGGAAGAGCGCGTCAAGTTGCGCCACGTCAATGCAACAGAAAAGAGCCTCGGCGAGAACCCAATCACGCTGCATCACCGCAAGCCGACCAAGAAGGAAGCCGACGAATTCCGCCAGCTCCTGACGGTCCGTCGTGCGCAGCTGCAGGGCGACGTCAACGACCTCGAGAATGAGGCTTTCAGCGACGAAACCCAGCATGTGTCGTCGAATCACCTCGCCGACAGCTCGTTCGAGCAGTACGAGCAGGAATTCAACCTGTCGATGATTGAAAACGAGACCGAGGAGTTGAAGGAAATCTCCCGTGCCCTCGAAAAGATCGACGGCGGCAAGTTCGGCGAATGCGAAGCCTGCGGCATCGACATCAGTATCGAGCGCCTGCGGGTCATGCCGTACACCCGCATCTGCATCCACTGCCGCAGCAAGTATGAAGAAGAAGGCGGGGGTGAGCAGTACGGGGTGCACCCCGAGCGTCGGGTATAGGCGCAAACAACCAACTGGGCGGCCGTCGGGTGATCCCGGCGGCCGCTTCGTGTTTTGCTGCGGCGTTTGATAGAATAGGGCCCCGGGGCCAAGGGACGAAGATTGACGACCGCACGAGCATTCGCGATCGCACTGGCACTGGCCCTGACAACGCCCGTCGCGGCGCAGGGCTTTGACGCCGACGGTTTTTTCGGCGACAGCTTCCATGCTGAGCCGGACCGAACCGACGCAGGCACACTCAGTGCGAAACTTATAGACACGCCGGACTGGATGGACTTCACAGGCTCCGGCACCGGTCGTGTACGCGGCCATTTCGACTTTGACGAGGCGGGCATGGCTGTCGGCCCGAGTGAGGCCCAGCCCAGCTGTGAGGCACTGCTCGACGTCGGCTTCACCAGCGCCAGCGGCACCCTGAAACTGGCGGACCTTGAGCAAGGTGGCAAGTTTGCCCTTCATCTGCGTGACATGCTTGACCCGGCCGCGGCCTGGTTGCTTGAAGTCAGCCACACGGCAGACGGCTGGCAGCTGTGCATCCGCACGCGGACGCCGCGTCGATTCGTTGCCATGCCCGGCAGCAAGCAGCAACTCGACAAGCTGGCCCTGCCCGCCGAGCTAGCGTTTACGATCAAGGACGGGCTGCTGAGCATAAGCATTGGCGGTGTTGAAAGTGCTGCGAACGTCGCGCTCAAGAACGGCCTGACAATGGGCCTGTCGTTCACCGACAAGCGTGCGCGTGTGCGCGACCTGTCGATGTCAGTCAAGCTGGACGCCACCTGGATGCAGGATGCAGGCCAGCGACTGCTTGCGCGGCGAACGCTTGAGCGCTTGCGCGATTACGCAACCGTCGGGTTGCTGTCCGGCATCAGCGCCTACCGCCACCCTGGAATCGAAGAAGCCCTGAAGGCCTACAGCGACGAAGAGGTCCGCCAACGGGCGGGCATGGGCGATGACATCGCCCGGCGCGCGGAAGTTACTCAACGCATCGCTGCGATGCATCCGCAGCTTGCGGCCGCGCAGCATGAGGCGGGCATCGCGGCGCTCGTCGCCGGGCGGCTGGATGCCGGTCGCGCCTTCCTGCAGGCGGCCGACAAGCTGACCAGGACGCCTGTGACCAGCCTGGCGCTGGCCGAGGCGGATCGTCGTGTCGGGGAAATCGACGCGGCGGAAGCGCAGCTGAAGCTCGCCCGGGTTGACATGCCCGAAGCCCTGAAGCCTGACTTCGCGCTCGTGAAAGCGCGGCTGGCCGCGGACCACGGCGACATTCGCGGCGCGCAGCAGGTACTGGCGGCGGCGCATCGCGACTACCCCAACCACGTCCAGATCGCGGAGTTTGCAGACTCGGCGAGCGCGTTGCTGCAGCCCCCGACACTGCAGGCCACCGAGCTTGACGGCCCATTCGGTTTGCGCCTCGTGAGTGATCTCGATGACGACAGCCTGAGGGTAATCCTGGCGCGTCTTCAGCCGTATACCGAGAAGATTCGCCTGTGGCTGCCGGACATGTCGGAAAAGCTGGATGAGGGCGTGCTTGCGATCTTTTCCAGCCCGATCGAGTACCTTCACGCCGCATTGCTTGTCGCGGGTGACAACCTCGACAACGTGGCGGGCATGTATCTTCCGCACGGCATTGGCGGCGCGCGCTCGGTGCTGGCATGTCGGGCGTTTGGCGAAGACGAGCTGCAGCGAACGCTGGTCCATGAGCTCTGGCACATGTGCGTCGCAAGCACCGGTCGCACCGAGACCATGCCGCGCTGGCTGAATGAGGGCATGGCGGTGTTCCTGTCTGCGGGCAGGCAGGACAGCGAAGGACGTATGGTCTACGACGAGCTGCCGAGCGAGTTCTTCACGTTTGGCGATGCGCCGCTGGGCGTCCTGACGCCTGCGCACATCCGGCAGGCAGTCGACGCACGCCCGGCGGAATTCTACGTGCCGGGGGTCGTGCGCGGGAACTACCTGGCGTCATGGACAATCGTCTGGTTCTACGCATCCAGCGTCGAGAATCTGGCGATCGTGCGCGCCATACTGAAAGGCGATGCCAACGCCTTGAAACAGGCCACCGCCAATGAGAAAGCCCTGTTCGACGCCGCCACGGCCGCGTTGCGAAAGGCCGGCATCGAGTAGACGGTTGTCAGTGTACGCGCGCGCGCGGAGTTGTAGCTTCTGACAACCGGAAACAGACCATGCGAATCCTGATCACAAACGACGACGGCATGAACGCGCCCGGACTGGTCGCGCTGGAACAGGCGGCGCAGCGCCTCGGCGGCGAAGTCTATGTCGTCGCGCCTGAGCGTGAGCACAGTGCACAAAGCCACGCCATCACGATTCGTCACCCGGTCTTTGCCTATCGACTGCCGCACACCCACAGCGAGGTCATGCGCGTCGCGGTGGGGGGCACGCCATGCGACTGTGTTCGGCTGGCGATGATCAAGCTGCTGGATCGGCCACCGGACCTGTGCCTGTCCGGAATCAACCACGGCGGCAACCTCGGCTGGAATGTGTTTCACAGCGGCACGGTCTCGGCCGCGGCCGAGGCGCACGGCTTCGGCGTGCCCAGCATCGCGTTCAGCCTGGCCAACTGGACGAACAAGGTGGAATGGGGCGGGCTGGACCAGCTGTGCGCCGACCTGATTCGGAAAGTCATGGCAGCCAAGCATTCGCGCAATGCCTGGCTCTATAACATCAATTTGCCGCCGATCCCGCGCGAGCAGATCAAGGGCATTCGCGTGACGCGCCAAAACCCGACCATCAAGGGCGACAATTTCCTCGAGCGCGAGGCACCCGACGGGCGCAGCTACTACTGGCCGGTCTGGGACGACGTGAAGGCCGCGCGCGACAAACAGACCGACCCGGAGCTGGACACCGTGGCCATCCGCGAAGGCTTCATCAGCATCACGCCCATGAAGTACGAAGTCAGCCGCATCAACGAGCCCGGCATCGTCGACGCCTTCAAGGACTTCAAGCTGTAGCGGCATTTAACCGCTAAGGACCGCGAAGAAGGGCAACCGCCAAAGCAACCATCGGTGCACATACCTGAACATCGGTGCAAAGCCCGAATGTTCACTGATGTGTACCTTTGGTTGTCATCGCAGTTCTTCGCGGTGCTTTACGGTCCTTAGCGGTTCCAGATGCAGCTCAATCAGCGGACGATTTCGCCCAGCTTGCCGTCCTGGAAGTCGCGGACGGCCTGCACGATTTCATCGGCTGTGTTCATCACGAATGGTCCGTAGCGCGCAACCGGCTCTCCCAGCGGCTTGCCGCCGATCAACAGCAGCCGGGCGGGCTGTGCGGCGCCTTCGGGCGCGCCGAGTTGCACTTCGTCGCCGTCGCCAAGAAACGCAACCTGGCCTTCGGTCAGTTTCTCGCCGCCGACCAGCGCTTCACCCTCGAACACGTAGGCGAACACGTTGATCTCGCCTGCAACCTTCGTGGTCACGTCGGCGCCGGGCTGGAGGGTCCAGTCGTGGTAGATGATCGGCGTGTGGGTGTCGATCACGGCGCTGACACCCAGCGCCTCACCGGCAATCACGGCCGCGTGCGCCTTGCCGTCTTCGCTGTGTGCCTTGGGGATGCTTGCCGCGCTGACTTCCTGGTAGCGCGGGGCGATCATCTTGTCGCGCGCGGGCAGGTTGACCCACAACTGGAAGCCGTGGACGCGCCCGCCTTCCTTCATGATCCGCTCAGACGGCAACTCGCTGTGCACGACGCCCGCGCCGGCCGTCATCCACTGCACGTCGCCGGGGCGCAGCGTGCCCTTGTGGCCCGCGCTGTCTTCGTGGGTGAATTCGCCCGCGAGCATGTAGGTCACGGTCTCGAAACCGCGGTGGGGGTGATCCGGTGCACCGACGGCCTTGCCGGGCGCGTAGTCTGCGGGCCCCATTTCATCGAGCAGCAGAAACGGGTCGACCATGTCGAGGCCGTTGGTGGGAAAGGGCCGCCGCACGATGAACCCGCCGCCTTCTGACTGGCGATGCGCTGTGATGATCTTCTTCGGTGTGCGCAGCATGGCCGCCTCCTGATGGTTCGATGTCTAACAACCCATCAAACAAACAGAAAGCGGCCGTGGGCTATTCCGCGTGCTAGTTGGCGATGCGTGTGCAGGCGGTGAGTTTGTAGTCGTCGACGTCGAGAGCGTCTTTGGCCTTGGCCTCGTCGAAGTTTGCGCCCGGCTTCACGTGCACGATGGCGGTGCCGGTCTTGAGGTCGACCGTCACGTCGTTGACGCCTTCCTGCGCGGAAAGGATGTCGGTGACGTGCTTCTTGCAGCCGTCACACATCATGCCGTCTACCTTGACCTCGTATGTTACGAGCTGCGCGTTGCTCACCGTATCGTCCTTCTTGGTCTGCTCGGCCGGCTTCGCCTGTTCCGTGGAGGGCGCCTGCGTCGGTTCCTGCGAATCCGACTGCGTGCAACCGGCCAGCGCCAGCGCCGCGACGGCAACCATCATGATCTTCTTCATCTGTCTGCTCCGTAGTCCGCTGTCTTAACAGTCTGCTACGGCAGGTCATCCCACTTTTTGTCGGTCGTTTCGAGCGAGCGGAATCCGAAGCCGTAGTCGTCTTCCACTATTGCGCGTACCTCGCTCTTCTTCAACTGGGTGCCCGCCTTGCCTTTCAGGTACACGATGGCTTCGATGATGTCAGTCTTTGCTGCGGTAATCCCGGACCGGGATTCGAGGGCATCAATGATGCCCGTCGCTCACTGTCCTCAGTCCATGCCGTCTACGCCGAGGACGAAGATCACTTCCTTGCCGTCCTGGCCCTTGACCACATCCGGGTCGACTTCCGGCTCGGGTGTCGGCTCAGGCTCAGTCGTCGAGTTGTTCGCCGGCGCGGTGTTTTCTTTGGGCGTCGGCTCTTTGTTGACCTTGCTGGTGTTGTCCACGGGCGCCGTCTGGCAGCCGGCCAACAGCACACCGAGCAGCAACCCAAGCATCAGTTTCATTTTCATGGCTCACCTAGATGAGGTAGTTGAAGGAAAACTTGAACTCGCCCTCGTGGACGAACTGCCGCCCAAAGAAACGCCTGTACAGCGGCAGGTGGTACCCGAACTTGATCTCAATCCGGTTGGTAATGTTCATCTGGATCCCGCCCTCAAGGTGCGTCTTGATCCAGCCTGAATTCGGGTTCTGGTGGCTGTTGACCGAGCCCTTGGCCTGCATCGCGAAGTCCGACTCGATCAGCAGGATCAGGTCGAAGTCCTTGTAGCTGGTCAATTCAAACACGCGCCACGCAAACGCCGGGTGGAATGCGATGCCCGGCCCCGCGCCCGTACCGGAGCGCCGGGTGCTCGCGTCGGCGGCGACGTCGAACCAGAAGTAGAACTGTCGCGTGCTGTAGCTGGCGGTCCAGCCCAGCTGGAAGTTCCAGGTTTCGTTGCCGAACTCGATGTCTTCGCCCAGCAGCTTGCCGTCTTCCGAGCGGTCGGCCGTCGGGACAGTCACCCGCACCCAGGCGCCCGACTGGATCGAGCCGCCGGGAAACGGGTCATTGTAGAAGCGCCACTTCAACGAGAACGGGATGTTGCCCAGCCCGAAACGCGACTCCGTGTCGTCCTTGCTGGTGTGGGTTGCGAACATCACCGGCACGGAAACGCGGACCGCCCAGTCGCGGTGCAGCCCGTACGTCCAGGCCGCCGTGAAGCCGTGAATGGTCACCTGGTCGTCGCGAGGATTCGCGGCCGGGTGGTCTTCCTCATAGAAGCGTTTGAAGATCTGCCACTCGTACTCGGCCTCAATCTCCATGCCGCCTTTCCAGATGGTCCGGGGCGCGTGGCCAAACAGAGTGTTGTGGGCAAACAGGCTAGCCGGCAGCACGGCCGGCAGCAGCAGGATGAGTCAGCGTAAGATGAAGCGCATCAAGACTTTCTCGTTACCCGCACCACCGGGAGGCTGACACTACACTGGTACCTCACTACGGGTTCAAGCCTTTGGCTCAGAAACCTGTTCAATTCCGTGCAGCACCTGACAATGCCCGGCGTCGATATTGGGGCAACAGTCGATGAAGCGGTGGAGGGCTTTGCGCATCTCACCGAGCTCGGCCAGCTTTTCTTCGATTTCAACGACTTTGCGGCGCGCGAGGTCCATGACGTCTTCACAGCTTTCGGTCGGGTCGGCCTCGCGCACGCGCATCAGTGTGCGGATTTCCTTCAGCGTGAACCCCACCCACTTGGCGCGCTGGATGAACTTGAGGCGCTCAACGTCTGCATCGCCGTAAACTCGGTGCCCGCCTGATGTACGCTCAGGCCGCGGCATCAGCTTCTGCTTCTCGTAGAAGCGCACGGTTTCCAGGTTTACCCCGGCCTGTTTTGAAAGCTCACCCACAGTCATGT
This sequence comes from Planctomycetota bacterium, assembly GCA_020425605.1. Taxonomy (GTDB): domain Bacteria; phylum Planctomycetota; class UBA8742; order UBA2392; family UBA2392; genus JACKID01. Next base: position 11,243 of record JAGQRH010000016.1, on the reverse strand, counting down.
TCATGGCAGACTCCTTACCCGTAGTTTCATACGGATTGGATTGTCACGCCATTCCCAAATTCCGTCGAATGATGACCTTGCCAGCGGCAGGGACGTAACTTTGGATAGCACCATGCGATGGATTGCCCTCGGAATCTGCACCCTGATTGTCTGCGCCTGCACTCCAGTGCAAAAGCAGAAGGAAACTCCACCCGAGCGTGATGAGATGCGTGAATCCGTCCAGGTGCGCGTCGCCGACGCGGAAGTTGCGCTGACCCACTACCGGCTCGCTGAGGCGCTGAAGATTCTAGACGAAGTGGACAAGGCCACCGAGGAATGGAAAGACCTCACGCCCGCCGAGAGCGTGGCGCTGGGCTGGCAGGCAGAGCGCGCGGGCGAAATCCGTTTCATCGCAACGATTTTCGGCGAGGCCGACGACGCCGAAAAACTGCAGGGGCTTTACGGCGCTGACAAGGACCGCATGTTCGAGCGCTTCGCCGGCGACGGCAGCACGCTCGACAGCCCGGCCTGCTATCGGTTGTTCGTGATCAGCGGCGAGACTGAGATCGCCGAGCGTGGCTTTCGGCGCATGCTGAAGCTGCTCGATGACGAGCCTGTCAAGCGCTTCCGGTTGCACGTGCTGAAGGCGAGCGCGCTGATCGGGCTTGGCGACCTCGCCGGGCGCGTCGCATACCAGGAAGCGGAGTCCGAGCTGAAGGCGCTGCCGCTTGCCAAGGTTGAGGACCTCGCCGAATACGGCAGCTACTGCCTGTTGCCCGCGCTGCTGCTCTCAAGAGGGGGCGACTACAAGGCCGCGAATGCAAACCTCATGGCGCAGCTGGCCGCCAATCCCAGCCCGGCCGTGAAGGCGCGGCTGGAGCGATACGCCGAAACCTTCAAGACACTCGATGAGACATGGCCCGCCGAGAAAGCGCTGTACGACGCCGAGAAGGACCTGCCGGGTGTCGAGATGATCACCGACCAGGGCCGCATGGTGATTACGCTGTTCGAGGACGACGCGCCGAACACCGTCGCCAGTTTCATCGAGCTGGTTGAGAAGGGGTTCTACAACGGGCTGGTTTTCCACCGCGTGGTGCCGCACTTCGTGGTGCAGGGCGGCGACCCGGACGGCACCGGCTCCGGCGGTCCGGGCTACAGCATCAAGCGCGAGGCAAAACGCAAACACTTCCGCGGCGCACTCGGCATGGCCCGCAGCGCTGAGCCCGACAGCGCGGGCAGCCAGTTCTATTTCTGCCTCGCCAGCGCGACCACGCACCACCTGGATGAAGGCTACGCCGTCTTCGGCCGGGTGTCGGAAGGCCTCGACGTAATGGACAAGCTGCGCCTGGGCTCAAAAATCATCAGCGCCAAAGTGCTCACGAAGCGCGGCCACGAATACAAAGTCGAAAAGCTGCCCGAGAAAGAGTAGGCGGTCGCAGACGCGCCGCCCTTGCAGGTCAGTAGTCATAAGGGAGCGCGAAATGCCAAAGACCTTCATCTGCCTGTTGCTGACTGCGGCCGCCCTGTGCGTGCCGGGCGGGACCACAATCGCCGATGCGCCGGCGCCTTCACAGGCTGCGCCGGGAGAGATGCTCGCAGGCGTCACCCGCGCCGAGCTGGAGCCCTGCTACAACGAGATGATGGCCGGGAACTACTTCTCGGCGTTGGGCCTCGCAAACAAGCTGGTCGACAAGTACCCCGACGACGCCAACGTGCTCAACCAGCGCGCCCGGGTCTTCGCGATGATGGGCGAATACCAGAAAGCCATCGCCGACGATGACCGCGCGATCGAGTTGCAGCCGAAGTTCTACGGCTGGTACCAGATGCGCGGCTACATTTACCTGAACCTCGGGGACTTCGAGCGCGCGTTTGAAGACTTCAGCAAAGCCGTCGAGCTGAACAGCAAAGACATCCTCAGTGTCGCCCGCAAAGGCGAGTGCAGGCGCTGGCAGGGCAATTCGAAAGAGGCCCTCAAGTTCTACCAGCAGGCGCAGAAAATGAACCCGACCGGCGAAGAGCCGCAGGTGTTCGTCGCATGCGCCTACTACCAGCTGGGCGAGTATGAAAAGCTGAAGGACGTCGCCGAGCAGCTGAAGTTCAAGTTTTCCGGCGGCAACTCGGGCTACGAGTTCGCCGGGCTGTACCTGCGCCACAAGGGCGAGTACGAAAAGGCGATCGACGAATTCACGACCGAGATCAAGATTTTCCCGAAAGTCATCGGCGCGTACACGGCGCGGGCGGACTGTCGCGCCCGTACCGGTGACCTCGTGGGCGCGCGCGAAGATATCCAGATTGCCCTGGAGACCGAGCTGAATGCGCTGGCAGACAAGTTGTGGCACCGCTGGTCGGCCTACAGGCTGGCGGCTATCTACGCCGTGCGGTCAACGACCTGGGAGGCCGACGATGCAGGCAAGGCCAAAGCCGCAGCCGACATCGACCGCGCGTTCGAGCTCCTGAACAAGGGCATCAACAAGGGGTTCCGGGCGTTCGACCTGATGGGCCACGACAACGACCTCGACGCGCTGCGCAAGGACGATCGCTGGAAGGAGCTGATGGCCTTCGTCAAGGTCGTGCAGGAGGCCGAGAAGTAGCCACCGAACCCGCGAAGCAGGTGATACGGAACGAGCCCGGCCAGTCGGCCGGGCTCGTGAATTCTGGTGGTCAGGGCCGGACTTGAACCTCAAACGCCAAAGGGGTCTGAAAGCGGAGTAGCTCGGGCTACAGCCCGAGCGTGGGCGAAGCGGCCGGCTGCCGAAGGCAACGGAACGGTTCATCGGAAGGACCGTTCAAACGAACAGCCCCCGGCGGGAACCGGGGGCTTTATGTTCTGGTGGTCAGGGCCGGACTTGAACCGGCGACCCGCGCATTTTCAATGCGCTGCTCTACCAACTGAGCTACCTGACCTTTCCCGCGCTGGGCGGGGGCGCGAGCGTATCACTGGCCCATGCACCGTCAAGCAAGAGAACGCTTGGTGGTTGCGCCCATGGCTCTGCGCGTACCTGTCGACCCGCCCCGCCCTTTCCGGCGGGGCGGAGCGGCAAGCTGACGGTTGCAACGCACGGGCCGAGTCGGTAGGAACACGGCGGCCTTGCCGGCCGTTATCATGTTCACGGAGGCTGTCATGGAATTCAAAGACATCGTCATCTGCAGCGCCAAGCGCACGCCGATTGGCAAATTCTCGGGCGGGCTCAGCTCGCTGTCGGCCGTCGAAATGGGCGTGCACGCGGTACACGCCGTGCTGGCCGAGTCGGGCATTGACCCGAAGCTGGTCGACGAAGTCTACATGGGCCACGCGCGCCAGGCGGGCTGCGGCCCGAACCCGGCGCGGCAGGTCAGCATCCGCACGGGCATTCCCGAGACCTCCGTCGCCACCACCATCAACATGGCCTGCGCGAGCGGCTTGAAAGCGATCGTGCTCGGCGCGCAGCAGATCCAGCTCGGTATCTCTGACGTCGTCGTCGCCGGCGGCATGGAAAGCATGACCAACGTGCCGCACATGCTGACTGGCATGCGCGACGGCTACCGCCTCACGCACGGCGAAGTCATCGACCTGATGTACCGCGACGGCTTTCACTGTCCGTTGGCCGACCAGCTCATGGGCCGCACGGCCGAGACTTTGCGCGAGCAGTACGACCTGAGCCGCGAAGAGCAGGACGAGTTCGCAGTGCACAGCCACCACAAGGCCGAGAAGGCTATTAAAGCCGGCGCGTTCAAAGCCGAGATCAGCCCGGTCACGATCAAGACCCGCAAGGGTGAAACGCTGATCGAGCACGACGAGCCGGTGCGCGAAGGCCAGAGCATGCAGGCGCTGGGCAAGCTGCACGCAGTGTTCATGGAAGGCGGCAGCGTGACGCCGGGCAACGCCAGCGGCATCACCGACGGCGCGTCTGCCGTACTGTTAATGAGCGCGGCGCGTGCCAAGGAACTCGGTCTCGAAGTGCTCGCGCGGCTGGAAGGTTTCGCGTTCGCGGGCGTGGACCCGAAGGTAATGGGCCTCGGCCCGGTGCCCGCCACGCGCAAGCTGAACGAGCAGCTCGGGCTGAAGATCGAGGACTACGACCTGGTGGAGTTGAACGAGGCCTTCGCCGCACAGGTGCTCGCCTGCGACCGCGAGCTGAAGATCCCCCGTGACCGCCTCAACGTAAACGGCGGAGCCATCGCACTCGGCCACCCAATCGGCAACACCGGCGCCCGCATCGTCACGACTCTGGCCCACGCCATGAAGCAACGCAAAGCCAACCGCGGCCTAGCAACCCTCTGCGTAAGCGGTGGTCTAGGCGCGGCGGTGAGCATTGTGAGGGGGTAGAGCCGTTTCCCGCTTTCGCGTTTTGGCCTTCCGTCATTATCTGAGGAGCACCACCAGCGCAGCGTCGGAGCCGTATGCGGCCGTCACAACTTCAAGCAGTCCGTCGAGCGTAACGCCATCGATCACCTCAAGACGCATCTCGTTCGAGTTGAGTTCCTTGGCCCAAGTCTTTGCCTTCTCGATTGCGGCAACCCGTCCTGGGTCTCCCACACCACCAAATCCGATGTCGCTGTGACCGGCCAGGAAGATCGGGTCGGTGATCGTTACTTCCTCTGGGATATCAACGTGGTGGTCGGTCTTCTTTTCGTCGCATTCTGCGATGTAAACGACGGTCTGCTTGCCTGCCTTGTCTTTGGCGGCGTAGGCATGGATGTAGATAGGAAGAGCCCCGGCTTCGATCTTTGGACCTTCCTTCTCCTTTTCTTTGTCCTTCTTGGGGTCGGTGTCTTCGCCCCCCGGATACTCAACCGGCTTCTCCGGCGGTGGGTCGTCAAGACTGGGAGGGCCTTCGAACCTTACATTCCTGCGGGGTGTCGGCAGCTTGTCCTTGGGGGCGTCTGGTTGTTTGATTTTCTTGGAATCGCCGAACGGTGTCTCAACCCAGCCGGGCGCGTTGAATGGTACCAGATAGCGCTTCCCGCCAGGGCCCTGCACCAAGATTCGAATCCGCCACATCTCGCAGTTACAAATCGCGCCGCAGACGAGTATCAGATCGCGTGCGCTGCGGGTTGAATCGAAGATCACGTTGGCGATGCGGTTGTAGCGGCCGGACTTCGGCTCCTGTTCGCCGCGGTATGCCGCCAGGTTCCTGGTGAGGCTGCGATCGCCAATCTTTCCAATCATCGCTGTCTTTGCCGACAGTTCGACAGTGACACTTCCATCCGACCCGACGAATACGTTCAGGGTTCCCCAATCATTGTTGTCGTAGTTGTACTCTGAATTGGGACCGGTTCCTGTACCGAGGGCCTCCAGGACAGCGCTTCCATCAGGCAGATTTTTGAGTTCTCGTTTTGCTAGGTCCTTTGGCGCGGCCAACTTGGTGTGGTCGTCCGCTAGAGAGCGAGTGTTCAGAAGAGAAAGTGCGACGATTGCCGACAACGCAACTACGATGCAGGACCGCATAATATTCTCCAATCTCACAACTCCGCGAATCTGCTTGGACTCTACACAATGGTTGCTTCTTGGCCGATAGCCTTCTTGCCTGTCACCCAAGGCCCGACCGGCGCGCCTCCGCTCTCTAGCGGCTTGCTCATCCGCCAAACAATCCACGCACTTCATACCACATCATTGCGACATCGTCAGGCAGTGGCCTCTGGCCACCGGTGCGTGCGCACTTTCTAATGCGTTCATGGCTGTTCGGTTGAGTCGTGCGGAGGGGCGCTTTTCGGTGCTCCTGACGGCTGTGAGCTGGCTGGACCCGGCGTTGGTGGCGCCGGAGCTGGCTCGTGTCTTGAAACTTCCGCGCTCCGACACCGTGCGCGCGTGCCGCCTTCAGCGGGGCATCCTGTTTGAGGGTGCGGAAGAAGCCGCGGCCGGCGATGCCGTGAAGGCGCTGGCCGACTATGGCGTTGAGGCCGTGTGCGTGCCCGACTCCGAGCTGCCGATCCTGCCCAAGCCGGTGCATGTCTCGCTCAGCCACATTGACCGCGAGGGCTTCGGCACCCCTTCCATCACCGGCGCGGGCATGCCGAAGCTTTGGCCCTGGGACAACCTGGTGCTGCTGGCCGGCGGCGTGATCATGGACCCGGATGCCCTCTCGGCCGGGCTGTTCGACAAAATCGAAGAGGACGGCTTCAGCGACGCGACCGACCGGCAGAGCATGGCCGCCAAGCAACTTGAGCGCGCGCGCGACCGCGTCTTCCCGCTGGCGCGCGAGGTCGAGCACGCGAACAAGCAACTGGGCGAGGCGCTCGAGGCCGCGCTGAGCGGCAAGTCCACGGCCGGTGCGCCGGAAGTTGAAGGCTTCGGCAAAATCGACACGGTGCTCGACCTGCTGTTCACGAAACCGTTTGAGCGTCTGCGCGTCACCAGCAAGGGCCGCGTGACCGGGCTTGATCACACTGCCAGCCGGGCGCGCAATCTGCATGCGGCCGTGAAGACGATCGTTCCGTTCGCGGGCGATGCGACGCAGCCGGGCGCGACGCTCGCGCTTGCGCACGGGGCCGACAGCGGCGAGTATCTGTTTGAAGACCTCTCGCAGTTTGACGCCTACTGCCGCTGGAATTACTACTGGCGCCTGAAGAGGGGCGTGTGATTTGCCAACCGTGCGCGGTCGCCGGTCGTACAAGGAAGTAGCCGACCGTAGGTGATAGTTGGTAGTTGATAGCTGGTAGGGAGTGCGCGGCAGTTGGCAGTTGTGTTTGGCGGTTCCTGCCAACCACCAACTATCAACTAACGCCTCACTGGGCTCGTGCAGGCAGTCTCCCGACGAATGATGATGAGCCAATCGAAAGCAAAACCAATGAAGTACGCCACATTGAGCCTGCTGGTCCTGATCTTTGCCGCCTGTGCCGGCACGCAGGAGCCGCCGGACGAAATGGTCCCGCCGCCGCCCATACGCCAGGGCGAGCTGACCCGGCTCTATGACCGTATGGGCAGCGATAATGACGCCGTGGGCGTGCCCGCAAGCAAGAAGCTGGCCGAAGGCGACGACCGCGACCGTCGCTATGTGGCAAGCCTGTGGGGCACACGTACAAAGTCGGCCGTGGGCGCGCGGCGCTACGGAACCGCGCTTTCCGGCAAGGGCCTGCACGAGGAAGCCTTCGACTGGTTTGAACGCGCCTTCATGTTCATCGAGGCCGGCGATCCGCTCAGCCCCTGGCTGCGCTACGAGATGGCGAACGAATACTATGCCCTCGGGCGCAATGACGACTGCATCAACCTGCTCGCCAACCGCATGGGCACGACGCCGCTGCCCAAAGAGCTGAAGGGCAAGTACGACGACCTGATCGCGAAGGCGTCCCGCAGTTGAGCCCGTTATCAGTTGCCGGTTGTCTGGGTGAGTTGCCTTCGAGCAGTTCTGACAACCGACAACTTCACGTGCATCGGCGCGTGGCACTCGCGCGTGGCCGCCCTCCTGCGCTATAACCCCGACATGCGCAACTACATGGACGAAACCCTGCTGATGCTGGCCGAGCAGTTGGCGGTGCTGGCCTTGCAGGAAGATGTCGGCCCCGGCGACCTGACCGGCGGCGTGCTGCTTGATACCGATGCGACCGGCACGGCCGATGTGCGGGTCAAACAAGACGGCGTGATCTGCGGGCTGCAGTGGCTCGAGGTCGTGTTCGGCAAGCTGGATGACTCCGTAAGCGTGCAGATGGAGGCCGTGGATGGCGACCGCATCAAGGCGGGCACGGTCGTCGCCAGCGTCACTTGCGGGCTACCGCAGCTGGTGGCGGGCGAGCGGACGGCGCTGAACCTGATCCAGCGCCTGAGCGGTATTGCGACCCTGACCGCGCGCTTCATGGATGCCATCGAGGGCACGCGCTGCATGGTGTTCGACACGCGCAAGACCACGCCAGGGCTGCGCGCCTTCGAGAAGTACGCCGTCGTCTGTGGTGGGGGAGCGAACCACCGCATGGGCCTCTACGACGAGATGATGATCAAGGAGAATCACCTCTACCTCAGCGGGCTGAAGCTGCCGGAGGCGATCAGCAAGCTGCGCGAAGCACACCCGGACACGCGCCTGACGGCCGAGGCCGAAAACCTGGCAGAGGCCCAGGCGGCCATCCACGCCGGCGCCGATATTGTCCTTCTGGACGAATTTTCGCTGGAAGACATTCGTGCCGCCGTGGCTTTCCGCGGCAGCGACGATGAATCTGTAAGGAAAACGCAGCTTGAGGTCTCCGGCGGCGTGACGTTGGCCACAATCAAAGATTACGCCGAGACCGGTGTGGAACGTGTGAGCGTGGGGGCTTTGACGCACTCCGCGTCCGCCCTGGACGTGTCTTTGAAGGTCCGGCGCTGAAATTGGCGCGCGGGTGTATCTAACATGTTGTTCACATCCGTGTAAGATAATCGAACAGATTGAAATAGTCTGTTTTCTTACACGGGAAAAATGTTGCCAAAACGGGCGATTCCGTTTGCCTATTCCATTACGTGTGGTATTGTTCTGATGTTCCGAGCAGCATGGGTGAGGAACGGGGGTGGCCCCCCTGCCCCCGACCTCCCAAGCGTGCCTCACTCCAGTTGTCGGGACCGTGGTTGGACGAAGGCACACTGTATGTGAGCGACCAGTGTGTTCAGTCTTCCCCGGTACCCGGCAGCTGGAGCGAGGCACGCGCGCATTTGGCGCCGTTCCATAACGCCCGTTGACCGTGGGCTGCTCTCGCGATAAGTTTGTAAATCTCATAGCACTCTACTGTTAGCTGGACCCGGATGTTGGGGGACGCCATGCGCAAGGACTCATTGATCCTGCTGCTTGTGTTGACTGTCTTCGCGCTCATGGGCGCGGACTGCCGCGCACCGTGGGAAGACGACGACGTGAAAGACCGGCCGTTGCCGGACCGCGCATTTGCATCTTCGCCGCTGCTTCGTGCCTATTACGACACCCGCACGATTCCCGAAGAAATGCGGGACCTCAAGATTCCCGAAGGCACGACCTACGACAAAGACGAGCTGACGATCCAGTTCCAGATGGGCGGCAGCGCGACGGTCGACGAAGTTCGCACGCACCTCTACATCATGCCTCCCAAGGGCAAGGACATGGGCGATGTGGATCTGATCTGCCGCTGCGTGGCGCCGGACGGCACGGCCTCGAGCTGGAAGGGCGTGAATCTTGTGCTGGCATCCGATGCCGAAAACCTGCAGGCCGAAGTCGGGTTCCTGTTCGAGTTTGACGGCATGAACAGCGACGGCAACTGGCGCATCCAGATCAAGGACTACCTCGACGACAAGGACGGGCGCTGCGTGATGCGCAACGCCAGCCTGCACATCAATCGTGGCGAAGCGGCCGGCCTCGGCGGCTCGCCGACCGAGACCCAGACGATCTCCGCGGCGGCGGGCAACTACGGCATTGTGCCGGAGGCCAGGGGAGAGCGCTTCAAGATGGATATCGGATGGTTCGGCGCCAAGCGCATGCTTCGCAACGAATTCACCTTCACCAGCTCCTTCTTTGTGCGGCAGGCCGTGCTTGAGCTTTCGGTTTATGAGCCGACGAATGCGTCCGGCGCGACGGAAAGCTGGTTCGTGCTGGTCGCACCGTCGGGCAACTGGCACATCGGTCTGCTCACCAACGAAGAGATCATCGAGACTGTTCCAGAAGTCGCAACCGGACTTGACCTGCTGACTTTCCAGTTCGTCATCGACAGCACACCGACCGGCCTGATGTCGAACCTGAACGGCGAGCCTTCCGCGGGCACCTGGACGATCTACATGGTGGACACGCTGAAGGACAACCAGTACTCGACGCTGACCACCGACCGCGCGGACACTGCCGGCGGCGCGCCCGTGCCCAACACCGGCGTGGTTTCGCTGCAGCTGACAGGCGTGAGCTAGCATTCGTGTTCCGGACCGGCCCGCTTCGGCGGGCCGGTTTTGTTTTGACGCCGCCACTCCGCGGGGCAGTCTGGCGCCATGAAGATCACCGACCTCACCTTTACCGAGATCGACGTCCCGCAGCCGCTTACACGCGTTGTCAGCCTCGTGCCCAGCGTCACCGAGACCCTGTTCGCGCTCGGCCGGGGCTCCACGTTGGTCGGCCGGACGCGCTACTGCGTCCTGCCCGATCCCGAGGTCCGCGCCATCGAAAAAATTGGCGGCACCAAGGACATCGATGTCGAGAAGATCATCCAACTGAAACCCCAGCTCGTGCTCGCCAACAAGGAAGAAAACCGCCGCGCCGACATCGACGCCCTGCGCGCGGCCGGCATCAACGTTCACGTCGCCCAGCCCACCACCGTTGAAGAGGGCCTCGCGTACGTCTCCACCTGCGGGCGGCTCTTTGATGCCGAAGACATTGCCGATGCCATCGTCCGCGCCGGTGCGCGTGAGATCGTGGCCGCGGCCGAGCGCACCCGCGAGCTTGAGGAACACAACAACCTGCGGGTCACGCCGCGCGATCACATCCGCCCGCGCGTGGTCGCGTTCATCTGGCACGACCCGTGGATGGTCGCGGGGCTGGACACGTATATCGGCGACATGATCCGCACGCTCGGCGGCGACCACGTGCTCGAGCAATCCACCGAGCGCTACTTCGCGATGGACCCGGTCGACATCGCCGCCTTGCGTCCGGACATCTTGTTGTTTCCTGACGAGCCATATCACTTCAAGCAGTCAGACCTGCAGTTCTGGCGGGACAACTTTGAAGACACCCCCGCGGTCAAGGACAACCGACTGCGCCTCTGCGACGGGCAGGACCTCTGCTGGTTCGGCAGCCGCATCCCCGAGGCGTTGAAGCGGCTCGCGCCGGTTTTGGCGTGGTAGCGCGAATGACTTCGCCGCTTTCGGTCGTTATATATGGAACGAATCGCAGAGGCCTCCATGACTGAACCACTCGACCTGCTTGCCGTCGGCGCCCACCCGGACGACGCCGAGATGACTTCCGGCGGCTACCTGTGCCTCGCGGCCAATCAGGGCTATCGCACCGGCGTGCTGCACCTGACGCGCGGCGAGATGGGCACCCACGGCACCCCCGAGCAGCGCGAGGCAGAAGCCCGCGACGCCGCCAAAATCATGGGTTGCGCGGCAATCGAGTTCGCCGGCATGCGCGACGGCAGCGTCAACGACGATGAAGCAAGCGTGCGCACGGTCGTCGATATGCTCCGCAAGCTGAAGCCGAAGGTCGTGCTCGCACCGAATCTCGTCTGCCACCACCCGGACCACGAGGCCGCCGCGCGCCTCGCACGCAAGGCCGTGCATTTCGCTGCGCTGAACGGCTACAAGACCGACCTGCCTGCGCATCGCATCCAGCGACTGGTGACGTCGCGTTACAGCCAGCATTTCGAGCCGAGCTTTTTCG
>JAGQRH010000164.1 GCA_020425605.1 Planctomycetota bacterium | reverse complement strand
CATGGGATCGGCGCTGGCGCGCGTCCGGCGTTCGGATTGGCGCACGAAACGCTGCCCGATCGTCAGGTGGAGACACTCGCATGACCGTCGAAGCACGGCCGATTATCGGAGACGTCGATTGATATGAACGCCACGGCCGAACGCGTTGCCCAGAATTTCATCGGTGGAGCGTGGGGAGAACCGCGTTCCGGTCGCTATGTGCCCGATATCGATCCTTCGAATCAGGCGGTGATCGCCCAGATCCCGCAATCGGATAGCTCCGATGTCAACGCGGCGGTTGCGGCAGCCAAGGCGGCGTTCCCGGCATGGAAACGCATGTCGGCCGTCAAGCGAGGACAAATCCTCGTCAACGCGTCCCGGCTCCTGGACGAGCGCAAGGATGAGCTGATCCCGTTGCTGACGCGGGAGCAGGGCAAGCCGCTGGCCGAAGCCCGAGGCGAAGTGCCTCGGGCGGTCGATTTCTGGTCGTGGATGGGACACCAGGGCGGCGCTCTTCAGGGCATTA
>JAGQRH010000163.1 GCA_020425605.1 Planctomycetota bacterium | reverse complement strand
GTGATACCGAGCACAGACGATGCGCGCGAGAGCTACGCCTGGGGTCTACAGCGATTCATCGCCGAGGCCCGCACCCTGGCTCGTTTCAGGCACCCGAACATCGTACCCGTGAGAATGGTGTTCGAGGCCAACCAGACCGCCTACACGGTGATGGACTACGAGGCGGGGTCCACCCTGTCCAGCGTCATCACCCACTCCTGCATCGACAGCGAGGCACGCTTGCGCGCACTGGTGGAGCCGTTGCTCTCGGGGCTGGCCGAGGTGCACAGGGCGGGCTTCATCCACCGTGACATCAAACCGGACAACATCATCCTGCGCCGCAACGCCAGCCCGGTGCTGATTGATTTCGGCGCCGCACGCGCCGCTCTCAAGGGCGAGACACGGGCACTGACGACGCTGGTCACGCCCCACTACGCACCGTTCGAGCAGTACTCGGCCAGCCAGGACCTGGACCGGCAGGGGCCGTGGACCGATATCTACGCCCTGTGTGCCACCCTGTACAGGATCATCA
>JAGQRH010000162.1 GCA_020425605.1 Planctomycetota bacterium | reverse complement strand
GTTGGCGTTGGGCGAGATCGTCAGGGAGCGCGTCGAACCAGAGCCGCTGACCGTCGGGTGCGGGACCATGCTCGGGTCGCTGCTCGTCGCGACGACGCTGGCGATGCTGTTGGTCGGCTCGATGGCGTCGAGACCCGTCACGGTGACCGAGAAGCTGCCTTGGTCTTCGAGGCGAGATTGGTTCGCGATGGCGTTGAACACGGGCGGGTCGTTGACGTCCTCGACGGTGACCATGAAGCTCTGCGTCGTCGTGTCCTGGCCGCCGTTGGCCGTGCCGCCGTCGTCCTGCACGGTCACCGTGATGACCGACGAGCCCGGCTGCCCCGGCGTGAGCAGGAGCATGCGCGACGAGCCCGTGCCTGTGACCGTGGGATGCGCGACGACCGACGGCGAGTTGCTCGTGGCCGTGGCGCTCTGGATCGACTGCCCGCTCTCGTTGGTGTTGAGGTTGCTCACCCCGACGATGTTGGTCGACGAGGCATGTTCGAACAGCGTGACGTTGCTCGACACGGTGA
>JAGQRH010000161.1 GCA_020425605.1 Planctomycetota bacterium | reverse complement strand
AGAGCCCGATGAAGACATCGGAGCCGACAATTACCTCGCTCAACGGGCCGGTGCGCCGCTCCCTGTTCGTCAGGCGTGCAATCTCCTCCTTGGAGAAGTCCATGCGCTCCTGGCGGCCCTCGTAGATGGCGCCGTTGCGGTCGCAGAGCACGATATCCCCTACGCCCAGCCCCAGCAGCAGCTTGGTCACGGCAATGCCGGCAGCGCCCGCGCCGTTGATGGTGACGCGCAGATCCTCCATGCGGCAGCCGCGAATCTTGACGCCGTTGATCAGCGCGGCGGCCACGACGATGGCCGTGCCGTGCTGATCGTCGTGGAAGACCGGCATGTCGAGCGTTTCGCGCAGCTTGCGCTCGATCTCGAAACAGCGCGGCGCGCTGATATCCTCCAGGTTGATGCCCCCGAAGTTCGGCGCGATGTTCTGGACGATCTGGACGATCTCATCGACCTCGCGCGCCGCCAGGCAGATGGGGAACGCCTCGACGCCGGCCAGCGTCTGGAGCAGGACGGCCTTCC
>JAGQRH010000160.1 GCA_020425605.1 Planctomycetota bacterium | reverse complement strand
GATCGATGCTGTACGCGCAGACGACGCTCTCGACCGCCGCCGACGCGCCGAGCAGGTGGCCGATCATGCTCTTGGTGCTGCTCATCGCGAGCTTCTTCGCGTGGTCGCCGAAGACAGCCTTCACGGCCTGCGTCTCGAGCTTGTCGTTGAGCGGCGTCGACGTGCCGTGAGCGTTGACGTAGTCAACTTCCTCGAGCGGCAGGTTCGTGCAGGCCAGCGCGCGCTTCACGGCGCGGATGGCGCCATTGCTGTCGCTGGCGGGCGCGGTGATGTGGAACGCGTCGCACGTGATGCCGTAGCCGCGCAGCTCGCCGAGGATCGGCGCGCCGCGCTTCTTGGCGGCCTCGTACTCCTCGAGCACCAGCACCCCGGCGCCTTCGCCCATGACGAAGCCGTCGCGTTCGATGTCGAACGGAATGGAGGCGCGGCGCGGGCCGTCAGTGCGGCTGGACATCGCCTGCATGTTGCAGAATCCGGCGTAGGAGACCTTGGTGATCGCCGCCTCGGTACCGCCCACGACG
>JAGQRH010000015.1 GCA_020425605.1 Planctomycetota bacterium | reverse complement strand
TCCGCTGATGGTGGTATCCGCAATCGTCACTGCGCTCCCCACGGTGGTCGAGAGAATGATTGCACCGTGGGTGCCGCCGGAGAAAGTGCAGCGGTTGACGGACACTGTTGCGGTGCCCGAGACGTCGTGCTGGACAAACACGGTCGCGGTCCCGGCCGGTGAGGCGTTGCCGGTAAACACGCAGTCGTTGAGGTTCAGGGTCAGGCTGCCGTTTCTGAAGAAATACACACCCGGACCGAAAAAGTTGGAGCAGTTGGTTATCGTCAGCCCATTGAGCGTGAGAGCCAGGGCGTTGTCGGCAGCGAAAGCCCGGAACGATCCCGCCCCGTCGATCGTGCTACCGCTTGCGTGCCCGTTGACCGTGAGGTCGCCCGTGTTGAAGGTCGGTAGATTCGAGGCCAGCGTCACCGTCCCGCTGACGGTGAAATCGATCGTGTTGGTCCCGCCGGCCGACTGGTGGTCGAGAATCGCCTGCCGCAGCGAGCCCGCACCCGAGTCGTTTGTGTTCGTGACGGTGAATGTAGCTGCGGAAAGCGAGCCCGCGGACAGCAGCAGGGCAAGGGTCAGTAGTCGAAACATCAATATCCTCCGGGTTGTGGCCCGAGGATACCGGCAGCAACAGTGTGTTGAAACTCTCAATATCAGGCGGCGGAGCCCTGCGGCTCGGGCGACGGCTCGACGAGTTCGCCCACCGGTGCATCCGCGGGCGCTTGCGCCTCGTGTTCTGCCTTGCGGCGGCGGAGCGCGCGGATGCCGTAGAGGGTGCCGAGGCCCGTGGCGAAGCTGGCGGCCAGCCCGATGAAGATGCTTCCGAGCACCCATGCGCCGAGGCTGTTCCAGGCGAAGTTGCTCAGCACGCGCCAGTTGGTGGTGTGCGGCACGGCGAACGGCTGGCCGAGCATCAACTTGCCGAGCCAGATGCTGGCGAACGCGATCACGGCCGTGAGCGGTCCAAAGCTGACGTTGGTGGCGGCCACGCAGGCGATGCGGTTCAGGTGCTGGCGCGTCGCCGAATACAGCGCGAGCAGCCAGTGAAAGCCGATCCACGGGCTGCAGCCCCAGAAGGCGCCGATGCCGACTGCCAGCCCGAGCTCGCCGGGTGTGTTCTTCTCATGCACGAGGTAGCGCATGAGGGACCGAAACCGCTTGATTGGGCCGCCGGACAGATCGAGGTTCTCAGGAATCGCAGCCAGCTTGCGCGCGCGATGCCACGCAGCCTTCAGCGACGCGCCGATGCTGCCCTGCCAGATCGGCTCTTCGCGCCGGACCAGCCGCTTATGGGGCAGCGGAACCAGCAGGTGGCTGAAGTTGGTGTAGAGGTACAGGATCGTAAAACGCACGTTGTCGCGGATGGGCTTGAAGTGTGTGACGCGCTCGGCCTTGGGCGGGTAGTAGACCTTAACCGGCACGCTGACGACCGGGCAGCCGCCCCAGGCCATGCGGATGATGGCTTCGCACTCATAGGTGAAGCGCCGCGACCAGCACAGGATGCGCGTCACGTGCCGCAACGGGTAGACGCGGAAGCCGCTCTGGGTGTCGCCGACTTCCATGCCGGTGGCGACCTTCAGCCAGTAGTTGCTGAACATGCGCCCGAAGCTACTTGCGCCCGGCACATGCTCGCCGCTCATGTCGCGGACGCCGCAGACTACCGCGTCAGGGTTGGCCTGTGATTCGGCCACCAGGCGCGGGATCTCGTCGGGGAAGTGCTGGCCGTCGGAATCGATCGTGATGGCGTGGTGATAGCCGAGCTCAAGCGCCTTCTTGAAGCCGGTTCGCAGCGCGACGCCCTTGCCGCGGTTGCTCTTGTGCTTCACGTATATGATCGGCTCGTCCTTGAGTTGCTCGGCCGTGTCGTCAGTGCAGCCGTCGTCCACTACGATCACGCACTCGGCGACCGCGCGGACCTTGCGCACGATCTCAAGGACCGTCTTGCGGTTGTTGTAGGTAGGAATGACGACGCAGTAGCCGCCGGCGGCTGGTACTTCAGGAACATCCACACATAACCCCGTGAAGCGAAATGGCCACCTGAGCCCTTGAAGTCTCGCGGGCGGCGGCCCAAGTGTCAAGCTTGAGCGCGCCGTGCCCCGGGTGTATTACGCGGGCATGGACGCCGACCTGTTCAAGCAGCTGATCCCGCACCGTCCGCCGATGGTGCTGATTGACACGGTCACGGAGTACGGACCCGTGCGCATCTGCGCACGACGCACCGTCCGCGAAGGCGAGCCCTTCGTCGGGCCGGACGGGCTTGAGGATGCCGCGCTGCTGGAAGTGATCGCCCAGACCATTGCCGCCGGCGACGCACTGTATGCGCGCTCCAAGAACGGCAAGGTGCTGCGCGGCTACCTTACCGGCCTGACTGGCGTGAAGATCCACCGCCGGGCGGCGCTCGGCGAGGTCATCGATGTTCAGGCCGACTGCCTGAAGCGCATGGACGGAATGGGCCTGTTCGACGCGCGCGCCGAGGTTGCCGGCGAGCCCATTGCCGAGGGCCGATTCAAGCTGTTTGTAGACATCGAGTATGCAAAGCCTTGATGCCGCCCCGGTCTGCCGCATAATTCCGATGCTCACAATCACAATTGGTCGTCCTTGTTCGGGGCGCAATCAGGAGACACCGATGCGCGTTACAACGATGCTACTGGCCGTGCTGTTTGCCGGCGCGGTTTCTGCGCAGGCGACGTTCAGTGTCGGCGGCACTGTCGCGGCCAACACGCAGAACTTTCTTGTCGTCGACATCGACTTTGCCAGCAGCGCGGCTCCGCTGGCCGTCACGCTGAGCATTGCCGGAAACAGTTCCACGGACGGGCTGGACGTATTCTTGGGCGACCTTGATGCCATCGCCGCGACGGGTTTCACAGGAACCGCCGACCAGGGCAACGACGCGGGCACCGGCACGATTAACCTGTCTGTAACGAGCGGCAGCTACTCCGGCGTACACCAGTTCGCGATAGCCATCAATTCCGACACCGGCGGCGGGCCCGTTACCTACACGGGTACCCTTACGGTTGCGGCGCTTTCGGCAGGCGCGATTACGCAGGCCGAGACGAACACCTTTGCGCCAAACGGCTACACGGAAGTGAACCGGCTGTTCAGCCGGGCGATCCAGACCAGGTGGAGCGTGGATTCAAGCGCAACCCCCCAACCGATGGAGTTCCTGGTGGACTTCGGCTCGGTGGCGCAGTCGATCACCTTCGCCGTGCTGGGCAATGGCGACATCGCCGGCGACCTGGAAGTGTTTGAGGTGCTTGCCAACGGTACCGCGACCAGCCTGGGCACGCTGACCGGAGCGACTACGAACTGGACCAGCGACAGCACCTTCACGACGTCGAGTCGCAGTGGTGTGGTTCGCATCCGGGTGCTGGCCGACACGGCCGACCTGAACTTCGACTGGACCGCGATTCTGCCCTCGACAGCCAGCATTCAGCAGTATTCGCAGTTCACCGTCACCGGCAGCCTGGTTGCGGATGGCGAGACGCTGCATCATTTCACGGTCGACTTCGGTGCCACAGCCAACACCGTGATGGTCCAGTTCTCGAACTTTGTAGAAACCGGCTCATTCGATGCCGCGTTCTTCAACCCCGACGACCTAGCGACCGGCGGAATGGCCGCAGGTGTGATTCCGCTTACCACAGAAGTGCTGTTTCTTTCAGGGCAGGGCGTGACGGACTTCCTGTTCTCCCTGAACGAAAACTCCGGCGCGGCCGCCACATATGACATCACGGTTGACGTATCGGTGGCGCCTGGCGACCTCAGTTTGGTGGAGGGCAAGACCTTCGGCGCCACCAGGCCATTCCAGTCCTTGTTCGGGCTCGCCGTCGTCGGCGACGAATCGCCGATCGGCGCAGGCACAATCACCCATGAGTTCAACGTGGACTTCGGTGGGACGCTGCACACGGCCGACATCTGGTTCCAGTGCGACGGCCCGACCGGCGTCACCGCGGAACTGTTTGAGATCGACAGCGGAGGGTCGCCGGTTAGCCTGAGCACGCTCACTCCCGCCGGCATGAGCGACGAAGCCAATATCAGCAGCAGCTCCCGCAGCGGGACGGTAAGGTTCCGGCTCGTGATCACGACGACCGGGGCTGCAGATGTCAGATATGCGGTGGTGTTTGACAGCAGCGTCACAGTTGCGACCTTTGGCCCCGGTGGGGGAGGCGGCGGAGGTGGTAGTGACAGCAGCTGCAGCACCGGCGCGGAGCAAGGGTGGGCGCTGCTGCTTCTGGCCGCAATGAGTGCTGTGGCGGTAGCCCTGCGCACGCGACGCTCCGCGCGCTAGGGAATGGCGGGATTTCAGAGCAAGGTGCGGGGCGGGTGCGGAGGGCCGATTCAAGCTCTACGTCGAGATCGCATACGGGGCAGATGCGACATGAACTGTCGCGTAGCCGGATTGCGAAACTGTGACCTAAAAATTGTTTGAACTTTTTGCAACTCTGAGTCGTAATAGGAAAGGCGAGCGGGCACGTTCTCTCCTGAGCGACCCACCTCGTGCCGCGGCCTGACGGGACCCCACGCCCGTCAGGCCGCGCTCTATTTGAAGACTCGACATCCTGTTGGCCAAGCCCCACAATTGAACGCAATGACCACCAGTGCCGAGACCAAACTCACGGCTGACGGCATGCCGATTTTCGCGCACGAGTTGTGCGACGATGCGGCCCAGGCTTCGGCGTACATGCTGCTGGAAGAGGGCAAGTCCAATCTGCGGACGGCGCTGATCACCGGCAGCCACGGCGCGGGCAAGACCAGCCAGCTCAAGCTGATCGATCAGCACATCCGCCAGGCCGGCGCAACGGTCAGCTGGTTCAACGGCTGGGCGCACAAGGAAGACGTCGATCCCTTCGCCAGCATGTTGTTCGCGCTCTGGGACCAGCTTGATATCAAGGGCGAGCCGCAGGCCCCGAGCGGCGAGCAAGTGGACGCCATCGTCTCCGCGGCAATGCGCCGCAAGGGCTTTCCCGGCGGCACTGCCATCGCTTCAAGAGACGCGGGCGAGTCCGGCGAGCGCGCCCTGCTGATCGCCAGTGACCTGATCAGCCAGCTCGTGGTTCAGGATAAGCCGCTGGCCGAATTGGCCCACGCCAGCAAGTTGCTCAGCGACGCCGCCAGCCTGAACGAAGACCGCTACCGGCAGCAGAAACTGCTTGAGCGCTCGCGAAGCTATCTGTTTCCCAAGCGCTTTCATGAGCAGATGGACACGATCGTCCAGCACATCCGCCACGCCCAGACCGATCCGCACCTGCCCTGCTTCCTGTTCATTGATGATCTTGACCGCTGCCCGCCCCGGCTCGGCCTGGCCATGCTGGAGGCGGCCGGTCGCTTCTTCGCAGTGCCCGGGCTGGTCGTCGTTGTCGCGCTGGATGAGGTGATTGCCCGTTCATGGGTCCGCTCGGCCTACGAGGGCAATGTCGACGGTCATGCCTACATCGACAAGCTGTTCGACCGGCGCATTCTCGGTACCGAAGAGCGCGCCCGTATCATCTGGGCGCAGATCCTGGGCGTCGAATGGCGCATGGCCGAGTGGGAGGGCCTTGTCGGCAAGGCCCACCCGGAGATGGCCGACCGTGCGGTGATCAGCGCTACCCGCCTGTTGCGGATTCACAGCGGGAGCGACATCCGGCAAGTCCGCCGCACGCTGGCCGAGGTGCGGACGGTGATCATCGATGAAGAGGAGTACGTCTCTAAGGTGACGCTGATGCCGGACGTTGTTCGCCTCGGCGTACTGTGCGGATTCCTGGTGCGCGAGCGCTTCCCGCGCATCGTGGAGCGCATCAGCGACCTGCGGTTGCTTGAGGCGCGCATTGAGGTCATCGAAGAAATGATGACCATCGCCCCTAACTGGGAAATGCCGGTCGAGCAGGAAGACGACCCGCTGACCTGGTTGCGCGAGTTCCTGAGCCTGACACCCGAGGAAGAGCGCGAGATCGGCTATATCCTCGACATCCGCTACTTCCTGCCCACCGACATCCTGATCCAGGCCGGCGCCAACCTTGTGCTGATCGGCATGGGCCTGCGCTAGCTGGGTGGGCCGCGAAAGATTGAAACGGGGGCAGCCAGATCGGCTGCCCCCGCTTGTGTGGACTGTCCTCTAGGCCAGGCGTCTGCGGGTGATGCCGACGACACCCATCAGCGCGACGATGCCCAGCAGCAGCCAAGGCGCAGTGCCGGTGCCGCTTGCGCAGCCACCACCACCACCACCACCGCCGCCGCCGCCGGTGCCGCCGCCTCCGGATGTTGGAGTGCCGGAGAACTGCACGATGTACGGGTTCTCGTCGGGGTCGTCATTGGCGATCGTGATCGTGAATCCGAAGTTGCCCGTGGCCGGCGCAACCACCTGCACCTGGAACGTGGTCGATGAGCCGACCGCAACCGTGCCCGCCGGCTGAAGCAGGACGCTGGGGGTGCAGTTCAATGCCCCGCTGAGTGTTACCGGCGTCATGCCGGTCAGGCTCAAAGGCAACGAGCCTGTGTTCGTGATCGTGTAAGTCACCGTCTGTGTGCCCGTGAAGTTCACGTGCGAATCCGTGCCGCCGCTCGCGATGCTGGTTCCGGCCGGGCGCTGGACGTCAATCTCGGGCGCGGGCGACGACTGCGCGTTGCCGCTGACGGTCCATGCATAGGGATTCTCGTTGGGGTCGTCGTTGACCATGCTGACGCTGAAGCTCCAGGCGCCGGCCGCCCCCGGCGTTACCGTGATGGTGAACGTCGTGCTCGATGCCGGCGAGACCGTGGCTGTGGGCGGCGTGCCGACAGTGGCGGTGCAGTTGTTCTGGGCCGAGATCGTGGGAGTGCTGACATTGAGCGTCGCGTTGCCCGTGTTCAGAATCGTGTAGGTCAGCATGGTTGGGGTGGCGGCCACGGTGCCTGAGACGACATCTGAGGTCGCGACGGCGATGCTTGTACCGGCGGGGCGCTGAAGGTCAATCTCGGGCGCCGGAGCCGGGCCGGCAGAGCCACTGATGGTCCATGTGTACGGGTTTTCGTTGGCGTCGTCATTGTCGATGCTGATGTTCACTGACCAGTTGCCTGCAGCAGCCGGCGTGATGTCGATGCCGAACACGGCGGATGAAGCCGCCGGGACTGAAGTCGGAGCGTTGCTGTTGTACGACGCGTTGCAGTTGACCGGCGTGCCGACGATTGCAACGCGGGGCGTGCCGGTCAGGTTCAGCGTGGCGTTGCCGGTGTTGGCCACCGTGTAGGACAATGAGGTGATGACGGTTGCCAGCGAGCCGGTCACGGTGTCGGTGCCGCCGACGGCAATGCTGTTTCCCGCGCCGGCCGGGCGCTGCAGGTCCATTTCAGGCGCCGGCGTCGGGCCGGCCGTGCCCGTTACCGTGAACTGGTACGGGTTCTCGTTCGAATCGTTATTGGCGATCGAGACGGTGAAGCTCCAGGTTGTGGCCCCGTTCGGCGTCAGGTCAACGATGAACGTCGTGCTGGCATTGGCACCGACAGGCGTGCTTGGCCCGCTGTTGATCGAAGCGCTGCAGTTGCTCAGGCCACCGATCACGACGGCTGGTGTGCCGCTCAGGATCAGGTCGCCGAGGTCCTGGTTTGCAATCGTGTAGGTCAGAGTCGTGGGGACTGCGTTGAAGGTGCCGGTGACGGTGTCTGTCCCGTTGTTCGCGATACTCGTGCCGACCGGGCGTTGCAGGTCGATCTCCGGCGTCGGGTCATAGGCTGTGCCTGCGATGGTGAAGTCGTATGGGTTTTCGTCCGAATCGTTGTTCGGGATCGAGAAGTCGGCAGTCCAGCCGGCGGCGCTGCTGGCCGTGATGGCCACGGTGAAGGTGATGCTGCTGTTGCCGGCGACCTGCGCGGCAGTCGGCTGCGTAATGGAAACACCGCAGTTCGAGGTGTTCGTCAGGTTGACCGGCAGGGTGCCGTTCAGGTCGAGCGTACCGGCCGCGAGGTTCTCGATGGTGTAGGTAAAGTTCTGCGCGAATCCGACCGGGATTGACGCGGCAATCGTATCGGTCGTGCCGGTCGGTATGCTGGTGCCGCCCGCGTTCTTCAGATTGATCTCGGAGGGCGGCGGCGGATCGATGGTCAGGGCGTAGGAGACAACGTCTGTCAGTGCGCCGTCTGACACGGAAACGTCAAACGTGACAGTTCCAACGGCAGCGGCCGTGCCCGTCAGTGTCAACGAGTGAGGGCTTTGACCGGGGGACGGGTCGTTATAGACGCCGCCGGTAAAGGTTTGGGTGAAACCTGCCGCCGCAGGCGTCAGCGAACCGCCGGTGACGGTGACCGTGTAAGTGAGCGTCTGGCTCGAGCTGCTGTCCTGCGCGACAAAGGTGATCGTCAGGTCGGCGCCGACGATAAGAGTTCCCGTCCAGTTGGGGTCTGCGCCGCCAATTGTGGCGCCTGCGGTGGTTGAGAACGGCAGCGTAAGCCCGCCGTTCGTCGCGCCGAATGAGTTGGTCGCGCCGTTGTCTTGCCAGTCCGTGAGATCGTCGTTGTCCTGTGTACCGATGCGGGCAAACACGTTGCCGTTGTCTGTTACGCCGTTACCACTCCAGACGGCCGAGGGGTTCAGCCCGGTATAGCCACCGGCGTTGACGCTCATCCCGACGATGTCTGTTGCGGCCCAGTTGAACATGACGAAGTCGCGAATCACTCCCGCGGCATCGACCAGCATGATCCATCCTTTGCCGGTCGGGTCCCAGAAGATGTTGTTTCCCCAGTATTGGGTGCCGCTACCCGCATCATCGAAAACCTGTGTCTGGCCTGCGGCGAAGCTACCAAGTCCGATGGTGATGGCGTTGGCAGTGCTGATCACCGTGTAGCTGTCGGAGATGATCACAGTCCAGCCCGTTGCGTCAAATGCCGTGGCACCAATGTTCTGAATCTCGAAGGTGTCGGATCCAGTGTTCGTGGTGAACTCAGTGATCAGAATCGGACTGCCGGCGGTTGGCGGAATGGGCTGCTGAATCGCAGGACTCGGGTCCGTGACGGTGATTCGGACATCGAAATTCGTCTGCAGCGACCCGTCATCGAGGACAACATTGTAGGTGTATGTGCCCGGAGTCGTCGCGGAACCAGTCCACACCAGGTTGAACGGAACTGCACCGGATGAGACGTTTGCAGGCTGCGTTACGCCCGGGGCACCAGCGCTGGTCGTGATCGTGGCGTTGATGTTGGGGTCATTGGGGTCATCGCAGTCGAGACTGAAGTTGGCAAGAGCAACGCCGGTGTCGATGCTTGCGTCGAAGCCGGCGCTGGCGTTGCCGGTGAAAACAGAACCAGTCGTCAGGCTGACGGTGGGGTTCAGGGGAACATCCCAACGGAACGCATCCGTGGGTGTCGGCAAGGTGGCAAGACCGAACGGTCCCGGTGTCGCCAGTGTACCTGCGATGTTCTCGACTCCGACGGCAACCGGCGTGGCGACATGGGTCTGGCCGGTTGAGTAGTGGATTTCAATCGTGCCAGTGGCGTAGAGCACGATCGAGAATTGCGCGAAGTTGGTTGTGCTCCCGAAGGTAACGATGTTGTTGTACTGCACCACGAAGCGGTCAGGTGTCGAAAGCCGCTCTACGTACACCGCATCACTTGATGCCGAGGCGGGGTTCAGGTCGTCGTAGCAGCCAGCAATGTAGCCATTGGGAATTGCCGCGTCGGGGGCTGCCGTCGGCGGCGTGCGCATCTGCACGGTCGAAAGAGTCTGTGATCCGAAGTAGATCCAGCCGTTGGAATTGACTGTCACGCTGGTTTGCGTAACGCCATAGAAATCGAACGTGAACCCGCCCGGAAAGTTAACGACTTCTTCCCCGTCGTCAGTTGAGGCACCGCCAACCAGCACTGTTCCGGTGGTGCTGATGTCGTTCGCGCCAAAGTTGTTTGTGATGCTCGAGGCGGTGTAGTTCTGCGCGCTGGCGGCGGTCGCAAATAACACGAGCGCGAGCATCATGCTCGAAGCAGCGATTCGTCTCGTAAGTGTTGAGGTCATGCCAGTTCTCCCACGTCGATGGCGGTGTCTATCCACCCGGAATTGCAACTTGCGGGGAATCTGCATGATGTTCAACGACTGGATCCCCACGGCTCCAGGCGTTGAAATGTGTCTGTCAAACCAGTTGCGGCTCCATGCGTGCTGCACCATGGACGCACAAGTAACGCGCAAAACTCCTCATTGCCTCACGCCGACCCGTCGGCCGGATGAGCGTCATCGAACACTATGGACACAAGCGAGCGAGAATTGCTTCCAAAGACAAGCCGGAGAAGGTCCCCACGACCTGCTCTGCATCCCCACGATGCGAGCGAACTCTCGCGTACCTGAACAATCAGCGTAGTGAATCAGCCGCGTCCCCGCAAACCCATATTTTTAGAGGGTTTGGGCGATTGGTGCGAGCCGTGCAACCGCCCGCACTCACCCCTTCGAGGTGTTGCAAGCCAATGTGGCCCGCAAGCTGAAACGCTACCTCAGGACGGAACGCACAGGGGCCGGCATAGCTTCCGGATTTGCGGGATTCTCGAGAGAACCATGGCGGGTCAAATCCCCCAACCCCAGGCCCTGCGGTATGATGTGACAGCAGAACCGGCTGTGGCATCGCCCTGATGCGTGGTTCATTGTTCGAGCTTTCCGGAATCTGAGAGCTGACCTAGACTCCTTCAAGCCCCGGAGGTCGCGGCATGAAAACTTCCTGCCTGATTGCGCTGCTTTTCTGCGCTTGCCTGGTTTGCGCCTGCTCAGATGACAAGCCGTCCTCAGACTCGAGCGGCAGCAAATGCTCGGGCAAGAGCGACGACAAGCCGGCCAGGGACGTCGACAAGCCTGACCCGCCCGATCGCCGCGACGGCGACGAGAACGACTGGCCGAGGGAAGACGACAAGCCCGAAGGCGAGCATCCCGTGAGGCCCGACAACGACGAACCCGCCGACACGCCCGGCGCCGAGCGCGGTTTCAAGGCCAGCAATCAGGCCGAAAGTGACAGCCTCGACGGCAAGGAATTCAACTCAGGCGCCACCTACAACGGCGGCGACAAGCTGAAGATCACCCAGCTCGGCTTCTCGTTTGCGGTTCCGTCCGGCTCGATCTGCGGCATGCCGGTCGGCAGCTCGGCCATCCAGTTGCGCGACGAAGGCAAGGACATGCTCGCGCTGCTGTTCGCGCGCACCGGCGTCACTGAGGCCGAGGCGCGTGACATGATCGGCAACGAGTTCGACCTCGGCGCGGGCACCGATGCATCCAAGATGATCCCCGTCGGGCAAATCAGCAAGGACGGCGACCACCTGCTGCGCCGCTTCGAGAGCACGACACTCGTCGGCTACGCGGAAGTGCTGCTGGGCAAGAATGCAACCGTGGGCATTCTCACCGTCGGCGTGTCTGCGGACGCAGACTTTCTGAAGAGCTACCGCGCCAAGGTGATCGGCGGCGTCAAGTTCGCCACGCCGGGCGGTGAGAAGGACCGCGTAAAGTACCAGAACGACCTGAAGGGCAAGGTCGTGAAGGTGTTCAAGTACAACAGCGGCGGGGGCGGCTACGGCGGGACCAGCTGGAGCAGTGAGACCAACATGCACTGGCACCTCGGCAGCGACGGGCACTACCTGTACTACTACCAGCACACGGGCAGCAGCAGCTTCGACAGCCCGGACGCAACGGGCGGCCACGCGGCCGACACCAACAACAACCACGAAGGTACCTGGAGCCTTGAGTTGACACTGACCGGCTCGGTGCTGGTCCTGCGCGACAGCAAAGGCGTGATTCACACGCAGGTACTCGGCCTCAAAGACGGCCGCCTCTACGTAGACGGCGACGAAGCCACGGTCGGCCCCAGCGACAAGGTGCGCTAGGGTGTGTTGCCACGGCATGGTAGACTAAGTCGGAGGTCGCGCCGGTGACACGCACGTTTGTAATCCTGACTCTCGCAATCCTGACCCTCGCTGCATGCGGTGAGGGTAACACTGATGGATCGTCGGCCGGAAACCAGTCGAAGGCTGTGGCGCGGCATCCCGCAATGACGGAGACGTTGCATGCCGCCATCCTGAAAGACGATGTCGACGTCGTGCGCGGCTACCTCGCCCTGGGTGGGGATCCCAACGCGGTGTTCTCCGAAACCGGTGCGGCCTGTTTGCACATCGCAGCGATGGTCCCCGGCAGCCGCTGCCTGGGCCTTTTCCTGGAGCACGACGCGGACCCCGACCAGAAGGAAGACAACGGCAGTGCACCGCTGCTCTATGCAATCATGATGGGGCGTGCCCAAAACATGGAATGCCTGCTGGATCACGGCGCATCACAGGAGAACCTGAGCGACGACCGGATGTCCGCCCTAGCTACTGCAGCGGACTTCAGGCAGCTTGAGTGCGCGCGAATCTTGCTGGAGCGCGGTGCTGACCCTCTGAAGGCCGCCGGCGATCGCGGGACCGCGCTGCACGTTGCCAGTGGCGATTTCTTCGAAGACACGACCGAGATGACCGCGCTAATGCTGAAGTACGTGCCAGCGGGAACTGATATCGATGTTAAAGACAAGCACGGCTGGACGCCGCTGATGTGCGCATTGCTGCGCCACTCGCCGGGACCCGCGAAACTGCTGCTGAAGGCCGGGGCTGATCCGGCGAAATGCATTGACGACAAGCTGCCGTTGGTCTGCCTGGTAGCAGAATGCGGCGATGCCGAGTTCATGCAGCAGGTCCTGAAGTTGGGAAAGGATGTGGACGCCCGCAACCGGGAAGGAAAGACGGCCTTGCACCAGGCCGTTGCGAACGTGGATACGGAAATGGTTCGAGTACTGCTCGAAGGCGGCGCGGATCCGAATCTGCAGGATCGCGACGGCAACACCCCACTGCACATTGCAGTGCGATCAACTGACGAAGGGGCGAAACAGACGACAATTGAATGCGTGAAGCTGCTGCTTGCCCATCAAGCTGACCCGGATCTCAAGAACGAAGACGGCAACACCCCACGCGAACTTTCCTGGTGGTTCGAAGTGGACGCGCTCATGCGGGGCGATTCCGACTAGTTTGGTAGTTCGATGCGCGTGGCTGGCAGCAGGCGGCATCATGCATGGACACCGCGTGCCGAGGCCGCTAGACCCGTTGCATGGCAGACCTTGCGGCATCCTTGGCATACCTGCGCGATCTGGGCTTTGGTGAGAACCGCCCGCGGGTGGCTTTGATTCTGGGCTCGGGCTTTGGACCGATTGAGCGCGAGGTTCGCGACTCCGTTGCCGCGGCCTATGCCGATATCCCCGGCTTTCCGCCCCCCGCGGGCACTTCCGGCCACCTGTGCCGCCTCACCCAGGGACTGTTGTGGGACGTCCCGGCGCTGGTGTTCCGCGGCCGCTATCACGCCTATGAGGGCCACGCACCCGCCGAGCTGGCACTGTGCGTGCAGGTGGCGAACGCGCTCGGCGCCGACACGCTGGTAGTGACCAACGCGGCCGGCGGCATTCGCGACGACCTGCAGCCCGGCTCGCTGATGGCGATCACGGACCACATCAACCTGATGGGCATCAACCCGCTGGTCGGCCCGGAACGCCTGCCGGGCGCGAAGGCATTTCCCGCGATGGGCGGCGCCTACGATGACGAGTTGACGGACGAGTTGCTGCGAGCCGCAGACGTCGCCGCCGAGCCGATCGCGCGCGGCGTCTACGCGGCCGTGCTTGGGCCCAGCTTTGAGACGCCGGCCGAGGTCGAGATGCTGCGCCGGCTGGGCGCGGACGCGGTGGGCATGTCCACCGTGCCCGAGGTGATCACCGCGCGAGCCCTTGGAATGCGGGTGTGCGGGCTGAGCCTGATCACCAACCGCGCCGGCGGCAGCGACGACAGCCACGAAGGAACGCTCAAGTCCGGCGACGATAACGCGCCCAGGTTTGCAGCGGTATTGAAGGCCCTGTTTGCAGCGATGGGCTAACGTCAGCCCGCGATGCGAATCGCAGGCATGGGGCAATGCGTTTGTCTGGAACGCGCTAGATTACGACGTTTGTGCCGGACTGCTCGTGCGAGGGCGTGTCCGTTGCCGATGGCGGGTCGGCGCCACCATGCTTGTCGGGCCCCCGGCTCGCGTCGGCGGCTGAAGGATTGCGCAGCTCGACGACCACGCTGGTTCCATATGCGAGCACTTCCGTTACCCCGGCCGCGACGTCGTTGGCGTCGTAGCGCATGCCGATGATGGCGTTGCCGCCGGCCTCGTAGCCGTGCTGGCGCATCAGGTCGAAGGCCTCCTGGCGTGCCTGTTCACACAGCTCGGTGTACACGCTGATGTTGCCGCCGAAGAAGGTTTGGATGCCGGCCGCGAAGTTGCCGATCGCGCTGCGCGAGCGCACCACGATGCCCCGGACCACGCCACAGTGGCGGGTAATGCGGTAGCCCTCAAGGTCCAGCGCGGTGGTGATGAAGCGGGTGTCGATCATATTTGTTCAGGCTACAGCTGGCAGGAAGCGGGAGGCAGCAACTGCCAAATCCCGTAGTTCCTGCGTCCTGCTTCCTGCCTTCTGCTTCCTGCCTCGGTCAAGCCCCTTGGCTTGGCCGACTATAAGGGGTAAACCCGGACCGAAATTCCCCAACTTGTGGGCACGGGCATCGTTTTACGCGTAGACAAACACGCTGCAACACTCCTTGGAGTAATGGTATGCGCAGAATCCTCCTGCTTCTGATCTCCCTCGCGCTGGGCGCCTCTGCCATCAATGCCCAGCCCGCCCCCGCGCCTGCCGCGGGCGATGAGCCTGTATTGCTGCTCCGCGGCGTCATGGAAGACATCCCGCTCAGCGAAATGATCCAGCTGACGGCCGAGTACCAGAAGATCAAGTTCCTGTATGACCCCAAGAAACTCAGCGGCAACGTCACCATCGTGGCCCCACGCGAAGGCGTGCCGGTGCCACCGACGGCCATGTTCAGCGTGCTGCAGACGTTCCTGAAGCAGTTCCGCCTGATCCTCGCCCCGTTTGGTGAAGACAGCCAGCAGTCGGTCAAGTTCTACGAGATCATCCCGGCCGCCGAGGCGATTACCCAGAGCAACAACGTCGTCCTGCTCGACAACCTGGCCGAGTGGACAGACACCACGGCCGACTTTGTGACGCTGGTTGTCAACCTGAAGTACGCCGAAGCCAACGCGGTCCGCGGTGCCCTGCAGAACCTGACCACCCGACAGGGCGGCGTGGTGAACCCGATCGCGGGCATCAACAGCCTGATCATTGCGGACTACAGCTACAACATCCGGCGCCTTGCGCAGATCATCCAGTTGATGGACCAGCCGCCGCGCAGCCCGCGGCTTGAGGTCATCAACATCGACAACATTGACGCGGCCGACCTCGTGGACAGCGTGAACAACCTGCTGACCCAGCGCCAGGCGTTGCTGCAGGCGGTTCCGCGCCGCCCCGGCAGCCCCGATGATGAAACGCTGGTGCGCGTTGAAGTCGCGCCCTATGTCAACGCCATCATGGTCACGGGCTACGATGCGGGGATTGAGCTGGTGCGCGACCTGGTCGCCAAGCTGGACATCCCCATCCCGGGCGCGAGCACCAGCGGCAAGATCCATTACTACCAGTGCAAGAACGTGCAGGCCGAAGATCTCTCCGGTGTGCTGAATGACGTGCTCGGCAGCGGCCTGCCCAGCAACCAACCGGGCGTGCCGGGCCAGCCGGGCGTGGTCGGCGCCAACGACGCCAACGCGCCGGTGATCGTGCCGGACGCGGGCACCAACAGCCTGCTCGTGATCGCGACGCCGAACGACTACAACGAAATCCAGAAGGTAATCGACAAGCTCGATGTGCGCCGCCCGCAGGTGATGATTGAGGCGGCCATTCTTGAGGTCACTGACGACGACGACTTCCAGTTCGGTGTCGAAGTGGCGACGGTCGACGGGTTTGCCAACAAGTCTACCGAGCCGCGTGCCAGCTTTGGAACCAGCTTCGGCTTCAGCGAAATCGTGGACAGCTCCGGCGTGCCGATCGGCACCGGTGGCGGCGTACCCGCCGGGCGTAACCCGATCTTCGGCCAGGGCGGTCTGCTGACTCTCAACAAGGGTACGGCGTTTGATATCCCGCTGCTGGTGCGCTTCCTGAAGACACAGGCGGACACCAACGTGCTGCAGCAGCCGATGCTGATCACGAATGACAACGAACAGGCGACGATTGAGATCCAGCAGGAAATCCAGCTCGTGCAGTTGAACAACCTCGGCACCGGACAGGGTACGACCACTTCGGCCGGAGACTTTGTCGAGGCCGGTATCACCATGAACGTGACGCCGCAGATCAGCCAGGACGGCTACATCACGCTTGAGCTCGACCTCGATATCACGAACTTTACCGGCGAAAGCGCGACGCCCGGCGTCTCACCACCCCGCCAGCGCCGCCGGATTACAACGTTTGTGACCGTGCCGGACAGCAGCACAGTTGTCGTCGGCGGTCTCAAGAGCAGCACCAGCAGCAAGACCGTGAACAAGATTCCGCTGCTGGGCGACATCCCGCTGATCGGTGAGCTGTTCAAGAGCCAGCGCACGGTTGAGCGCCGAACGAACCTCTACATCTTCCTGCGCCCGAAGATCCTGAAGGACGCCAACTTCGACGACTACAAGGAGCTCAGCTACCAGAAGCTCCACGATGCGGAGAGCGACACCAAGAAGATGCGTACGCCCCAGAAGGACGAATTCTTCAAGGACGCCTACGAAGACTACGACAAGGACCACAACCCGCCGCCAGGCACGGCCGACCGCCACTTCGACTACCAGGGCCTGAAGGTCAAGGAAAAGTAGAAGGGCCAATTGAAACTCGAACGATCAAGGGCCGACGAAAGTCGGCCCTTGTCATTCGGCTGCATCGCGCCGAGGCGTGTGGCAGTTGAAGTCAGATCCACTTCTTGCGGCGGAACCAGATCAGCATGGCGATTACCACGGCCGCCATGCAGCCCCAGTAAATCCAGTAGCCGTAGGCCATGCCGAGTTCCGGCATGTTGCCGGGCTTATTGGTGTCGAAGTTCATCCCATACACGCCGGCGAAGAAGCTGAGCGGCATGAAGATCGTGGCCATGATGGTCAGAACTTTCATGACTTCGTTCATGCGCTGGGCCTGCTCGGCCGTGAGCAATTCGCGCAGGCTGACGGCGTAGTCCTGCAGGCTCTGGCACAGCTGGCTCTGGCTGGTGGCGTGGTCGTGGCAGTCGCGCAGAAAGAGCTTCACCTCGTCGGTCAGATAGGGGACGTTCAGGTGCAGCAGCGTGTTCAGGCTGTCGCGGTGGGTATCAATGCTGCGGCGCAGATCGAACACGAGGTGTTTGATCTCGTACAGGTCCGCCACAGCCTCAAGCTCGCCGGCCAGAATCTTCTTCTCAAGCGCGTCCAGCCGGTCTTCGTACTCGTCCAGGATCGGGAAGTACTCGTCCGTGATGCGGTCGATGATCGCATACCCCAGGTACGCTGAAGGCTTGCCGCGGATCAACCCACGCTTGCTGCGGATTCGCTCGCGTAGTGGCTTGAACAAGTCATCCTGCGGGTGTTCCTGAAATGTCAGCACGAAGTGGTCGCCGAACAACACGCTGACCTGCTCGGTGTAGCAGGCGCCGCCGTCTTCGATCTCGGGCGCATGGGTGACGATGAACAGGTAGTCCGGGTAGGCCTCGGCTTTCGCGCGCTGCGGCACGTTGATGGCATCGGCCAGGCACAGCGGGTGGATATCCAGCATCTGCGCCAGCTGTCGGATCTGGCCGATGTTACGGAAGCCCGCGACATCGACCCAGGTGACGGACTGCTTGTCGATGTACTTCTGCAGGCTGAACGGGTCGGTGATCTCGGTTTCTTCGATATGCTCCGGCCCGTAGTCAACTACCAGCATGCGGGTCGGTTGCGCGCTCTCGTCTTCGACCAGTGTGCCCGGCACGGAGCCGACGGGCGCCCGCCGATCGCTCTCATCGGCCTCGCGTCTGCGCATCTCGGTTTGTTCACCCATGGCCCAAGCATAGTCAGCTTGCCGCCAAGAGAGTAGGGCCGCGTGGCGCTAGCTGCCCGCGGCGACCTTCAACTCGACAATGCTGACCACTTCGCCATGGTCGTATTTCGAGATTATCGCGCCCTTGGCGGCCAGCGTGTTGATCTCGTGATGCTGGGCCAGGACGACTTCGGCCGGCATTGAACTGGTGAAGGTGAAAATCTTGTACGCAGTACCGAACCCAGCCATGGCCGGCTCCCTTGGGGCGACACGAGCGCCGCCCCCGCAAGCGGGTGGTGCGTCCCGGTCTGGTTGCCGGATAGTTGCCTGTTCCAACAAAATATTCGTCGTGGGAACAGGCCTTGCGGGGCGATTCAAGTTTGTAAGCAGCCCGCCGGGCCAAGTATTTGGGGCGTGCACGCGCGGGCCGGGGTTCATCCCCTTGGCGAACCCGGCGGCGATGGATAAGCGCCGCTGTCGCGCTATAACGGCCGCATGTCCGAACTATTGAGCGATGCTGAACGGCATGAGCTGTTTCCGGTTACGCGCGCGGGGGCGTACCTGAACAATGCGTGGCGTGGGCCTATCAGCTCGCGTGCGGCTGCTGCGGCGAAGGGCTACATCGACGGGCTGTCCGCCAGCGGCGTCAACAACTGGGACGAGTGGGAGGAAACCTGGTACGGGGCGAAGGAGGAGTTCGCGGAGTTCGTCGGCGCCGCTGAATCCGAGATCCAGTTCCTCGCCAATGCCAGTGACGCCTTCACGCGCATCGCGCTGGGCATCGACTGGAAGCCGGGCGACCATTGCGTCGCCCCGCGCGACGACTACCCGGGTGTGACCCGCGCGCTGCTTGACCTTAAGCGGCGCGGCGTGGAACTCACGCTGGTGCCGCCGCATGAGGACGGCTCGATGCCGGCCGAAGATTTGATTGCCGCGATCACCGACAAGACGAAGTTGGTAGCCGCAAGCTGGGTGGACTTCCGCAGCGGCTACCGGATGGACGTGCACGCGCTGGCCCGCGAGTGCGGCAAACGCAACGTGCTGTGCGCGATCGACGCGGTGCAGGCCATCGGTGCCACGCCCGTGGACATCGACAAGGTCGGCTGCCAGTTCGCCACCTTTGCCAGCCGCAAGTTCCTGAACGGGCTGGACTCGATCGGCGTGCTCTACGTGCGCGAGTTTGCGCTCGACCGGCTCACGCCCCACACGCTCGGTACATACAGCGTGGAGTCACCATTCGACTTCAACTGGCTCGAGCAGCCACTGGCGCCCGGCGCAGCGCGCTTCCAGGTGGGGGCGACGTCGATGCCGCAGGTCTACGCCCTGCGCGAGGCCATGAAGCTGCAGAACGAAGTTGGGCGCGAGAAGCTCGGCGCACGCGTGACCGAACTGGCGGTTGAGCTGCGCGAACGCGCCGTCCAAGCGGGATATGAGCCGCTGGCCGAAAGCTGGCCCGAGGAGCGCCGCAGCCAGATCGTCAGCATCCGGCGCACGGGCAAACTGGCGGGTGAAGACCTGCTGGCGCGCCTGAAGGGGCGGGGGATTGCGGTCAGCGTCCGGGGCTCAATCTTGCGCGTTTCACCGCACTGGTATAACACCAGTGCCGACCTGCAAAGCCTGTTTGAAGCGATCTGAGGGGGATGCCATGCCTACCATCGAAGAGTTGATCTCGCGTGAGCGCGAGCGGCAGACCCACTCGATCAACCTGATCGCCAGCGAGAACTTCGTCAGCGACTACGTGAAGAACACCATGGGCACGGTGTTCACCAACAAGTACGCCGAAGGCTACCCCGGCAAGCGCTGGTACGGCGGCTGCGAGTTCACGGACCAGATCGAGCAGCACGCGATCGACCTCGCCAGGAACCTGTTCAAGGCCGAGCACGCCAACGTCCAGCCGCACAGCGGCACGCAGGCGAATCTCGCCAGCTATCTCGCGCTGATCAAGCCCGGCGACAAGGTGCTGGCCTTCAAGCTCGAGCACGGCGGTCACCTGAGCCACGGTGCGCCGTTTAATGCGAGCGGCAAGTACTACAAATTCGTCCACTACGGCGTCAGCAAGGACACCGGCCTGATCGACATGGATGAATACACCTCCCTGTTGAAAGAACACGGCGACATCAAACTCGTCGTCACCGGCGCCAGCAGTTATCCGCGCGCGATCGATTTCGCGGCGATGGCAAGGCTCGCCCGTGAGCACGGCGCCAAGTTCATGGCCGACGTGGCGCACATCAGCGGCCTCGTCGCGGCCGGCGAACACCAGAGCCCCGTGCCGGTCGCCGACACGGTCACCATGAGCACCCACAAGACCATCCGCGGCCCGCGCGGCGGCATGATCCTGAGCACGGCCAAAATGGCCAGCAAGGTGGACCGCGGCGTGTTCCCCGGCAGCCAGGGCGGGCCGCTGGTGCACATCATCGCGGCCAAGGCGGCGATGCTTGAAGAGGCCAGCAAGCCCGAGTTCAAGAAGTACATCCAGCAGGTGATCAAGAACGCGCAGGCGATGGCCAAGGCGTTCAGCGAGATCAACGCCAAGCGCTACCGCGTGCTCACCGGCGGGACGGACAATCATATGGTGATGGTGGACATCACTGGTACGGGCAAGAACGGGCTTGAGATCGAGCGCATGCTCGGTGAGCAGTCGATCTACGTGAACAAGAACTTCATTCCATACGACCCGCTGCCG
The DNA here is from genome assembly GCA_020425605.1 of Planctomycetota bacterium. Lineage (GTDB taxonomy): Bacteria > Planctomycetota > UBA8742 > UBA2392 > UBA2392 > JACKID01. The sequence continues at coordinate 82,987 of JAGQRH010000015.1, read as the reverse complement.
GTGACTGAAACCAGCGGCATCCGCGTCGGCAGCCCGATGGTAACGACGCTCGGCGCAGTCGAGGCTGACATGGTCAAGATCGTGCAGATGATCGACAAGGCCATCAGCGGCGAGAACGTAAGTGCCGAAGCGCATGCGTTCATGAAGGAGCTGGCGGCGCGCTAGATTCCGATATCGAAAATCCAGTCCCCAAAGGTGCCTTGTTCGTATTAGCATCTGGCAGCGCGGCGCAAGCCGAGCTGCCGCATTTCAAGGTGCGAAATCAAGGGGACTCACATGAAAGCTATCCTGGGCTTGGGCTCGTTCGCCCTCGCACTAAGCGCGGCGACGCTGGGCGCCGCCGAGACATACGAGTTTGAGGCGCCGGAGCTGCTCACGGCCGGTGGCGAGGCGATCCTGACCGAGGCGCCGGGTTATGCCGCGCCCTGCCTTGCCGACATCGACGGCGACGGCGTGCGCGACCTGCTGGTAGGCCAGTTCAAGAGCGGCAAGATCAACTTCTACAAGGGCCTGAAGTCCGACGACGGCACGCTCAAGTTTGCCAAGCAGCAGTTCCTGCAGGCCGACGGCGAAGACGCGGTCGTGCCGGGCGTATGGTGATGCACCAGCTCGACTCCACAGGTAGTGGATCTCGACGCGGACGGCATCAACGACATCCTGTCCGGCTGCTACTCGCAAAGCGGCCACGACGACATGGTCGGCTCATTCTGGGTCCTGAAGGGACTGGGCGAAGGCAAGTTCGCGAAGCCGACTGAGCTGATGGGCACTGACGGCAAACTGCTGTGCGTGCACAGCAAGCTCGATGACCGCGGCGCCCAGATGACAGAGAACATCTGCACCCGCCCGTTCGCTGTGGATTGGGACGGCGACGGCGATCTCGACATCGTCAGCGGCAACTTCAAAGGCACGTTCTTCGTGTTCACCGGCGAGGGCAAAGGCAAGTTCCAGCCCAAGGCTGTTGAGCTCAAGGACGCCAACGGCGACGCGCTGAAGGTCAGCGGCGTGCACAGCGACCCGTTCGTGATCGACTGGGATGGCGACGGCGACCTCGACCTGGTGGCCTCCAGTTCAACCGGCGAGGTCATCTGGGCCGAAAACACGGCCGGCAGCGACAAGCCGGCCGCCCCAACGCTGAGCGCCTTCCGAACCCTGATCGCCGCCCCGGGCCAGAGCGCCAAGACTCCGCGTGCCAGTGTCGAGTACACCAAGGGCATCAATGATGCCTACTACCTGCTCGATCACGGCAAGGTGGATGAAGGCGAAGCGGCGTTCCAGAAGTTGATCGAGTCCGAGCCGAAGTTGCCGGACGCCTACTACCACCTCGCATGCGCCTACTCGCGCCGCGCCTCCACCATGGAAGGCGACGAGAAGGAGAAGCAGATCATCAAGACCATCAAAGCGCTGTCGACGGCAATCGAGAAGGGCTGGACCGGCTACGCGCACATGGAGCGCGACCCGGACATGGACCTGCTGCGCGACCGCGACGACTACCTCGAGCTGCTCAAGTCGATGACTGCGTCGAAGGAACCCGCAGGTCCGGCCGGCAGCACGCGGATGTGGATCACGGACGTCAACGGTGACGGGCGCCTGGACATCATTGTCGGCGACCGCTTCTCCAGCGGCGGCCAGATGCGCACGGACCTCACCGACGAAGAGAAGGCCGACTACAAAGCGGCCATGAAAGAGCAGTCCGAGCTGCAGGAGACGTTCAGCGAGACCTACGGCAAGTACCGCGAGGAGTACGAGGCCGCAGTCAAGACCGCCGACCCGGCGCTCAGCAAGGAAGAGCAGGCCAAGCTGTGGCGCGACAAGCTGGCCGAGCCCGAGCGCAAGGCCTTCATGGACAAGTACTACAAGGACATGGGCAAGATCAACGAGCGCCTGACCAAGTACAAGGTGCCTTACGTTTCAGGCGGGCACGTCTGGCTGTACAAGGCCAAAGGCGCAGAGCCGAAGACCGGCAACTAGAGTCGTCCCAAATACAGCGCGCCGGGGTGTTCCCCGGCGCGCTGTCGTTTACCTGCGCTTCGGGCAAGCCCTACAGCTCGTAGGTGCGCCAGGTACCGACGATCATGTTGGCGGATTCGCCGTAGGCTTTCAGGAAGTAGGGCGGGGTGGTGGTCTGAAGGCGGTAGTCGGTGTCGTAGTTGCGGCGGTCGAAGTTGCTCGACAGCTCGGTCGTTGGATGGTCGCCGTTGATGATGCCGCCGCACACCCACAGCTCCTTGTTGTTGCCGCTGGCGTTGTTGCCGCGGCGGGCCTTCTTCACGCCCATGTATACGCCGTCGAGGCTGTACTGGTAGTACTCGTGGCCGGTGTCCGGGGGCGTCAGCCCGGCGTTGTCCGTGACCTTGGCGCTGGACGGCAGCGCGCTCCAGTTCGCGGTCATGAAGTTGACGTCGTTGGCCGAAACCACGCCCAACATCTCACGGTAGGCAAGTGCACCGCCCTTCTTCTTCTGCGTGAAGCGGCGGTAGTCAGGCTGGCTCAACAGCGACTGGTAGCTGATGTTGTCGGTGACCTGCACGTCCACCTCGGCTGCGACCGTTACACGCGAATAACTCAGCACACCCCACAAGTCGACGCTGCCAAAAGCGGCCTGGTTGGCGCGGTTGCCGGAGCCGCTGTAGCTGTCCACGCCGGCGGGCGGGCTGCTGCTGTCGATGTAGATGACGCTGTTGTCCGGGATGTTCAGAGTTTCGCTCTTGGTCTGGTACTCGTTGTGCTTGTAGTTGTAGCCGGTGCCCGTGTAGCGGTACTCGTAGGTGCGCTTGAACTGCTGGCCGATCAGCTGGATCGAAAGCGTGTTGCCATAGAACAGCGTGTTCGTTGCGGCGGCCGCGTTGCGCATTACGTCAAGGCCGTAAGCGGCCGGCGGGATGGTCACGTCCGGCGCGTACTCGGTGAAGCCCTTCTTGAAGTTGTATGCATAGTCGGAGTAGTTCATGACTTTGCCCGTCGTATCGACGTTGCCAAAGAACTCGATGCCGCTGCCGTTGCTCAGGTTGACGTGGCCCTTGCTGTAGAAGTTGCCGACCATCTTGAAGTTGTCGCCAATGCCCACCGTGTTTGGCGAGCCGAAGTAGAGGGCGTAGTCCGCGAAGTTCGCGGGCTGGATCACGTACTCCACAACCCGGCTCTTGCCGGAGCCGTAAGCGATGGCGCGAATCCGCGCCTGGGTAGCGCCGGCCAAACCGGTGGGCATGGCCTGTGCTTGCACGCTGATGCCGTTGATGACCATCATTCCGCCAACGTTGTTCCAGTTGTTGGTGGGAATCAGGTTGTCCCAGTTGTCCTGCACACCCGGAACCAGCGTGAAGCGACCCCGCACGGATTCAATCCCCGCCTCGGCCGCGATCAGCAGGCGAACGTCCGCGCCGGACCGGCTGATGTTCAGTCGGGTGATGGCGGACATGGATAGCAGCGCACCGCCCGCGATGGTGACAAGCGCCATCAGGAAGATGGCTACCCCGAGAATTGCACCCCTGCGAGACTTACGGTTGTTCATAAGAGTTTTCATAGCCAGGGCCCCCCTTAGTGATGCCCCAGGTCAATTGCACAAATCATACCATGCAGACTGTGCGCATGGTGCAAAAAACTTACGCCTCGGATAGTAAACGAACTGAACGCACACCAACATCCCAGGGAATTCCGCCAAAACCACCTCTACGAGCACGTCATAATGTCATATTACGTGCGCCGCGATGGGACCTGTCTGGCCGGCGCACCTGCGCTATGATTCGCCCGTTCATGACCACTACGACCAGATCCGACATCGCCAGCCGCTTGATTGAGCTCGCAGCGGCCTATCCTCAGCCGTTGCAGGCCGCTCAGCAGACCGACGTCGCCCGCCTTTCGTTTCATTTGCAGTTGTTGTTGCGGCGAGTCTCGGCCGGGCGAGTGGCGGATATTGGAGGCGGTGTCGGCCTGTTCTCCCTGGGTGCGCAGGCGCTGGGGCTGAGTGCAACGCTCGTTGATGACTTCCGCGATGCGGTGAACACCCAGCATGGTGATGCGGCACTGGAGCAACACCGGAAGCTCGGTGTGGACGTGGTATCCCGCGACGTGATTGCGGACGGCGTGGAGTTCGAGCCCGCCAGCCTCGATGCCGTCACCAGCTTCGACAGCATGGAGCACTGGCACCACTCGCCACGCAAACTGTTCGCCCAGCTGATGCAGGCCCTAAAGCCGGGCGGCTGGTTCATTCTGGGCGTGCCCAATGCGGTCAACATGCGCAAGCGCCTCACCGTGCCTTTCGGGCGCGGGAAGTGGTCGAGCATGCAGGAGTGGTACGATGAGCCGGTCTTCCGCGGTCACGTGCGTGAGCCTGATGTACGCGACCTGCGCTACATCGCGCGCGACCTGAAGCTGGCTGAGGTGCGGATCTTCGGCCGAAACTGGCAAGGCCGCATGAGCCCCAACGGTCTCGTGCGAGCAATGACGGCGGTGTTCGATCTGCCCTTGCGCATGCGCGCCGGCTGGTGCAGCGATATCTACATGCTCGGACGCAAGCCCGGCACATGACCACGGGCGGTTGTTGGCTATAGTGGCCGAAATGACTGCGCCCACCGGCACCGTAACGATCGTCTTCACCGACATTGAAGACTCGACCCGCCTCTGGGAGCGGCACGGTGGTGACTTCGAAGCCTGCCTGAAGCGCCACAACGAAATCATGCGCGAGCACATCGCCGCGAACTCCGGCTTCGAGGTGAAAACGGAGGGCGATGCGTTCATGGTCGCGTTCGCGCGTGCGGGCGACGCCGTGCAGTTCGCGCTGAACGCGCAGCTTGCGCTTGATTCCGAGGCCTGGAACGAGGCCGTCGGCAAGATCCTCGTGCGCATGGGCATGCACAGCGGCGAGCCGATCGTCGGCAAAGACCCCGACGGCCGTACCGACTACTTCGGCCCAGTCGTCAATCGCGCGGCGCGGGTGGCCGGTGCGGGCCACGGCGGGCAGATCCTGATGTCAGAGGCTACCCGCAGCGCGGCCGTTGACGCGCTCGGCGCGGCAATCATCAGCGACCTTGGTGAGCACTTGCTGAAGGGGCTCGAGCGCCCGGAGCGCCTGCACCAGCTGCTGCCATCAAGTATGGCAGACCTGTCGTTCGCTCCGTTGCAGACCGCAACCGCGCAGCAGACTAACCTGCCTGCCCAGGGCAGCACGTTCATCGGGCGCGCCCGCGAAGTTGAGGAACTCACGGCCATGCTCGCCCCGCGCGCAGGCGAGTCTTCACCACAGACCAAGCTGTTGAAGCATGCGCAGCTTGAGCAAGACCAGCGCCCCGGCGTGATCACGCTGGTAGGCCCGGGCGGAACCGGCAAGACGCGGCTTGCCCTGCGCGTTGGCAGCGAGGTCCTGGACCGCTACGACGGTGGGGTCTGGTTCGCCGACCTGAGTGCCTGCCGCGAAGCAGGAGAGGCGGCCGGCGAGGTTGCCACGGCGCTCGGCGTAAGGCTGACGGGCAAAGACGACGCGCGCGACGCGGTCGGAAACGTGCTGCAGTACCGCAAGCCGCTGCTGCTGATTCTGGACAACTTTGAGCAGCTCGCATCGGACTCCGACAACCTGATCGGCGAGTGGCGTCGGCGTGCGCCACAGGTGACGTTCCTGGTCACCACGCGGGCAGTCCTGGGGCTTGAGGGCGAGCGCGAATTTGAGCTCAGCCCGATGGCGGCGCCCGACGACCCTGAGCTGCCGCTTGACGACCTGCTCAAGTTCGAATCCGTGGCGCTGTTCATTACCCGCGCGCAGGAAGCCGACAAACGGTTCAAGTTCGATGACAAGAACGCGGCCGACGTTGCGCGCATCTGCGCCGACCTTGAGGGCATTCCTCTGGCCGTCGAGCTGGCGGCCTCGCGCGTCAAGCTGATGAAGCCGGCGCAGATCGTGAAGCGGCTCGAGAAGAAGTTCGAGCTGCTGAAGTCCACGCGCCGCGACACCGGCATGCGCCAGCGCACGCTATATGACGCGCTGGAGTGGAGCTTCGATCTGCTGAACGAGTGGGAGCGCAGCGCGTTCCTGCAGAGCTGCATCTTCCAGGACGGGTTCCTGCTTGAGGCGGCCGAGCAGGTGGTCGACCTGAGCGCGTTTGACGACGCGCCAGACGTACTCGATGCGCTCCAGAGCCTGCGGGAGAAGAGCCTGCTTCGCACGCTCGAGGGCGAGTTCGAAACCCGCTTCGGGATGTACAAGCCGATCCACGACTTCGGCGAGAACCGACTGCGCAAGTTCAGCGATCTCGAGGGGCTGGGGCAACGCCACACGCAGCACTATGTCGGGTACGCCGAGCTGTGGGCCGAGAGCATCCACACGCCCGAAGAGCTGGAGGCGCTCGATCGTCTCGACGACGAACGCGCTAACCTGTACGCCGCATTCGACCGCGTCGAGAAAGCGGGCGACAACGATGCGGTTGCAAGGCTTGCGCTCTCGGTGTCGGAGTTGCTGATGACACGCGGCCCGGTATCGGTTCGTGAGCGCATGCTCGCCAAGGGAGTCGCCGCAGCCGAAGGAGACGCCGAGCGCCAGACGCGTTTGCTGATTGCGGAGTCGCGCTCATTCTATGAGGTGAGCAACCTTGAGTTGGTGATCAAGTCAGCCGAGAAGGCCGTCGAGCTTGCAGCCGGAGGAAAGGCCGGGTTGCGGGCGTCTGCCCATCTGCAGCTGTCGCACGCGTACTGGCTTGTGGCGCGCTTCGATGAGGCGGATGCGCAGGCAGCGACGGCGCTCGCGCTTGCGGAAGAAGACGGTGGCGCGCTGCTGCGCAGCCAGGCGCTTGCTTCCATGGGAATCATGGGGTTCCCCCGCGGTCGATACGCCGAGGGCGTCGAGTACTTCCAGCAGGCCCAGGAACTTGCGCTGGAGATCGGGGATGTGTCCGGCGGCGCAAACCACTTGTCGAACCTGGGGCTGATGCTCGGGCGGCTGGGCCGGCGAGAAGAGGCCCTTGAGACATACGCGCGGGCGCGCGACGTTTTCAAGCGGCTGGGCGGCCGCACTGGCTACGCCCGGATGATTGCCAACGCGGGCGCGCAGTACCAGATGCTGGGCGACCTGGACAAGGCGAAGGACTGCTACGAGAAGGCGATTGCCATCAATCGCGAGACGGGCCACAAGCATGGCCTCGCCACATCACTTGGAAACATGGGCATGCTGTACAGCCAGCGCCTGCATCGACCGGAAGACGCCCGTCCCTACCTTGAAGAAGCGCTCAAGACCTCCCTCGAGATCAATGCGCCCCTCCTGATTGCCGACCACTACGGTCAATGGGCGCATTGGCACGACACGATGGACGACTCTGCGAATGCGCTCAAGTACTGGCGACTCGCGATCAAGTACAATCGCATCGTGAAGATCCAGGTCGAGAAGATGGTGCCGGACCTTTGCCACCTCGGGCACTTCGAGTGTTTCTGCGGCGACAAGGACGCGGGATTCGCGGCATTCGCCGAGGCGCGCGCGCTCGCCGCCAACCCCGGGCAGTTCCGTACCGTGAACGGCGGCGAAGGTCGCGCGCGATATCTGCACGGCGAGATCGAGAAGGCAGAGGAGATGCTTCGCCTGGCGGTGGAGGAGTTTGAAAAAGGCGAACACGACGACTACGGCAATGAGGCCTACTACGCCGTGACACTTGCCGAATTGCTGGAGCAACGCGGCGAGTTGGAGGGTGCCCGCAAGCAGGCCCATCGCGTTATCGAGTTCCACGAGGCCGGCAAACTCTGGCTGAACAAAGGAATCAATGAAGCGCTGGAAGCGGCCCGACGCATTGTGGGAAGCAGCTAGCGTTGTTTCGGCTTGGCCAGCGCCTCGACGGCCCTGGCGATTCGACGCGCGCGGGTTTCGGGCTTCCTTGCTTCTTCGATCGCTTCGACATGCTCGCGTTGGTGGCTGTAGCTGAGCTCAGACCAGCGCTTCCATGCCTCGCTTTTGGCCTTGAGCGCCTTTGCGAAATCGGTGGGCGGCTTGATGACGCGGGGCTCGGTGTCGAGCTCGAGCGTCACGCGCACGCGCTGGCCGCCTTCGACGTTCGCGGCCTCGCGGTTGCTGCGGCGCAGCGGGATGAACGTCTGTCCGCCCATGCGCGCGATCGTGCTGCGGAACGTGTGGCTGTTGATCGTCACCTTCACAGGCGCGCGGACTTTGCCGAAGACTTCCTTCGGGTCGAACGGCACTTCAATGGCACACATCGACGAGTCGTCGTCGCTGATGATCGTCGTGGTGAAGTTCCGAACATTCATGCGCACAGGATAACAAGCTCGCACCGCGTGCAAGCGGGGCTAGCTGGTTGCGATCATGCCTCCGCAGATAATCCCGTTTGCCAGAAGGGTGACGCCCGCGGCGATGCCGGCACCGGCCGCCATTCGATTCCGGCGCATTGCCAGCAGAATGATCACGGTCGGAATCACATATACCAACTGAAGCACGCCGATCAGCAGATAGAGGTACGGACTGAAGATCCAGATCGCATGGCAGCCGATCACGATCAGGAATCCTGCCAGTGCCGAGCCGCTGGGCGGTGGTGGCGCCGGGACGTGGCCGTAGGGTTGCTGTTCGTAGTAGTTCATTTCGCGGCTCCTGCCGGCATGCGCTCAACGCCGGGGCGATAAAACAGGTTGTAGGTATCAAAGGGAATCACGCGCCCGTCCGGGTGGGCGATGTGCACGCAGCTGCGTTTCACGCTGCGCACGTCGAAGTTCCACGGGTCGAGGAACTGCATGATGATGACGCGAAAGACGTTTTCGTAGCCGAGCTCAACCGGCAGCTCCAGCTTCGGCAGGCAGCACAGCAGGCTCTTCAGCGATAGCGTCGACGAGACGGGCGAGTGCGAAGTCGAGAACAGGTCGAGGATGCGTTTGCGCAGCTCGGGCGTTTGCTCGTTCAGCACCGTGTTGCCGGTCTGCTCAAGCAATTGCTGCGGGTCAAAGAACGTCGAGACCGGCACAGCCCCGCCACCCGGCAGCTTCAGCGCATAGGCCATGGCAATGCAGTCCGGATGGCACGGCACAGGCACGACATCTTCGGGCGTGAAAAGGTCACTCTGTTGCAGGATGCTGCTGCGGACTTCCGTCAGGGTCAGACGGTCGCTTGCGGGATCGAACTGATCTAGCCGCCCGGCGTTCTGCACCGGCTGGAATGTCACTCCGCGCACGGCCGGCTGCTGTGCCGCGAATTCGATGATGCGGCCGATCTCGTGGTCGTTCAGGCCTTTCTGCAGCGTGACAACCAGGGTGGTCGAGACGTTGAACTCGTTCAGGTGCGCGAGCGCTTTCATGCGCGTTTCGCGCAGGTCGGCCCCGCGCAACGCCTGCAGGGCGTGCTCCTCAAACGAGTCGAACTGCAGGTACACCTCGAAGCGTTCATAGCCCGCGAGCTTCTCCACGAACGCGCGCTCATTGGCGAGGCGCGTGCCGTTGGTGTTCAGCATCACGTGTTTGATCGGCCGTGACATGGCTGCGTCGAGCACGGGCCAGAACTCCGGGTGCATGGTCGGCTCGCCTCCGCTTAGCTGTACGACGTCCGGCTCGCCTTCGTTGGCTACCACGGCGTCCAGCATCGCCGTAATCTGTTCAAGGCTGCGGTGTGCGCCGCGGGCCGGCCCCGAGTCGGCGTAGCAGACCGGGCAGGTCAGGTTGCATCGGTCGGTCAGCTCGACCAGCGTGAGGCAGCCATGCTGTTCATGGTCCGGGCAAATTCCACAATCCCATGGGCAGCCGCGCTCAATGGACGTGTTGAAGCGTTTGACCATCTGCCCCGGCTTGATCGTGCGGCGGGCGCGGTGCCAGTACTCGGCGTCGGTGGCGATCAGCACGCGTTCGCGCCCGTGCTCAAGGCACAGCTTGTCCATGTAGATGCGCCTGTCCTGCTCGATCAGCTTGGCCTCAATCTTGTTAAGGCATTGCGTGCACAGGCTGTTGGTCAGCTCAAGAAACTTGTACGGCCTGTCGGCCATCTGCCACCTCCGTGCGGCGCAGCCGCCACAAACTGAAACAGCCAATCGCGATCCCGCCGATGCAGGCAAGCTGGATAGCGCTCAAGCCGCCGGCCACGATCAGCCGCGGTTTGATGAAATCGACGCTGAGCCGAAAACCCAGATAGCCCAGCAGGAACAGCCGGAACAGCGCGCCCGCTGGCAGACGTTTGCGCGCGGCCGCCAGTGCAAGACCGAGCAAGGCCAGAAATGCAATTTCGTACAGCTGCGTCGGGTGGCGCGGGCCGTCGCCGAAGTCCACCGCCCAGGCTACGCCGCTGTGCACGCCCACGGTGCGGTCCTCGATGCCGGTGAGAAAACAGCCGATTCGGCCGACAGCGATTGCCACTACCAGTGCAAACACCGTCGCGTCGCCGGTTGAGCGGCGCATGCCGGCGATGCGCTTGACGACTTCCACGCCCAGCCAGCCACCGAGCAGCCCGCCGACAATCGTCTTCATGCTGAGCCACGCCTCGAGCCCGCGGCCGGAGATTTCGCCGTACCACTCCAGCGCGCCCAGCAGCTTCGCGCCGATCGCCCCGCCGACGGCCGCACCAAGCAGCAGCCACAACGACTGGTCGCGATTCAGCTTCTGGCCCGGCATGCGCGAGCGGCAGAGCTTCCAGGTAAGCATGCCAGACGCGTAGCCCAGCGACTCAAACACCGGGTGCGCGAGTACGTGCAGGCTTGCCAGCTCGACGGTCACAGGGAATTGCATGGCGTCCCGATCAGTTGGCGACGCCGGCTTCCGCGGGCAGGGTGTTCTCAGCCGCTGCGGCCACGCCGGGGAACAGCAGCTCGCGCGGCAGCTCAATCCAGCGGCCGGGGCCTGTGCCGTTGTTGTCGAAGCTGACTTCGATGCCGAGCTTCTCGGGGCGCATAATGACGCGCTGCAGGTTGATGCTGGGGATGCCCGTGGCCTGCAGCATGTCCTTGATGTCCTGTACGTCGATCTGTTTGCCCGTCGCGATCCGCTTGCGGAGCTTGCCGTAGCGGACGGCGCTGCTGAACCAGGTGAACGCGAAACGCTTGATGCGGCGCTCGTGATAGTGATTCGTGCAGGCCGTGGCGGGATGGTCCTTGCTGGTGTACTCGACCACGACGTCGTTGGGCGGCAACTGGAAGCGTGCGGCCGTGCGGGTGGCGTCGGCAAGGATCAGGTTTGTGGCCGTGCAGTGCGGCTTGGTCTGCAGCAGCGAGTCGGCCTGGCGCACGGATGCGCACTCCTGCAGCAGACGTCGGAACACCAGCGGGAACGGCTGGCCGTCCAGGTGCTCGTCTGACTGGTGGCCGTAGACCAGCATCATCGACAGCGCCAGGCCGTGAGTGTTCACGCCGGTCAGCGCGCCGAGCAGCCCGGGCCAGGTGACACTCGCGTAGGCCGGGCCGTCGTTCGGCTGATACACGACGACGATGTTGGCCTCGTGCGCGATGCTGAGGCTGGGGAAATCGAGGTTGCGGCCCATCAGCATTTCGCCGTCGGGCGTCAGATTGTCGTGGGCGGCGATGGTGCTGCAGGCGGCGACCTTGTGGATGTCGAGGAAGGTCTGGCCGACCAGCATCTCGTCGTAGGTCAGCTCACTGGATTCGCTGAAGCCGCGCATTTCCTCGATGAACCAGTCCGGCATGCGCTTTTCCATTTCGCGCGCATGTGCGAGATCACCGTGAAAGTCGGGCGCGAAGATCTGCATGTAGCTGTGGAATGTCTCAACGGCCTGCAGCCCGACAAGGTTGCCAAGCGCGCGGCCCATTTCGCGGGGCGTGCCGCGTACGTGGACGAGGGGGATGCCGTCAACAAGCTTCAGGCTACCGTGTTCGATCTCGAGTTCGCGGAAGGGCGTGACGCTCTTTGCACGGTTGGCCAGCCAGCCCTTGGCCATCTTCACCGGGATGGTGAGTTCTCGGAACGGCAGTTTCTTCTTCCAGCGGCTCATGACGTTCTCCATAACGGCGTTATATAAACTATAACGTCATTATGAATCCCCTGCAATTGATTTCAGTGTACCCGCAATAGGGCGTCGGGCGACCATTTGCCAACGAAGAAAAGCAGCCTCGCGCATAGGCGCGAGACAACTGCCCTTCGTGGTTTCTCATCATGTGGTTATGCTGTGGCCATGCGCATTGAGATGGAATTCCTGGGCAGCGGCACCAGCAGCGGCATACCGACCATCGGTTGCGATTGCGCCGTCTGCATGTCCAGCAACCCGCTCAACAAGCGGCTGCGCAGCAGTGTGCTGTTCCGCATCGGCGCGGGCGACGACGAACGCCGCCTGCTGGTCGACGTCACGCCGGATGTGCGCATGCAGATGCTGCGCGCGGGTGTCAGCAGCATCCATGGCGTGCTGATTACCCATACCCACGCCGACCACTGCCACGGGCTGGATGACCTGCGCGGGCTGTACTGGGGCGGCGGCCGTGTGCCGCTTGAGCTCTGGGCCTACCCCGAATCACTGGAAAGCCTCAAGCAGACATTCGCCTACATCTTCGACGCCGACTACGACTACAAGGGCATCGTCAAGCTGGACCCGCACGTCTTCGACCAGGAACCGTTCGATCTTGCCGGAATAGAAGTGCTACCCGTGCAGGTGATTCACGGCAGCATGCGCGTGGCCGGCTTCCGCATCGGCGAGTGCGCCTACATCACCGATACCAACGAGGTGCCGCCGGAAAGCATTGCCAAGCTCAAGGGCGTGCGCCTGCTGATTCTCGACGCGCTGCGCCGCGCGCCGCACCCCACGCACATGAGCCTGCCCAATGCACTCGAGACGGCCGAGAAGATTGGTTGCGAACGCGTGTTCTTCACCCACATCAACCACGACCTCGAGCACGAGGCGATCAACAATGAGCTGCCCGAGTGGGCCCGCCTCGGCTACGACCGTCTGAGAGTAGCCATCGAGGAAGACGGCACGATCAGCGTAACCGAGCCGGCCGCTTCAGATCTGCCGCCGCCGATCTCCTTTTAGGATGCCAGATGACGAAACCGAATCCGGTCGATCCCGGTTCCTGGATGCGGCGCTACAAAGCCGGCCAACACGAGCTGGTGTGGGAAGAAATGCAGGTAGTCGGCCCGCAGATTCGCCGAAGTGAAGTTGTGGGGTATGCCGAGGAGGTGGCACTCGAGACCATGCGGCGAGCGCTTGCGAACGTCGAGACCATCGTCGAAGAGCTTGAACGACTAGGTTTTGATTTCACCCACTACACGGATGGCGAAGACATCCCAATTCCGCATCGCATTGAGGCGGATCATCCCGACTTCATGCCGACCGACGAGTTTGAATCTGCCTACGGCACGCTCCCCCTGTCCTTGAAGTTCTGGTGGAAGGTTGTCGGCCACGTTCAGCTGATGGGTGCCCATCCCAGTGGCGAAGAGGGTCTTGATGCGCTGTGTGTGGATGGACCCGACAGAGGCTACATAGAGTCGCAATACGAAGATTGGATGGACTGGCACAAGGAAGACCCGCGGCAGGCAGGCATTTTCCGACTGGATATTGGTCCTGACGACCTTCACAAGGACAATGTTTCGGGCGGGCCACCGTATGCGATCGAGATCCCCTGCCTGACGGCCGATGCAAGGCTGCTTGAGGAGCACCATAACACGCTGTTCGTCAACTACCTGCGCCTGGCCTTCAAGTGGAGTGGTTTCCCAGGTCTGGAAACCCACAAGAGTCCGCCGAAGGACCTGCTGAAAATCGCGTCGAAGCTGCAGTCGATCTAGTGGCTCTCGGGGAGGATCGACACACCTCTGCGCGCTCTGTGGTCTCTGTGTGAGAACGTAGTATCGGAGAATCATGAAAGCAGACGTGTATTGGGTGATCCCGCAGCGGCTGGCGATTCTGCCGAAGCCTCGCGGCGGTGAATGGCTGGACGACGAGATCGCCAGCTATGCCGCTCAGGGTCTGCAGGTGCTGCTGACATTGCTTGAGCCGGCCGAGGAGATTGAACTGGGTCTGGTCGATGAAGTCGTGCTGGCCGAGAAGCACGGGCTCGATTTCATGCGCTACTCGATCCCGGATCGCGGTGTGCCGAAGTCATCCACCCTGTTCGCGGAAGTCATCCACGACCTGGCCGATTCCGGCAAGGCGATCGGCGTCCATTGCCGGGCGGGCATCGGGCGCTCCGGCCTTGCCACCGCTGCAATCATGCTGCGGCTTGGCCACGAGCCAGGTGCCGCCTGGGAAGCAATCACAGCCGCCCGGCGGGTCAGGGTGCCGGACACTTCTGAACAGCGAGAATGGGTTGAGAAGCACGCTGAGTTGCTAAAGGGCTAACGTGGCGCAGAGGCGCCGGGAGCCGCGTGGCACCCGCAGACGGCTTCATGAGGCGAATCGTTTGGCGCGACATGCGGAGTCAAAGACAGGCTCTCGCGGAGTGGGGTCGCCCTGCGGCTCCGCGCGAGGAGAATCAGCCGGGGAAGTACGACGGCGCGGCGACGATGCGGATCGACTCGGGGAAGTCTTCTTCCTCAACGATGGTCGGCACGCGCCGGCTGGCGGAGATATCGACTGCCTGGTTTGTGGCGATCGCCGGCTCTGCGTCCTTCACAATGGGCAGCCGGATGCTGTCTGCGAAGTCTTCCTCAAGCACTATCAGCATGCCGTCCAGCTCGATGAACTCGGCCAGCGTCACCAGCACATCGGTTAGTCCGTACATTGAGAACGAGGCATGCATCTGGTCGCTGGGCTCGACCAGGCGCAGATGTACGCCGGTGTCGCGGCAGGTCTGCGCAAACTCGATCAGCACGGCCAGCGCGCCGATATCCATGAACCTGATCTGCGAACAATCCAGTGCGACGACCCGGTTGCGCTGCCAAAGCAGGCCCCACAGGCTTTCTCGAAGCTGGCCCGCGTTGCGCAGGTTGAGTCGGCCGACGATACGTGCGAACGGGTTTGTGCGCGGCGCGGCCGTGCTTGGCGGCGCTGCCTCAGCCCAGGCTTTCTTGATTTTCTCGGTGATGCGCTTGAACACGGGGACCTCCCCGGCTCTATCGGCGGCGTAGCCGCCCGGACTGAAGCGGATCGGTGCGCATTTGCCAATTCGCAATCATCGAACACTGCCTTTGCAGGAATTGGGCGCGATGTTGATCGAAACCATTAAAATGACCCCGCTATGACAAGTCGCAGGGTATAGTTCCTGCATTGACAACGAGAGCTTTGCTGGCCTGAGGATGCTGGTTTCCTTTAAGGGGGGGAACCCGGTTTCAGGCTGGTTCGCGCAGGCGGGCAGGATCGGGACTTTCGTTTTTAAGGGGGACGGAAGTTATCTCTGTTCGCCTGCGCACCTAAATCCCTTACCAGCCGGCCCACAAGGCCGGCTGGTTGCTTTAAACCCCGGTACAAAGCAGGGCCGCCGGTTGTCCACAAAATCACGCCTGCTATAGTTTATGGAGTTGAGTTGGCTCCGATGTGCCGGGGACGCCGTTGGGCGGCCCCTTTGTTCGCCAGGAGCCCAAACCTGTAGTTCGATAGGAGTCTATGAGGTCAAAGCGTCGTCCACCTCCGATCGCTGCCGCCAAAGGCACCGACCATCGCATCAACCGTCGTATCCGCATTCCGCGCGTCCAGCTGATTGACCACGAAGGTGTCAACCACGGTGAAATCGACACCGATGCCGCGTTGCGCCTGGCCGAAGAGGCCGGTCTTGATCTCGTAGAAGTCTCGCCGACGGCGAGGCCGCCGGTCTGCAAGATCATGAACTATGGCCAGTACAAATACACACTCAAGAAGAAGCAGAAGGGCCCCAAGGCGCACCAGGCCAAGGTCAAAGGCGTCCGTCTTCACCCGAATACCGCTGAGCACGACATCCAGGTCGCCATGAAGAAGTCGAACGGCTTCCTCGAAAAGGGTGACAAGGTGCTGATCCAGGTTTGGTTCAAGGGCCGCGAAATGGCGCACACCGAGCGCGGAGAAGAGCTACTGCGTCGGTTTGTGGAAGACCTGAAAGAACTCAGCAAGGTTGAGTCGCCGATCCGCCGCGAAGGCAAGCGCATGCATCTGCTGCTGACGCCGCTGACGCCGGAAGAGCGCAACGCCCGCAAGAAGCAGCTTGAGGCTGCCAAGGAAAAGGCGGCAGCCGAGGCCATTGCCAAGGCCAAGGCCGCACGCGAGGCCGCGGCCAAAGCCAAGGAAGCCGCAGCCGCGCCCGCCGAGACCGAAAAGGCCGGCAGCAACTAGTCACTGAATTCGAGGCCCGGCCCTTCACAGGGGGCCGGGCCTTTGTTATCTAAGCCGCCCCCTCAGGGGGAATTGCAGGTCGCCCTTGCGGTTACAAGTCGGCGCAAGCCGCCCGCCCGGGTACCAAGGAGAGAGCCATGCCGAAGATGAAGACCCACAAAGGCGCTGCCAAGCGCTTCAAGGTCACCAAGAAGGGCAAGATCAAGCACTACAACTCGGGCCGCTCGCACTTGATGAGCGCCAAGAGCCCGAAGCGTCGCCGTAACAAGCGCCACGCTCACGTGCTTTCTGCCACTCATGCGCGCAACGTTGCAAAGCTGATGGGCGTTCGCCGTCAGCCGCCGGCACCGACGCCGCCACAGTCCAAGAGCGAATAAATTCAGGGACAACCGTACCGGCCACAAGCTGAGGAGTTCCTCACCCGGACGGCAACCCAAGGAGACCAGACATGCCGCATTCCGTAAGCCGTGTACCGCGCCACGCGCGCAAGAAGAAGTTCCGCAAGCTTGCCAAGGGCTACTGGGGCCGCCGCAAGAACTATCGTCAGGCCCGTGTCGCCGTTGAACGCGCCTGGCGCTATGCATGGTTCCACCGTGCGCTCCGCAAGCGCGATTTCCGCCGCCTCTGGATCACGCGCCTCAGCGCCGCGGCACGCGCCCACGGCCTGACCTACAGCAACCTGATTCACCTGCTGAAGAAGGCGAACATTGAGTTGAACCGCAAGAGCCTTAGCGAGCTCGCCATCCGCGACCCGCAGGCGTTCAGCAAGGTCATCGAAGCCGTCAAGTCGGCCAAGTAAGACCGGCAAACAAGTCTCCACAGAGCCCATCGTGTGAACGATGGGCTTCTGCGTTCAAGGCTATTGCGATGAAGCGCTAAGTGCTGTTGTAGTTCTTTGCGGTCCTTGGCGGCTCTTGGCGGTTTGTCAGGCTTTTCCGCGACCCCCGTTTGTGTAGTCTTTGACGGCCGTTATCATGCACGTTTCCCCGGCAGGACCCCGTAAAGTCCGCCCGTGAGCAAGAAGAACAAGAAGAAACGAAAGCAATCCGCGGGCGCCGCCGTGTCTGCGGACCCCCAGCCCGAGAACAAGCCCGAGCCGCTTACTGCTGTCCAGGCTACGCTGTCGGCAGCATTGCCGTCGCCGCGCTGGCTGTTGTGGGTGTTTGCGGGGGCGATCGTGGTTTTGGCCTGCGTTGCCTACTGGCAGGGGATGCACAACGGGTTCACCAACTGGGACGACAACTGGCTGATCACCGACAACCGCTTCATCCGCGGGCTGTCGTGGCAGCACATCCAGGCCATGTTCAACCCGATGGCCCCGCGCGAAGAGCTCGGCAACGAATACCTGCCCCTGCGCGACCTCAGCTACGCCATCAACTACGCATTCGACCAGTATGATCCGCGCGCCTATCACGCGACGAACCTGCTTCTGCATGTATTCAACTCGCTACTGGTGATGCTGTTCGCCGCGCGCCTGACTGGCCGTCGCTGGATTGGCGGCGTGGCCGGCGTGCTGTTTGCCGTGCATCCTGTGCACGTCGAGGCTGTGAGCTGGCTTTCATCGCGCAAAGACCTGCTGAGCACTTTCTTCCTTCTGGTGTCTGCCAATTTCTACCTGTCCGCCCGGCGCTCGCGCACAGGGCTGATGTCCAGCCAGTCGTTCGTTCAGCGCGTACGTGAGAGTACGCGCCTCAGCTATATCCTCGCAGTCCTGTTCTTCATGTGTGCGCTGATGTCCAAGATGACGGCCGTCGTCTTGCCGGCGCTGCTGCTGCTGATCGAGCTGTTTCGCGGCGGCGCACTGCACGCCATGCCGCGTGCCAGGAAGGCCATAGCGCAGGCGCCGTTCTGGGGGATTGCCGCGTTGTTCACGGCGCTGGCGTCGCATATAGGCAGCGGACTGATGCGTGAGCCTTACGGCGACGGCAAGCTCCAGTCGCTGCTCACGGCGACGTCGGCGATTGCGCGCGATTTCCAGGTGCTGCTGATCGGCTGGCCCATGCACGCGGCGGTGGACATGCCGGTGCAGACCGGGCTGTCGCTATCAGTGTCGATCGGGTTGCTGTTGCTGGTCGGGCTGCTTGCGGCCGGCTGGCACGGCTGGAAGGTCGCGAACAAGCACGGCTGGGACTCGCGTCCGCACATGCTGGTTGGGCTTCTCGGCTTCGGTGCATTGTGGTTCCTGATTGCGCTGGCGCCGGTAAGCAACTTCGCTGTCCAGATCGGTACAGTCTTCGCCGAGCGCTACCTCTACATACCCAGCATCGGATTCTGCATCGCGATCGCCGCGCTGCTGATCCTTGGCGTGGAACAGGCCCGCAAGCGCCAGACCTTGCGACTGACCCTCGCGCCCGCCGTCGGCGTGCTGGCAGTTGTCGTGACTGTCCTCGCCACTTGGGCGACCGTGGAGGCAACGAAGCCGTGGGTAGGCAGCGTCTCACTCTGGAAGAACGCCCTTCGCTACGACCCGGAAAATCACGTCGCGCACTTTAATCTCGGCCGTGAATATGAAGAGCAAGCCCTGGTCGAGGTAGACGAGAAACGTCGCAACGACTTGCTCGCGCAAGGCTACGACGAATACCAGCTCGCTCTCGACAACCCGGCGCGCACGTACCGATTTGACCCGGCGCGCCTCTACGCAGCCATGGCGCTGAACCAGGTGCACCGCGAGAAGCCGGAGAAGGCCCTTGCCCTGCTGGAAGAGGCGAAGAGTCACATCGACCTGCCCTGGCGCGACGCACGCGCCAAGGCCGACATCGAGGCCCTGATCGCCAACCCGCGCGGCCTGGCCTTGTCGCGTCTTGGCCGGCACGAGGAAGCGATCGCGGCGTTTGAAGAAGCGCTCTCAAAGTCTGATCGATATGCAGGCGCACACCTCAACTTGTGCAGCGAATTGAGCCGCATGGCGCTCGATGCCGATCCGGTTGATGAAGACCTGCTGAACAAGGCCCGCAGCCACCTCGCGGACTACGAGCGTATGCGCAGCGAAGATGCCTTGCTGATCGAGGCCCGCGCGCGCCTGAACCTGGCCGAGTTCGACCGGCGCCTGGCGCTGTCAGGCAAAGGCGGCGGCAAGGACATCCCGCCCGAGTTGCAGCCGCTGATCGACGAGTCACGAAACCTGTACGGCCGTCTGGTGGAGATGCGAGACAATGGCGCGACGCCGCATATGGCTCTGGCCGGCACGCTGATTGAAGCCGCCGATGCCTTCAGCCGCGGCCGTCAGGCTGACCCGACGGCCGAGAAGTACCTGCGCCGCGCGCTGGTCTTGGCGCCCGAGTATCTTGGTCTGCGATACTTGATCGCCCAGTACCTGTTTGAGAAGGCTGATCTGCTCAAGCAGAAAGGCGAAGGAGTGGTTCCGACGCTGGCGGAAGCCACAAGAATGCTCAGCGAAGAGCTGAACCGCCACCCGGACTACAAGCCCGCGCTGGTGCTGAAGGCGGCCGGATTGAGGCAGCAGGCGGTGGATCGCGCCTATGCCCTGAAGCGCGACTGGCGTAGTGAGTATGTCAGCATCAAGAAGGATGATGGCGACCCGACGTGGGAAGGCCTGATCACCACACTCAAAGGCAGCAAGAGATTCCGCGAAGAGTTGCGGGTCGTTACCACGCTTCTGCGTGAAGCGATCGAGACTGACCCGGACAATGAGGAGGGCCACGCGATCATCGCGGGCTCCGGCATCCAGATCACGCAGGGCATGTGGTGGACCTTCGATGATCAATTGCGCGCCGACGCCGAGGAATTGCTTCGTATAGCGTTCAATGCGCGACCGGTGGATGGCGAAGTCGCGGCAAAGCTGACGGGATTTTATCTCGAACTGGCAGAGGAGTTGATCCGCAAGCCCAAGACGGAAGTGCCTGAAGAAGAGCGCCGCGCGGCGATGGATGACCTGCTCAAGAACATGCTCACGCTGTCCGAGCGCGCGCGAAACATCCTGTCGCGCAAGTTGTTCCGGATTGCGGACAAGGTCGCCAAGGATGAGATGAAGCTCCGCGACGAAAACGGCGAATTCATGGACTTGTCCGAGGGCGCACGCAAGCTCGCAGCGAGCGAGTTCATGCGCGCCGCCAGCGTTCTGAATCCCGAAAACGTAGAGGCGCTGGACTGGCTCAAGTCATTCTACAAGGAACAGGGCAACTTCGATGAAGCGCTGAAGGCCTTCCGCAAGTTGATCGACGCGCTCAAAGACCGGCCCGAGCTGATGCACGGCGTGTACCTGTCGCTCGGCCAGCTGCAGCTCGATTTCGGTCAGGACCTGCTGTCGCGCTACAAAGAAAAATTGCGCCGCGACCAGAAGGAAGAGGCGAAGCAACTGCGCGACCAGGCCGTGCAGGCGTACCTCGACGCGCTTGAAACCACCGGCATTCTGCTTGACGAGCCCGAGAACCCGGAGAAGCTGAACCTGCCGATCCGCATGCGAGGCACCGCGGCCCAGCGGCTGGCGTACCTGCTGATCAGCGACGCCGAGAAGTACTACACCGTCGCGCTGGAGGCCTACGCACTTGCGCCGCTGGACTTCGCGAACGAGATCGCCGAGGTTCGTGAAAAGCGCGCTTGGTTCGTCCGCAACGCGGGTGAGCGCAAGCGCGAACTGGAGGAGATCCGCGCGCAGAAGCTAAAGGCCGATCCGGCCGCGAACGTCGGGGACCTGACCCAGCAGATCATCGAGCTGGAGCGGCGCATCGCGAAGGAAGAAGCCGAAGACCTCGTGCGGCAGGGGCGGCTGAGTGACGCGATGAAACGGCTGGATGAAGCGTTTCGGTCGCCTACACCCGCGCTGTATGCCGTACGGGGCGAGATCCATCTCGCCATGGCCAAAGAGCAGAAGGATACGGACGAGCGTGATGCGTTCGCCGTCAAGGCGGCCCGCGACTTCGTGCGCGCGTCGACCGACCCGGTGGCGCTGATCAAGGGCGCGCAACTGTACTGGGCGGACGAGGGCCTGAAGTTCGAGGAGGATCGGATCGTCCGCGCTCGCAATGCATTCACGCAGGCTGTTGCCGTGATCGACGCCGCGCAGATCACGATGGATGAGAACACGCCCGAGTACCAGCGTTACACCGAGCTGCGCAAGCAGGCCCGTGCCGAGTTGAACAACATGTCCGCGCTTGCAGTCGGCTACCTGGCCGGCGCGCGGCGTCTGAAAGAGGACGGCAAGTATTCGGAGGCACTGGACTACGTAGATCACGCACTTGAGCTGCAGGGGGCGCAGATGCGCACCTATCAGCTGAAGGCAGACATCCTGCTGGATCTGGCCAAGGCGCAGCCGGACAAGCAGGCGGAGTACTTCGGTCTCGCACGCGACGTGTACTCGAGTGCGCTGCGAATAGACGGACTGCTGACCGGGCAGCGCGTGCTGTTGATGATCGACCTTGCGGGACTGCTGCTCGACAAGATGGATGATCGCCGCGGGGCAAAGGAGTGGGCAGCCCGCGCCGGTGATCAGCTTCGCGCGGTTGAGAAAGACGGAATCACGGAAGGCGAAGCCAAACGCATGGGCGAGGAAGAAAAGAAGCAGTATCTCGCCGCGCTTGATCTTTACAGGTCAAGACTCTCGGACCTTGAGGCCCGATTGAAGTAGCAATTGGGGGTGTGTCAGTTTCCCAATTGCCCAGAGATTACCGGACGCCGATCACATCGGGAACGCGGTCACAGGTGGCGTGAAAACCGCCATGGTGGCCGATTCGCGGGAGGTGCTGGCCAGCGCCGCTGTCAAGGGCATTGAAGCCGACACCGCCCGGGGACCCGCTTGACAGGCGGGCGGGCATGTATCGTCTGCAGAATGCAGTGTCAAGCGAATTCGTTCGGTGAGTGCCCGAAAAAAGCCCCATTTCAAGCGGGTTTGCGGGCGGGAATTTTTCAACAATTTGCAGGGACCCACTTGACCGGGGTGTCGGCGCGGGCTATTTTCCGGCCAACGCAAGCCGTTGGGGCTTGGAATCAAAGGGCTCCGGAGGGGTCGTCCTGAACAGCGAAGTTCAGGGGCTACCCGGATGGAAGTTCCTGAATACCGATTCAAATTAGTTCACGACAGACTACATCTTGTGTAGATGTCCAAGTCAGAGATTACAGTCACGCCGGGGTGGTCTCGGGTGGCTAACGATTTTCAAACCGCCCAATGACGGGCAACGGAGCAAAGATGAACAAGGCACAGTTGGTTGACCTGATCCTCAAGAACAAGAAGGCCGGTTTCGAGAGCAAGGCCGCCGCAGAGCGCGCTTTTGACGCGGTCGTCGACGCGGTTCGCGAAGGCGTTCAGAAGGACGGCAAGGTCCAGATCATCGGTTTCGGCACCTTCAGCGTTCGCTCACGCAGCGCCCGCAACGGCCGCAACCCGCAGACCGGCCAGGCCATGAAGATCAAGGCCTACAAGACCGTCGGCTTCAAGGTCGGCAAGGAATTCAAGGACAAGATCAACAAGGGCAAGAAGTAACCTTGAATCGATCAAAACAGACGGCCCGCGCATCAGCGCGGGCCGTTTTGTTTGTGTTGGTTGTATCGCGCGCCACACCAGCGGCATGCGGCTGCGCGCGACCCACGAAACACGGGCCACCGGACACGATCTCCTAAAGATCGTGTGCGATCAGTCCGATATCCCGACAGCGGATTGCAACAGCGCCGCGGGGATACCAATGCCGACACACAACAACGTGACATGGCACTCGACGTACCTGTTGGGTGTCGCCCTGCTGCTGCCGATCGGCACGATTGTGCTGGTTACGTACTTCTTTGCACGAATGAATCCGTTCGCGCCCGAGATCCATTCCGATCCGTGGGCGTTTTCCATTATCGCCGTGGCGGGCGGGCTTTCTGCCCTGATGGCCACTTTGCTGGCACTGTTCGCGAGCGCGACCTATCGCGCCCGCGTGCGCTTCGAGAACGAGTACCGTCAACTCCAGCGCTTCCTTAATGAAGATGTAGCCAAGGAACGCACTCGCCTGATGCGCAACCTCGACCTGGTCTCGGCCGCGCAGCAGGTAAGCATGGCCATCAAGCAGGAAGTCGACTTCGAGCGCATTCTCAGCGTCGTCCTGGAGCAACTGGAGCATTTCGCCCACAGCGACTCCATCGCGGTATTCACCATTGATGAGGCGGGCAAGGCTGTTGTGCGCGCAGAGCGCCGCCAGGGCGTAGACCGCTTCCCTCCCATTCTTGTGGAAGGCGCGATCGAGTGTTCGCTGGTGGACGATGCCGTTCGCATCGGGCGCCAGGTACGTCAATTGAATGAGAAGACCGGCGAGTTTGTGCTGGCTGTCTACTTCAGCACTCCCGACGGCGTGCGCGGCGTTGTGCGGATCGCCCGCAATGTGGCCGATGAGCCCGACTTCCAGGACGAAATGCCCGCCTACGAGCAGGCGATGGCGCAGTTGGTGCGCATGGTGTCACTCGGCCTGAAGACAGCCAGCATGTGGGACCGCGCCATCAAGGATGAAAAGACCGGTCTATACAACGCCAACCACTATCAAGACCAAATGAAGCGGCAGGTCGCAATCGCCCAGCGCACGGGCGCGCCGCTGAGCCTGATCATGCTCGACGTCGACAAGTTCAAGCACATCAACGACACATACGGGCACTTGGCCGGCGACACTGTGTTGGCCGAGATAAGCAACATTCTCAAGCGCGAAGCACGTGAGAGCGACACGCCCTACCGCTACGGCGGTGAGGAGCTGTGCATAGTCTGCTGCGGTACCACAGAGGAAGACGCCGCCAAGGCAGCCGAGCGCATGCGCCACAAGATCGCCTGCACCGAGTTCTATGACGATCGCGGCCGGCTGCTGCCGATCAGCGCCAGCATCGGCGTCGCGGAGTTCGACCCGACACGCATGAAGAGCGAGAAAGACCTGAAAGAAGCCTGCGACCGTGCGCTCTACGTGGCGAAAGAAGGCGGGCGAAACCTGGTCGTCGTCTGCGAAGGCGAAGAGCAGTTCACCAGGCTGGAACGCAGCGGCGACCCAGGAATGGAGATCAAGCGGCGGCTCGGGCTGGCGGGCGACAACTCACCGCTTGATGGCGACAAGGACCCCGCGCCGATCACGGACGTGAAGGCGGCATCGGCCCGCGCACAACTTGGCGAGAGCATCGACAAGCTGGCAACCGGCCTGGCCGACGTAGTCGGCGCCGACAGCAGCCGAGCGCGCGTGGTGGATACAGTCGTGCGTGAAGCGACCGAGTTCCTGACGCGCAACCTGTCCGCACGCCTTGGTGGGTCGCTCCCTGCTGAGCCAGCCAAGCCTAAGCGCAAACGCCGCAGCAAGAAGGCTGAGACTCCTGTCGTGGCACCCGCAGAATCCTCGGCGGAAGCCAAGCCGAAGCGCAAGCCGGCCCGACGCAAGTCGAAGAAGAAGCTGCAGGAAGAAGCCGAGGCCGCCATCAAGGCCCTGCAGGCCGAGGAAGATGCCGCGCTGAACGCCGACAGCGATCGCCTCGACTACCTCACCGATGACGAGGGCGAGAAACTGGCCAAGGGCGAAGCGCCTAGCAAGCGCCTCCGCAAGGCCGTGCGCAAGTCGGCGTAACTCAGCCAGCGAATTGAAAAGGCCGGCCCAATGGGCCGGCCTTTTGTGTTGGATTGGTACTACTTGTCGTCTTCTTCCTTCTTTTCCTTCTTGGGTTCGTCGTCGTCGCCGGCTGCCGCCTTCTTCTTTGCTTCGTAATAGCGGTCCGTCGCGGTCTTCTCGCGCAGGTCCGCGCTGGTCTTCTTCCAGGCGGCGAGCTGGGCTTCGTCGAGGACTTCATCCTTCGTCAGCTTCTCGTCCGAATCGTCCCAGATCTTCTTCAGCTTGTCCTCGTGGACCTTCTTTTCGGCCGCAAGCTTGTCGTCATTGTCTTCGTAGCGCTTGTAGATGCTCGCGTAGCGCTTGTCTTCTTTCTCGCTGTCTTCCCAGGCGCCGCGTACGTTGCTCTTGAAGCTGGCGCGCTTGGCTTTGTCCTCAAGCTTCAGCTCGTCCATTATTTTCTCAAGCGTCTCGTCCTTGATGGCACGGCTGATGGTGCTGCCCGGCTCAGCCACTTCGTCGGCTTTTTCGCCGCCGACTATGCCGATGCCGCCGTCATCGTCGTCTCCGCCCTCGCGTTCGGCTTTCGCGTCTTCGCGTTCCTGCTTTTTCTCTTCCTGCTCGGCGTTTTTCTGAGCCTTCTTGGCCTGTGCCTGACCGGCCTTTTGCGCCTTGTCGTTGGCCTTCTTGTATGAACCGTTCTGCTTCTTGTAGTTCTTGCCCAGGCCCTGGGCGTTGAGGCCGGCCGCGCACACAAACAGCAGTGCAAAGGCCATCACGGTGACGATACGGTTCATCGGGTGTCTCCAGAGGTATTGGAACTACCAATTACACCCGGGCCCAGACCAAGGGTTTCGCGGATTCGGCGAGATTCGCCTGTGATAGACTCGCCACAGGCCATTGGGCTACTATGGCGGACCAATTCTGAGGAACACCATATGAAGCGTGCACTGTTGATGGTCGGACTGATGCTGCTCGCCGCCTGCTCGAAGCCGGAATCCAAGCCGGATGGCAATGACGCTGCGGGGAACCCACCGGCCAACGAGCAGGCCGCTGAGCCGCGGCCCGAACCCGAACCCGAACCCGAACCCGAACCCGAACCCGAACCCAAGGCAACACTTGGGGAGCTTGAAGCGGCCGATTCGGCCGACCAGGTGCGGGCCATTGAGCTGATCGAGAAGGTCACCGGGCTGAAGTTCAAGCAGCCGATTCCGGTCTACAACTACACCCCCGAAGAGCTGGTTGAAGAGCTAAAGGGCTGGGGCGACGACGGCTTCACGCCGGAGAACATCCTCGGCTTCTACAAGCCTTCCACCAAGTGCCTCTACATGGTGCCGGATGCGGCCGGAGAGAAGCGGCAGTTCGGCCTGCGAATCCACGAGGCGACCCACGGGCTGCAGGATCAGCATTACGATCTCGCGGCGCTGCACGATAAGCCGACGACCACCGACCAGCAGATGGCGCTTATTGCGTTGATCGAGGGCGAAGCCAGCCAGGTGATGATCGACGCGCTGATCGACGAGCAACCGCAGGTTGCCTACATGACCATGTACGGCGTGTTGGACGTGCTGAAGCTCCCGCCGAACCCGAAGAAGCCCCTGAGCGATGAGCGACTGCGCAAGATCTTCCTGTACAGCGACGGTGCGCGATTCGTGAAGAAACTGGCAGATGGATCAAGCTACGCGGCCGTGGACGCTGCCTTCAAGGACCTGCCTTTGACGTCGGAGCAGATCCTGCACGTCGAGAAATACAGCGGCAAGCGCGAGGCAGGAGACAAGATTGAGTTGGACCTGGAGTCTGTGAATGCGGCACTGCCAGAGGGATGGGAGCTGGGCGAGCCGGACACGGCCGGCGAGATCGGGACACTTGTTGAGCTGGCACTGAATGGCGACCCGGCCACCGCGGGTGAGGCCGCAGAAGGCTGGGGCGGCGACGTGATGCTCACCGCCACCAAGGGGGAGCAGAAGCTGCAGCTGTGGGTTACCACTTGGGACACGGCGGAGGACGCAAAACAGTTCTGGGAGGCGTTGTTGGATCTCAAAGATCTGAGCCAGGCCGAGTGGGATGAGCCGAATGCACCACGCAAAGTCATCGTCGTGCGTGGTGACGGTGATGCATCGCCGACCGAGCTTGCGGCCATCATCGACGCGCTGGCCAAGGCGAAGATCACCTACCACGACGAATAGGCCCTTGCAGACAATAGAAAACGGGCCCCGCATGGGGCCCGTTTGTTTGTTTACCAGAGACGGCTACTTGTCCTCGTCGTCCTTCTTTTCCTTGCCGTCGTCACTGCTGTCGCCTTCTTCGTCCTTCTTTTCCTTCTTCACTTCGTTGTCTTTGCCGTCGGTGCCGTTTTCCTTCTGGGCCTTGACCCAGTCTTCGGCCGTCTTCTTCAGCTCTTCGATCTTGCGGGCGCGGATCTCATCCTGGCGGACGCTCTTGTCCGTCGCGGTTTCTTCGCGCAGGTCCTTCGTGTTCTTCTTGAAGGTCTCAAGCTGCTCTTCGGTCAGGATTTCCTTCTTGAGCTGTGACTCGTCGGCGTCGGCCCATGCAGCGTCGAGCTTTTCCTTGTGCTCGACCTTTACCTTGGCGAGCGCTTCTTCGTTATCCTTGTACTTCTTGTAGTCCTTGGCCCAGCGGGCGTCTTCCTTCTCGGCTTTCTGCCAGCCGAGTTTGCCGTACTTGATGAAGTCCTTGCGGATCTTCTTGTCTTCAAGGCCGAGCTTGTCAGCTTCCTCTTCGAGGCGGGCCTCCTTGGCGTCATCCTTAACGGTGTCGCCGGGCTCAACGCGTTCTTCCGTGCCGTCTTCACCCCAGCCGATCTCTTCGATCTTCTTCTTCATCCAGTCGGAGCCCTGACCCCCGCCCTGGCCACCACCATTGCCGCCGCCGTTGCTGTTCGGGCCCTTGTACTGCTTGCCCTTGCCCCAGTTGCCGCCCTTGCCGCCGCCGCCTTGGGCAGCCAGTGGCATACCGATGGCGAACGTGCACGCGATCAGCGCGACTACGAAAAGCTTGCTCATGTCCCCGCTCCTTGGTTTGGCGTCGTTGGTGTATCCAGTACATTAGTGCGCTATAGTGGTACTTACTTTCGCGCCAAATGTTGAAACTGGCGCTCGGTACAAGCGGCGCAACCGCAAGTGGTTACGGAGAATTATGAGTCCGGCAAAAGGTCCCGTCGTGTTGGTTGCCGTCAGCATTGCCCTGTTGGCCGGGGCGATTGCCGTCGTGGTCACCGAGATGCGTGGCGCGGACGAGTTTCCGTGGGGCATCCACATGATCACCATCCCGGCCGTGTTTATCGTCGGACTGATCGTAGGCTGGGTCATGCGAGAGCGTCAGTTGGCCGAAGAGCGAGCTCGCGCGGAGATCGAAAAGAGCGATGGCTGATACGCTGCGGGCAATCTTTTTCGATATCGACGACACGCTGTACTCAACCAGCGAGTTCGCCGCACTTGCGCGTCGCAACGCGATCGAGAACATGCGTGCGCACGGCTTCCGGATGGCCACCGAGGACGCCCTGCGCGAGCTGCAGGAAATCGTCGTCGAGTTCAGCAGCAACTACGAGCATCACTTCGACAAGCTCCTGCGGCGGGTGCCCAAGCATTACTGGGAGGGCGTGAGCGACACGATCCTGGTCGCGGCGGGTGTTGTCGGCTACCACGAGACCAAGTTCCGCGAGCTTCGCCCACATGAAGACGCCGTCGACGTGCTGAAGTTACTGCGCGACCAGACCGAGCTGAAGCTGGGCGTGATCACCAGCGGGCTGGCCTTGAAGCAGGCCGAGAAGCTCGTGCGGCTGGGCCTGGTGAACATGTTTGAGCCGCAGGGTGTGTTCATCAGCGACGAAATCGGCATCAGCAAACCGAACCCGAAGCTGTACCTGCGCGCATGTTCTGCCTTCGGAGTTCGGCCCAGCGAGGCGATCTACGTCGGCGACCGCCCGCGCATGGACGTCGACCCATGCAACCGCATCGGCATGATCACAGTGCTGAACAAGCGCACGTCACGAAAGTTCGAGCCGGGCGAGACCACGCCGGACTTCGAGATCCACAATTTCTTCGACTTGCTGGATTTCCTGAAGGACCGCTTCGGGATCGAAGTGAAGCACTAGCGGCCGCCGATGGTATCCGGGTCAAGGTTGCGAGACGCCGCGCGCTCGAGATGGGTGATCGACAGGCTTTCCGCGATCGGCTCCATGTGCATGCTGCTGGCGTGCTCAAGGCGGGAAACGCTGTAATAGTCGGCTGTCTCACCGAGTTCTTCCGTGGACAGGTGCTCCAGGTCTGAGACCGTCATGCTGTCCGAGATTTCTCCCGCAGTGGAGGACGAGAGTCTTTCAAGCGAAGTCATTGAGTAGCGGTCGGCCGTGTCGTCGAGCGAATCGGTCGAGTAGGACTCAAGGCCGGACATGTCCAGCGAATAGGACGCGCACCCACCCAGCAGGGCAGCCGTGAACATCAGGATGGACAGTGCATACTTCATGCAGGGATTCTAACGCGCGCCGCGGTCTCGGGTTGGGAAATCTACAGGTCGGCTTCCCAGCGCGGGTATTTGATGACCAGCGTGATCAGCCCGACGGGCAAAGCGCCTATGACTGTGCCCATCCTCATGCCGTCGTAGCCCAATGGCGACATGAACAGCCCGCCAATTACGGCGCCCACCAGCCCGGCGATGATCGCGGTGGCCATGGCTCCATGTACCGTGCGGCAGGCTTTCATGCCTGTTGAAACGAGGGTGCGGCGTTCGCGTTGGGTTAGAAGAGTTTCTTGCCGGTATCTTCGGCCGGCTCGTCGTCTTCGACGTCGAAGTCCTGGGTCGCAATCTCACCGTCGCGCTCGGACAGCAGTTGCACTTTCTTCTCGGCCTTCTTCAGGATGCCGAAGGCCTGACGCAGCGCGGCCACGCCTTCTTCATAGCGCTTGAGCGCTTCTTCCAGCGGTAGATCGCCGGAATCCAGCTGCTGCAGCGCCTGCTCAACCTGGCTGACCAGGTCCTCAAACTTCGGCTCGTCTTTTTTCTTGGCCATCGTGTGAGCATCCAAGCATTGAAGGTGTGCAGGATCAATCGCCCTGCTGCTCGGCATACTCGATTGCGGCGGCGCGGAGCAGCCCTGCGAGGTAGACCGAGCCCGTCACCAGCACCAGCCCGTTTTCGCCCGCCTGCTCGATGGCAACCTCCAGGGCGGCTTCCGGGTGTTCTTCCGTGCCGGCGTTCTTGCCGCCGAACTTCTCATATAGGTTCAGCAGCTCGACAGGCTGGGTTTCGCGCGGGTTGTAGTAGGTGGTGAAAATCGCGCCGTCGGCGACTTCCGCCATGTGGCGCATGCAGGCTTCGATATCCTTGTCGCTTGCGATTCCGCTGACGCAGATGATCGGCCCCTTGGCCACCTGTTTTGCGGTCTGCATGGCGGCCTTGATGCTGACCTCGTTGTGCGCGCTGTCGATCACCAGCAGCGGCCGCCCGTCGAAAATCTCGAAGCGTCCCGGCAGCTCCGTGCGTGCAATCGCGTCCATCGCGCGTTCGCGGTCGATGATGCCGTCTGGCAGGAAGTCGGGCTCGCTGGCCATGATCTCAAGGGCGCACAGGGCGTGCGTCGCGTTCTCGGCCATGAAACGTGCCGGGTGATTCAGGTGGACTTTCTCGTAGCGATAGCCGCGCACGTCGGCCGTGAACTCGACGCTGCGGCCATTGCGCTGGAGCCCCCGCAGCTGGTAGTCGTGGCCGAAGTACAGCACGGGTGCTTCCATGTCGCGCGCCGTTAGCCCGACGATCTTCTGGGCCTCGGGGTTGCTCGCGCCACACACTACCGGCACGCCCGGCTTGATGATGCCGGCCTTTTCTCGCGCGATTTCTTCGATCGTGTCGCCGAGCTGGCGGGTGTGGTCCTTGCCGATCTCGGTGATGATGCTGACCAGCGGGCTGATCACGTTCGTGCTGTCCAGCCGTCCGCCTAGTCCGACTTCGAACACGGCCACGTCGATTTCCGCCTGCTGGAACGCGACCATCGCCGCGAGTGTAAGCAGTTCAAAGAACGTCACGTCGGGCGCGCCGCCCTTTTCGCGTTCCAGCGCCTCGACGACGCGCTGGAAGGCTTCAACCAGCGCCTTTTCATGGATTTCGACGCTGTTGATCTCGATGCGCTGGGTCAGCCGTTCCAGGTGCGGGCTGGTGAACAGGCCGACCTTCAGGCCCTGCGACTGCAGCGCGCTGGCAAGAAAGCGCGCCGTGCTGCCCTTGCCCTTGGTGCCTGCGATGTGCGCCGTGGCGTAGGCCAGCTCCGGGCGAGCGAGGCGGTTCAGCACCTCGTTCATGCGCTCAAGGTCGAAGATGTCGCGGGTACGCCCGCCCTGCTGACGCTCATAATCGGTATGGCGCGCGAGGAAGCTGGTGATGTCCTGCAGCGTGTTTATGGAGGTCGACATGGAGGCTTCGATTGCAGTTTGGGGCGGGATGGTACCGATTGAATGTTAGGCCGCCAGCCCCAAATCGGCTAAAGTGTAGCGTCTGAGAGGCCCCATGCGTAAGCCCCTGATCGGCATTACCACCGACCACGTCCGGCACTTCCCGCAGCCGGACCGCGATCGCAGCTACCTGAAGCTTTACCCGCAATACTGCACGGCCGTGATCGCGGCCGGTGGAACGCCGGTTGTCATCCCCGTAGTCCCTAACGCTGAAGAGATCCGCCCGTTGCTTGAGCTGGTGCAGGGCGTGATCATCGTGGGCGGTGATGACTACCCGGCCGAATGGTACGGCAAACCAACCATCGCGACGGACGTGCCGGTCACGCCACAGCGTGCGAGCTTTGACCGCGCATTTGCCAAAATGCTCTACGAAGAAACGGACCTGCCCGTGCTCGGCGTTTGCGGGGGCATGCAGCTGACGGCGATCTGGGCGGGCGGCAAGTTGATTCAACACCTCGGCGAAGGCGTGCACCGCGACGGCAAAGAGGGCTTCACACGCCACAAGGTAGAAGTTGAGAAGGGCTCAGCGTTCGCTAAGGCCATCGGCGCGACCAGCATCGAGGTCAACTCACAACACCACCAGGCCGTGGAAAGTGTCGCAGGCCCGTTGAAAGTATGCGCCAAGGCGCCGGACGGAGTGATCGAGGCGCTGGAGTTCACCGACCACCCGTTCCGCATCGGAATCCAGTGGCACCCAGAGCGAATGCCCGACGACCCACGCATGCAGAACCTCTTCAAGGCACTGGTCGCAGTCGCAGCCACACACCTGAACGTGCCCGCCTAGCCCGTCAGCCCAGCATGCCAATGCCGGGGCCGATGCGCGCACGATGACACTGCGCATGAGTCATCTCCAGATACGCCCATCGGTGAGCCGTAAGATCTTGTGGTCAGAAAGGGGTCAGGCTACTTTGATTGCCGCTTTGGGGGCTGCGTTGCCGTTGCACTGGATGCCTTTCAGTGCACCTGCGTATCCCTGCATGGCCGCGGCACTTCCGCTTAATCCCACCACTCTTCGTATTGTTCTTCCTGCTCGTCGATCAGGGTGTTGGTGCGGCTGATCAGCCTGGCGAGGCGTTCGGATTCCTTGAGAGCTGCCGGGTCGTTTGCGCTCTGTTTGCGGTAGATCTCTCGCAGCATGGCCCAGCCGGTGATTGCATCGCCGGTGGGGGCGAGACCGTTGTGCGTGCCGCGGCCTGACACGGGCAGGTCACTCGCGATCACCCAGGCGGCGAAGCGCTCGCAGATCGGCAGGCACTCGGGGCTGACGGACATTTTGTACCAGTTGCGCACGATCACGTAGCAGTTACCCGATGCCAAGCTGTTGGCGAAGATCCCGTCGGTGCCGGTGCGGCTGGTGTTGCGCATCACGAGCGTCGGGCGGGCCTTCTTCAGCTCCGGCACGATCTGCTCAATCGCCGCCATGTTGGGCGAGTCCGAGTAGGGGATCAGCTGGATCTCGAGGTAGTTCAGCACATCCTCGATCGAGCCGAACTCGGTCAGGTCGGCGCGGGTTGCGGCCAGTTCCACCAGCAGCAGCTGGGGGTCGAGATAGGTGTTGTCGCGCTGATCCGGCGCCAGCGATGTGGCTTCAATCCGGCAGCGCAGGGCGAGTGTGTGGTCTCCGGCCTTCTCGGCCAGCGCTGCGGCCAGTGACAGCAGCCGGTTTTGGGTCTCAAGCCCGAGCATGGCGTCGCGGTTGTACCACAGCAGACGGGCGGCATCCTTGGCCGCGCCATTGCGGGCCAGCATGCGCGCGGCATCAAGCAGCAGGCCGGTGTGGACGATCTCGGGCAATCCTGCCTTGCGGCGCGCGTCGCTGAAGCGTGCGTAGGCGTCGCTGGGGCGTGCCTTCAGCTGGACGCGCAGGTCGATCTGCTTCTGCCACTTGCTCAGCCATGCTGCGAGCTCATCGAGGCTTGCGGGCTTGTCGACAATCAGCTTCGCGCGCAGCAGGATCGCGCGCGCCTCAACCATGCCGAACACAGGCCCGGTCTTCTGGCTGAGCGACTGGCGCACTTGCCAGCTGTTGTTGGCGCGAACCTGCTCAATCAACTCGGCCATTGTTGTCAGAGCCTGCTTGAGACCCTGGCTGGTGACGTGTTCTTCGGAAAGGAACGCATCCAGCTCTTTGGCGGGCACACCCCCGGCGATTCGGCCGGGCATTCCGTAAAGGGCTTCCTGCATGACGTTGTTGCCGTCGGGAAGCATCGTCGCGGCCGCAAGCACAGAGCCGATGCCGGCCGAGCCGCCCCAAAGGTCAACGCCGGCCAGTTCGCGCAGGCGTTCGCGGGTGTCCGGCACAGCGCCGATCACCGCGCCGGCGCGCAGTGCCTTACGTAGCAGCGGGTGGGTATTCGCGTCGACCTTCGCCATTTCGACGCCTTCTTCTTCGCCTTCCGGCGGCTGTGGTTTTTCGACTTCCTTTTCTTTGTTCTTGTCCGGGTCTTCGGGCTGCTCGACTTCGGCGCCCTTGCCTTCGCCGAGTGCCAGCAGTGCCATCTCGACGTAGATTGCGTCCTGGTACAGCGGCTTGCCGGACTCAAAGCCGTTCAGGCGGCTGGCCTCGAGCAGGTACTTGCGGGCGAGTTCCGGCTCGTTGTGCATCATCATCCAGAGACCGAGCAAGCCCGCATAGACGGGCTGGTTGCGGTTGGTGTCCCCGAAGGTCGTGCGCATCAGCTCAAGCTGTGTCAGCCCGGCCTGCTTGTTCGCGCGGTAGAGCGTGAGTGCCGGCTCGAACACGCGGTCCGCAACCTGCCGTGAAGGCCCGCGTGCGTACACGCCGTAGCTGTAGACAGAGAGATTGGCCAGCGTGCGCAAGCGAGCAAGCGGTCCGGTGCGGGCTTCTTCGGCCTTGCCCAGCTCTGCCATTGCCTGTGCCTGCAGGTCCAGCAGCGACAGATCGTCCGGTGCCAGTGGAAGCGCATTGCGCGCCAGCACTTCGGCGGCCTCCCACTCGGATGCATTCAGCCTGGCCTGTGCGGCGATCCGCGTGGCGATTACTGCCAGCCAGCGTGTGCGGCGGGCCTTTGCCTCAAGATCCTTGCGGACGGCTTCGTCGCCGGTGCGCAGGGTGTCGAGCGTGTCCTGGGCTTCGTGTGCAAGCTTGACCAGCTCAGCG
Organism: Planctomycetota bacterium; assembly: GCA_020425605.1. GTDB lineage: Bacteria > Planctomycetota > UBA8742 > UBA2392 > UBA2392 > JACKID01. Next base: position 48,772 of record JAGQRH010000015.1, on the reverse strand, counting down.
ATGTTCGCGGTGCGGGCTTTGACCTGGTCCGCGTTCCGGGCGATTTCGTCGATGCAGCGGTCCAGGCCGGGAAGATCGCTCGGCCACCACCAGATCGGCATGAACAGGCTTGAGAATGGCTCCGGCTTGTAGCTGTCCGGCGTCTGGATGGGGTCGCCCCATTCGTCGTACGCTTCTTTGGTCGGTGCGACGGGCTTGTCTCCCTTGGCGTCCCACGGCTTTGCCTCGCTCCAGCGTGCGTTGGCGGGCAGAACGAAGGGGTACTGCGGGCGATCATCGGTGCAGACAATATCGACGTAGCAGTCCAGCGCGCCGTCGTAGTCGCCCCCGAGCCACAGCAGCCCTGCCTCATAGCGCAGCAGTGCTCGCGAATCGGGCCCGCAGCGGCGGCCCTGGCGGATCACCTCCAGTGCCGAATCGTTTGCGCCGTATGCCATGAAGATGCGGGCAACGCGCAGGTAGTTCCTCGCGTCATTGCTGCCGTCCAGGATCGGCTGCATGACCTTCAATGCCGCGGCCTTGTCACCCTTGCGCAAGGCCAGCGTCGCGCGCAGGCCGGCAAACCAGCGTGGGAACTCGCCACTCAGGCGATTGTCTTCACGCAGTGTGTCGAGGCGCGCCGCGGCCGTGGCGTCATCTGCGTAGAGCCACGCTTCGCGCAGCGAATCGAGCTCGAATGCCAGGCGCGATTGCTGCTCATCATCGGCGCGGGCCGGGTTGACGCTCAGCGCGAGCAGCAAGCCCGCGAATGCAACTGCGCACAGCTTCTTCATGGCAGCTCCGCGAATGTGTACTTGCCCGCGGCTTCGTCAAACTCAAGCAGCGCGCGGCGGCATGACCACCAGGGGCGCCAGTCTTCCGGGACGGTATCCTTCAGCAGAGACTGCAGCTGAGAGGCGGCGAGCAGCGGCGGGGTCGTAAACGTCGAGTACGCCGCCGCTCCGACGCCGGATATGTTCATATAAGGGCTGCCCCAGCGCTGTTCCATCATGCGGGCCTCGGCCGTTTCGCCGCGCTGGAATCGCATGGAATCCGGGCCGAACGCATCCAGCAGGGTGCGCAGTGCGCCAGTGTTGCCCGCCCTGGCCCGCCGCATACGATCGACTGCGCCGAATAGACTCGTCGGCGAGCTTGCGGCGCCTCGCCGGATCCGCGCGCTTTCTTCTGCCGGCAGCATTCCCAGCCATGCGCGCGAGATAATCAGGCCCATGTAGTTGCTGCCGTCTTCTTTGCGTTCAGCATGTTCCACGACGGCCTTGGCCTGTTCCGGCTTGCACAGCAGGACCGTGTTGTAGAGGTGTACCAGGTCGCGCGGCTGGGGGCTTTCTGCGTCGCCGTACAGCACTTCGAACATGTCGATGCCGGAGTCGGCCAGCTTCAGTGCCAGGCCGGTCTGGGAGAACAGGTTGCGGCCTTCCGTGAAAGCCAGCGATGTTGCCAGGTTGTGAAGGGCCTTTGGCGGTAATGGACGACTCACCAGCGCCCACTTGGTAGACCATGCCTGGGCGCTCTGCGGTGTATCGAAGAGAACTTCCAGCAGGTCCTCGAACGTGACGGACCTGCTGCGTCCCAACAGCACGCTCTGCACCACCCATCCCAGGTTGGCCGCGGCGGCACCTTTCTGCATCGTGTTGCGCCGGAATTCCTCGGCCTGCTGTGTAGTGCTGAGTGAAACCGCGCTACCGATCCGCGCGCCGAGCTCATCCTTGGTTTCGCCGGACAGGCGCTTCAGCCAGTCCTCGATCAGCTCGCCGTCCTGCTCGGCCATGGCAAGGGCGTTCATTGCCGCCAGGCGTGCGGAGTCGTTTTCATCCTTCGCGATCGCCGTCAACAGCTTGAAGCCGTCCTCATCGCTGAGCGACAGCAGTGCGCGGATCAGCTCCAGGTCCGGGTTGTCGAGATTCTGCAGCAGATAGAGGTCTACGTCACCATTGGAAACCAGCGCGGCGGCGCGCAGGCTGGCCGCATAGGCGCCGGCCGGCGTCTTGGGCTCCAGTGCCAGCACGTTCACCGCAAGCGGCAACTCATTGCGCGGGAGCACTTTGCGCCAGCCTTCCACGAGTGGCTTCAGCGCTGTTGTCTGCCCCGAGTTGATCAGGATCTGCGCGATCAACGGCCTGGTCAGCAGCCCCGCTCCAGGCAGCACGTCAGCCAGTGACTTCAGCTGGTTCGGCGACAGCAGGTCGGCCATCGGCCCCAGCGACTCCAGCGCGGACGGTGCAGTGTCCGCGTCGTTCAGCGATGCGCTTAGCAGTGCCGCCGCAGTGCTGCCGGCGCGGTATTGCCCCAACAGGCTTGCAGCGGCCGAGCGGATTCCGGGCTGGCCTGACTCGAGCAGCTTCAGCAGGAATGGTTGGGTCACGCGGGGCTCGCGCGGACTGAGCCACCAAGCGTCGAGCACGCTGAGTTGTGCCTCGAATGGCAACGCGTCAAACACGTCGATCACGTCGCTGACGCTGGACACGCCGGCATAGGAGCCTGACGCAATGCTGATCCGGCGCGTATCTGCGCTGCTCGATAACAGGCCCAGCATGGCATTTTCGATCTGCGCGTTCAGGCCGGAGCGCTGCAGCAGCGCCAGCCATGTGTTCAACAGCATGGGCGACATGGCGTCCGCAGGGGGCAGGCCTGCGCCTGCCAGTTGCTCGGCGGTACACTTCTCGATCATGCCCAGCGCCAGCGCCATCCGTACTTCCGATGCGCCGTTGGGCTCCTTGGCGTTCGGATCGGGGCGCCCGCCGATGGCGGACAGCAGGGCCGCGGCGTCGTATACGCCGCGGTAGTCGGACGTTTGTGAAAGCACACTCTCGAGGCCCTGCGCGCCTTCGACCGAGAACCGTAACTGCGTCATGGTTTCGACTGTGTCGGCGGGATCGCCGGGTGGCAGGATTGCCATCAGTATCAGAATGTTGCCGGCCGCGGCGCCGGCATCGGGCGAGCGGGCAGCCTTGGCCAGCGCCTGGCCGTAGCCGACGTCCCCTTCGATTTCGCGGCAAAGCTCGGCCGTGGGGAACAGCTGTGTGCGGGCTGAAAGTCGCGCAAGCACGCGCGCCCAGAGTGCAACAAGCCCTCCCTGTGCGCGGCTGCGCAGGATGCTGAGCAACGGCCCGACGTCTTCGTTGGCGAGGTAGCCGTTCAGCTCGGCAATCGTCAGGTTGAGGCGGCGGGCCGCAAGGAACAGCTCGCCCTGGCGGCTCTGGATGACTTCTTCAAGAAGAGCGCAGCGGGCAGCGATTTCGTCGTCGTCGTGTTTCTTGGCCTCGCGGACCTGGTCGAGTGCTTTGGCTTCATAGCCCGCAAGCTCTGACATGGCGCGGTCGCGGCGCACAAGGTGCTCGTCGCCCAGTTGCTCGATCAGATCAGCAATCTGGCTTGCTTCCTCGGGCGAGGGCGGGATCGCCTTCACGGCATTGAGGTCGACCTGCTCTGTTTTCTCGCCACTGGGGCTGTTTGTGGCAGGGCGTGCGCGACCTCCGATGATGCGGACCACTCGCTGGGCCGCCACGGCACTGATGAACACGGTCGCCGCGGCGACCATGATCACGATGGCAGTGACGGTTCGTTTGACCTTCATGGCTATTCCGGCTTCTCCAGCCACACGCGCAGCCTGTCGGCGATGAAGTCGTTTTCGCCTTCATCACTCATCAGGCTAAGACGTGCGAGGCTGTTCGCAAAGGAAACGTCTTTCTCATTGGCAACCCGAAACCACGGCGGCAATGCCGCAGCCTCAAGCCCGGCCTGTTCCAGCAAGGGGATACAGCGAACAAGCCCATCCGGGGCGAGGGCCGCGTCTATTAACGCTTTAAACCCCGCCTCGTCCAAACCTTCTGCGGCAATCAGGTAAATGCTGCCGTCGGCACAAGGCCCGATGACTACGTCCGGCCCCTCGAGCATCTCGAGCGCCCCTTCCACACAGTCGGCCGGGATGCCTGCAACATCGCTGAACGTGATCAGGCAGGGCCCGTCGTGGGCGGCCGCGGTCTTTGCGAGCTCATCGGGCGAGTCGTTGGCAACGACGCGCAGCCTTATGAACTGCAGCAATTCGGTCAGATCGTCGCGCAGTGCAGCCGCCAGTTTGGCGTCAGCTATCGGACGGGTAGCGATCAGCGCCAGTGGGCGCGGGCTTGATTCGGGTTTGGCCATGCCCCGCTTATAGCGGAAGGAACGCAATTCCCGTAGGGGAGCTAACCCTGGAAAGGCAGCCAGCGATTGGCGCGGCCCTTCAGAAGGGCTAGCGCGCCTGCGCCCTTGCGGGCGGCAGCCTTTTCGAGGCGCGTGGCGGCGGCCTCGCGGCTCGATTGCGCTTCGAACAGTGCGATGCAGTAATCGGCCATGGTGTCCGCGTCGGCCGCACCGTACCACCAGGCCGGGGCTTCGTTGAATTCGCGTCGTAATGCCCGCAACAGCACGTCATTACGTCGTGTCTGGTCACCGGGGTCGGTAGGCGAGCCGATGAAATAGTCGCTGACAGCAATCAGCACGCCATTGTCAGGCTCTGACACATCGAGCTTGGCCGCAAGTTCACGCCAGGCATCAATGCGATCTTCGATGGAAATGCCGCGCGGGCGCTCGAACTGCATCAAGGCGCGCTGGAATTCGAGCCAGATCGGGCTGGCGCCTGCATCGGCCGCCGCGTTCAGCCAGGTGTCAGCCTTGTTCCAAAGCGTGGGATCTGCAGGCTCAGATGCGAGTCGCCCCATCCATGCCGCGCGTACCAGGGGCTCGATCAATAGCGTGTTGTCAACACCGTACCCCTGCACGACTGCGGCCAGCCAGTCCGCGGCGTCTGCAATGCCGGACGTGTTTGGTGCGGCACCTGAGATCGACTCCCAGCGCAGTTCAAACAACTGCACCATGGCGGGTGCGAACGTCGCGCCGAAGCGCTGGTAGTTCGCGCTTTCGATGCGCTCCAGCGCGGCCACTGCCTGCGGGCGTGTTTCAGGTTGTGCGAGGCGGAGCCGTGCGCTGCGATAAAGTGAGTCGCAGACCAGCCATGGACTGCCCAGAGCGTTTGCGGCCGTCCAGTCAAAGTAAGGCAGGGCGCGCTCCGGAGCCGTGGCCTCAAGTTCCAGACCGCGACCATAGGCATCGTGGTAAACCCGCGATGAGAACACGCCGCTGCCGTTGAACTGCGCGACGCGCAGTTGTGCCAGTGCGGCATCGTCATCCGCCTGAAGAGTCGCAAGCTGTGAGCTGAGCAAGAATACCCGGGCCCGCAGATCACTGTCATTGAGCAGCAACTTTGCATCAAAGCAGTCCTGCAGAGCTTCCGTCACTTGCCCCATCGGCACCCGGCAGCGCGCGCGCAGGTAAAGCATGGCTGCACGGTCGTTTCTCGCTGTGGAATCGGCATTACCCGGCAACGGCTCACTCAGGCGGGCGGAGAGGCGTAATTCGGCTTCGGTATACTGGCCTACACTGAACAGCAGCTGCTCGGTGGAGTGCTGGTTGTCGCGGTGGCTTACCGTCACGTCGCGGATGCTGAGAACTGTCGAGCGCGCGCTGATGCCGAAACGCTGGCGGGTGAACGGCCCCTCCGGCGACTGCCCGCTCACCAGGGCGGGGAAGTCGTCTTCATATACAAAGGACGCGACCGGAATTGAGCCGGTCACCTGCAACAGCGAGAACTCGAGCCGTTGGCCGCTGCGGGTAACCACTGCACGGTACCAGACCCCGTCCTGCAGCAACTTGTCAGCGCCCGGCCGGTAGCTGCTGAATACAGCGGCACCCAGCCTCCTGAGCTCAAGGCGATCGGGGGACTGAGCCCCGAGCGCAATCACGTAGGCCGTCTCGTTCAAGTCGGCGCTGTCCGGCATGCCAACGAGCAGCGCCAGCTCGCCCCCGGTTCCGACCAGCTGGAAATCCGTCTGCAGGGTGAAATCGCCCCAGCATTGCGGGGCCTTTGGTGAAATCAGCAGAGGCTCGTCGCCGGATCTCGTCAGGACCAGCTCACCGACTTCGCCGCGACGCACGCTGGCGCCGGACTTGGTCCAGCTGCCGTCGCGCTTGGGATCGAACAGGGATTCAAGCTCTTCGCCGGATCGTTCGGTGAAGTCCTTCGAAAGGTCCAGCGGATTGCCGAGGATCGCGCCCTCTGAATTGTCTGACTGCTGTGGGTTCAGCCCCGTGTAGACCATGCCGGCCGCAAGGGAGAGCGTGACGATCACAATGGCGGCGACCGGAAGATAGCGCCGCGAGCGTACCCACATCTTGGCCAGAGGGCTGCGTGTGCGGGCGACAACCCACTCGCCGTGCAGGAATCGCTCCAGGTCGTCGGCGAGGTCGGCCGCGCTTTCGTAGCGTTTGCCCGGGTCGTTCTGCATCGCCATCTCAACAATGGCTCGCAGGTCGGCGGGTACGTCCTCAATGGCTTCGCGTGGCCACTTGGGCCCCTGGCTTTCGGCAACCTTGAGCATCAACTCGTAGGTCGTTTCGCCCTCGACCGGGCGCTTGCCGGTCAGCAGGCTGAACAGCGTGGCGCCAAGTGCGTAAATGTCACTGCGTTTGCCGACGCGATCGCGCTCACCGCGAGCCTGCTCCGGTGCCATGTAAGCCGGAGTGCCCATGCTGATGCCGGTTTGCGTCAGTTGATCCGTGTGCGTAAGGTCCTGCGCCAGACCGAAGTCGGTCAAGACGGGCGTATCGTCCTTTCGCAGGATGATGTTGCCGGGCTTGATGTCGCGGTGGATGATGCCGGCCGCATGGGCCTGCTGCACTCCGCGCGCCACGGCCTCGATCACGCTGGCGGCTTCGTCCGGGTCCATGGCGCCGCGCTTGACCATGTGATCGGCGTCCTGGCCTTCCAGGAACTCCATGGTGAAGAAGGGCTGGCCCTCGATCTCGCCGGCGTCGTAGACCCGCACGATATTCGGATGACTGATGCGCGCGACGTTTTCTATTTCCCGTTTGAAGCGGGCGGAGGCGTCATTGTCCGAGGCATAGCTGCTGGGCAGCAGTTTCAGCGCAACCGGGCGCTGAAGGTCGGTCTGCCAGGCGCGGTAGACACGGGCCTGCCCGCCGCGCGGAAGCTCGCGCTCAATCAGGAAACGTCCGATCTCCTGCCCGAGTCGGGGCAGCGGGCGAATGTGCAGGCCTGAGTCTGAGGCTCCTGGCAACTCTGTTCTTCCTTCTTCAATAATCTTGTGCGTGCCGCGGCAGTTGTGACCATCCTAGCTCAATCGCGCTGCAGTGCATGGGGCGCAACGACGCTGGGACGCATGTTATTCGGAAAACAGGAGCCTTGGCTGGCGAAATTGCAGGGCTTTTTGTCGGCTCGAACATTCCTTTTTGAACAGAAGGCCCTTGCATCGCACACGTTGCAAAGTTAGCGTGCGCCGGTGTGTCAGTAACTAACGGAACGGCTCTGCCGGGCGATCGGCGAGGAGTTTCGAATCAGGCTTGGGGGGCAAACCCGCCTACAATCGTGTCTTCCGGCCCGGTCCCGGCCGCGGACGGCTGGCTCATTGCCGCCGTTTGGAAAGGAGGGTAGTGACCTCGGGGCACGCGGCCGAAAGAGGCGCGGGCAAAGATTGCTTTCAGATTCCTTTCAGAATCATGAAAGTTATCGGACGCAGTCAGCCGATGAAATCTTGCCAGGGCTTGTAAGCGCTGGATTTCGTAGTTGCGGAATGACGTGAGAGGGGGTATTTGTCTCGCGTCTGCAATTGTGAGGACTGCGTCAAAATGGCGTTAGAACGTAGTTGACGCGGCATTAAGTGGTTCTATGGTCTGCCTGCTTGTCAGGAATTGACATCTGCTTGTGGCTCAGACGCGCATCGGAAAGGGTCGTGTTTGAGTTCTCCTGCAGCAGCGACGGACGGACTAAACGGGTTTTCTGGTCTATTGGGAGAGCAAGGCATGGCAAAATTTTGGTGGATGGCTCTGGCACTCATGATGAGTGCGGGGCTATGGGCTGCGCCGGCGATGGCTCAGTCCGAAGCCGACGACGTCGGCTCAATCCAGCGCGGTGGTGCGGAAGGTTCCGCAGACACCACGTTGGGCAAAAAGGGGCTGGTGTTTACGACGGACGGCTTTGAGCTCCGCGTAACCACCCGCGTTCAGTTCCGCCTGACCTACCAGAACGAGGTAGCGAACGGCAGCAACGGCACGAACGGTCGGGATTTCATCAACTTCCGCATCCGTCGCGCCAAGACCAAGTTCGTTGGCTACATCTTTCAGAAGGAGTTCCAGTACGAACTTCTGCTGAACTGGGCCTCGGGCGGCAACAACATCGTTGAAGTGGCCACATTCCGCTGGGCCGTGATGCAGTACATCAACATCACCGCCGGCCAGAGCAAGACCCAGTTCAACTGGGAAGAGCTCGTCAGCTCCGGTAGCCTGCAGCACGTTGACCGCAGCGCTGTCAACGCGGTCTTCAACGAAGGCTACAGCAAGGGTATCACCATCGACGGCCAGGTTGGCGAAGACACCCCGTGGCTGAAGTACTGGGTTGGCGTCTACAACGGCGCTCTCAGGTCCAACACGGACTACCGCAACAACGACCAGGCCATCAACGCAGACACCTTCAGCAACGTTGTCGACGGCGAAATGATGATCAACCTTCGCCTCGAGACGCACCCGCTGGGTGAAGTGGCGCGTGGCATGAACGACATGCGCGGCGAAGACGAGTACAATCAGGTCCTGTTCGCCATCGGTCTTGGCGTCAACTGGTTCCTGAGCGGCTACGATGCCAACACCACCTACGGCGGTGCTAGCAACGCCCGTCTGGACAACTCCGGTCTCGGTGCCACGGCTTCCGGCCGTTTCCGCACCAGCCAGGACACGCTGTCCTTCACCATGGACGGCCACTTCCGCTGGCACGGCCTGAGCGTGGACGCTGCGTTCTACTGGCGCCACACCGAGTTCCACAACCGTGGCCGCAACACGTTCGATCCGACCAGCGGCGCTGGTATCGCGAACATCACGGACTCGGGCTTCACCTTTGAAGTTGCTTACATGATCCTGGTCAACCAGCTCAGCGTTGGCGTTCGTTTCGACATGCTGAACGCAGACGACTTCTGGTCGGCCAGCGGCAACGCTCGCGTGTTCGGCAACCGTCCGGACACCACCGAGCTTGGCCTGTGCGTCAACTACTACATCCAGGGCGAGAACCTGAAGCTTACCCTGGACATCATCATGGTCAGCCAGCAGCTTCCTGTCGCGGCCGCGAACGGCGGTCTCGACGGTGTCTACAACGCTCCGCCGTCCCGCGCAGCCTTTGGCGGCGGTATCGGTGGCGTGAACGACGCCGACCACAACGATCTTTGGATTGTCCGTCTGCAGCTGCAGTGGATCTTCTAAGAATCGTTTATGTCTCTAAGCAAAGGGCGGCCGATCACGGCCGCCCTTTCGCTTTAACCTTCGATTCTCTAGACTCCGGGCCGGTTCAGGGGGCGATCCATGACGCGTATCGGGCTGAACATCGCTTGCTTTCTGGTTCTGATTTCTGCGGGTGCCCTTTCGGCGCAAACCGTTACGACTACAACTCTTGAAGCACGTAGCCTGAAGTTCGAGACCGAAGGCTTCTCGATTCGCGTGCAGACGTACGTGCAGTTCCGCCTGACCATCCAGGAAGAAGTCGGCCAGAGAGGGCGGGGCGGGTCCAACGGGCGTGATTTCCGCAACTTCCGGGTCGCCCGAGCCAAGCTCGAGTTTCAGGGCCATATCTACGACCCGGCCTTTCAGTACCAGGTTCGCCTCAACTTCGCTCGCCCGGCAAGCGAGATGATTGAAGTAGCCCAATTGCGTTGGGCCTTCCACCAGTTTCTGAACGTCAGCGGCGGCCAGGCCGCCGTACGCTGGAACTGGGAAGAGCAGGTTGACGCGCTTAACCTGAACTTTCAGGAACGCAGCTACGCCAACGAGGTCTTCAACCAGGACTACGGCAAGGGAGTCTGGCTTGATGGCCAGTTCGGTACGGACGTTCCCTGGGTGAAGTACTGGTTCGGCATCTACAACGGCGTCCTGGCCGCCCAGGATGACTTCCGCAACAAGGATGGGGCGTTGACGAGTGACTCATTCAGCACCCTGATCGACAACGAGCTGATGTTCAACACGCGGGTTGAGACTCATCCATTCGGGCTCATGGACTACGGACTCGGCGACCGCAGATCAGAAGACGAGCATGATCAGCTTCTGCTGGCATTCGGCGCCGGCGCGAATCTGCTGTTCAGCCGAGTCGACAACGCAGACCTGCGCAACGACAGCGGTGCCACGACCACAGGCTCTGGCCGCCCGCGTGTAAGCCAGGAAACACTGGCCGTCACCCTGGATGGCCACTTCCGCTGGTACGGCATTGCCGTCGACGTGGCCGTCTATTGGCGCACAACCCAGTTCCACAACAAGGGAATCAACGCATTCGACAACAGCAACAAACGGGGAATCGGCGACCTCGAAGACTCAGGCTGGACGTTTGAAGCCTCTTACTACATCCACCTGATCGACCTGAACGTGGCCTTCCGCGTCAGCAGCGTGGACGCAGACGAGTTCTGGGGTGCGGACGCCGCGCTTAGCCAGACAGACCTTCAGCAGCGCGCGATTCGCCCGGACGCCATGGAATACGGCTTCAATGCCAGCTACCTGCTGCAAGGTGAGCGTCTGAAATTCAGCCTGGATATCGTCTACATAGATCAGCAACTGGCCTACAGCTACAAGGGCGGGCCGTACCTCTCAGGCGTCTACAATGACCCGCAGACCCGCAACGGGCTGCTGGGCCAAAGCCGTGCAAATGCGGACCACGACGTACTCTGGATCGTGCGTTTTCAGGTGCAGTGGATCTTCTGATAAAAGCTTGACGTGTCAAGACGTCCTTCGGCCCAAGAGACGGCGATTTGTCGCTTTTTGTTAAGGCCGGTTGAGGAACGTGTTGCCGCGCCGTTCGAGTTTAGTCAATCCACACAGTCTCCGTTGCGTATCCACCGACTCACTCCATACCTTCTGCCCATTCCTGTGCAGGCAGGCAGTGTGAGATTCGGAAAAGGAGAGCATTCCATGAGTAAGTTTCTGGCTATGGCCCTGATATTGCTTTGCGGTATCGGGCTGCTGGCTGCGCCGGCGATGGCGCAAGACAGCGATGACTTGGGCACGGTTCACCGCAGTGGCGGTGAAGGTGCTGCTGACGCAACGCTAGGCAAGAAGGGTCTGGTCTTTACGACGGACGGGTTTGAGCTGCGCATGACCACACGCGTGCAGTTCCGTCTTACGTATCAGAACGAAGTAGCAAACGGCGGACACGGACAGAACGGCAGGGACTTCATCAACTTCCGTATTCGCCGCGTCAAGACCGCATTCAGCGGCTTCATCTTCCAGAAGGAATTCCAGTACAAGGTCACCCTGACCTTTGCGGGCGGCGGTGACGAGATCGTCGAAGAAGCATGGTTCCGCTGGGCGGTGATGCAGTACATCAACGTCAAGGCCGGCCAGTTCAAGCTGGCTTGGAACTGGGAAGAGATGACCAGCTCGGGCAGCCAGCAGTTCGTTGACCGCAGCTACGTCAACGAAGTGTTCAACCAGGACTTCGCCAAGGGCATCAACATCGACGGCAAGGTCGGTGAAGACATCACCTGGCTGAAGTACGAGATCGGCATCTTCAACGGCGTGCTCAAGGACAACGATGATTTCCGCAACGCGGACGTCAAACGGGTCAGTGACACCTTCAGCAACCTCGTTGACGGCGAAATGATGCTCAACCTGCGTCTTGAGACGCACCCGTTGGGCGATATCAAGCACAGCCTCAACGACATGCGCGGCGAAGACGAGTACGACGCCGTGCTGTTCGCCATCGGCCTTGCGGTCAACTGGTTCACGAGCGGCTACGACGCTGACGAAGCCGGTATCCGCGGCGACACTGTCGCTACCGCGACTGCATCGGGTCGTTTCCGCACCAACCAGGACACCTGGGCCATCACCATCGACGGCCACTTCCGCTGGCACGGACTGAGCCTGGACGTCGCCTACTTCTGGCGCCACAGCGAGTTCCACAACCGCGGTGCCAACCGCTTCAGCCCTGACCACCAGGCAAGCGTCGGCAACCTCGAAGACAGCGGCTTCACCGTGGACGTCAGCTACTTTATCCTTCCGAAGCAGTTCAACGTCGGCATCCGCTTCGGCATGCTGAACGCTGAAGACTTCTGGCAGGGCGGCACCAGCGCTGCGGGCAACCCGCGTTCCTTTGCGCTGCGTCCGGACGCGACGGAAATTGGTCTGTCGGTCAACTACTACCTGCAGGGCGACAACCTGAAGCTGACTTTTGACGTCCTGATGGTCAGCCAGCAGCTTGCGCTTCGTCCGGACAACGGCTCGGGCGCACGCAGCCTTGACGGTGTTTACAACAGCCTGCCGAACCGCGTTCTCGGCGGCGGCACGCTGGGTGGCTCAGGGGCCGACCACAATGACCTGTGGATCGTCCGCCTGCAGCTGCAGTGGATCTTCTAGGAAGCGGTTTCCCAGGATCCAATGCCATGCCTTGCTTGGAAACCTGGACGGGGGCAGCGATCGCCCGCTGCCCCCAACCCCTTCCAGAGGCGAGTTAACAAACCGGGGTGCCAACAGGCGCCCCGGTTGGCATTTGAGCCGGCTAGTCTACGTGGCCGAAGCCATGGCTTCCCCGCAGGCTCCAGACCACGCGGCCTTCCACTCCGTCGCGTTGCACAGGCCCGAACTCGCGGCTGTCACGGCTGTCGGGCGGATTGTCGCCCAGGAAGAAGTACTCCTGCTCCGCCAGTTCCAGCGCGCGGTCGTAGAATCGGGCATAAGCAGGTCGTTCCTTGTTCCAGGTATCCGCAGGCGTTCCATCTCGTGGATACACCTCCAGTTTGTCTGCGAAGACCCGTCCGTAGCGTGCGTCAACCTCTTCTCCGGGCAATCCGACCAGCCTCTTGATGAGCGGGTTGTGCCGCTCGCCTTCAACATCCAGAACATAGATGCCGTAGCGTGCCGATGGCGGCTCGGTCAGGTCGACCAGCAGAACGTCGCCTGGTACCAGTGTCGGCTCCATGCTTTGTCCTTCAACGCGCACGGCTTTGAAGTTCATCGCGATGAGCAATCCCAACACGGCAACTCCGGCCATGAAGGAGAGCACAATCACCGGCACGGGCCTCAACCGGGTCAAGCCCAGCAATCCGGTCGCAGCGGTCCATATCAGTGGCCCCAGGTACAACCCTCGGGTTAGCGGCACCACGCCCAGTACCGCGAGCACGAACAGCACCAGCAGTCCGCCTGCAATCACGGACAGAACGGCGACAATAGTCGAGATGCGATTGCGCTTGGAGCTGTCTTCAGCCATGCCGCCATTATGCCGCCATGTTGCCCCGTTTGCCCCTGCCCGATACAAAGGTCTTCATGGATGAGCAGACCGTACAGCATGTGGCGAAACTGGCGCGTTTACAGCTGGATGCGGCGGAGGTTGCGCGCTTCGCAGGCGAGATGTCGGCCATCACCGGCTACATCGACCAGCTCTCAAAGGTGAACGTTGAGGGCGTGGAGGCCACGGTACATCCCGTCTGCGATCGGAACCTCTGGCGCGAAGACAGAGCGCAAAACAGCCTCAAGCGCGAAGAGGCCACGGCCAACGCCCCCGACAGCGAGCAGAATTTCTTCCGCGTTCCGCCGGCAATCGAGTAGACGCGGCATTCCCATGGATGATCTTCTCAACATCGATGCAACCGAAGCCGTCCGCCGTATCCGTGAAAAGGACACGACGGCCGAGGCACTGACAGCGATGGTGCTTGAACACGCGCAGAGAACCGAGCCGAAAGTCGGTGCGTTTCTGCGCCTCGATGTGGAGGGGGCACTCGCCCAGGCCAAGGCAGTCGATGCCGGCAAAGCAAGCGGCCCGTTGGCAGGCGTACCGATTGCCATCAAGGACAACATTCACGTCAAAGGCCAGCTTACCACGTGTGCCTCGCATATCCTCGAAGGCTTTCATGCGCCGCACGATGCGACGGTCGTTGAGCGTTTGCGGGCGGCCGGGGCGATCATCGTCGGCAAGACCAACCTCGATGAGTTCGCCATGGGCAGCAGCTGCGAAAACAGCGCGCTGCAGCAGACCCACAACCCGTGGGATGTCCGTTGCGTGCCAGGTGGAAGCTCCGGCGGCTCGGCTGCTACCGTCGCCGCCCGCAGCTCATTCATATCGCTGGGCAGCGACACCGGCGGCAGCATCCGCCTTCCCGCAAGCTTCTGCGGGCTTGTCGGCTACAAGCCAAGCTACGGGCGCGTTTCAAGATACGGACTTGTCGCGTTTGCCAGCAGTCTGGACCAGATCGGCCCCTTCACGCGCTCGGTGCGCGATGCTGCACTGGCGCTCAAGGTCATGGCCGGGCGAGACCCGTTGGACAGCACAACGCCGGAGCGCGAAGTGCCCGACTACCCGGCGCTTCTAAAGGGCGACCTGAGGGGAAAGCGGGTTGGTGTCGTACGTGAGTATCTCGACGAGATGCCCAACCGCGAAGTGGCCGATGCCGTTGGTGTCGCGATCGAGGGCATGAAGTCACTGGGCGCCGAGATTGTGGATGTGAAGCTGCCCCATGCCGAATTCGGCATTGCGGTCTACTACGTCGTCGCCAGCGCCGAGGCGTCCAGCAACCTGTCGCGCTTTGACGGCGTACGCTACGGCTTGCGCGAAAAGGCCGACAACCTGTTCGATATGTACCAGCATAGTCGCGGCCGGGGCTTCGGCCCGGAGGTCAAACGCCGCATCATGCTGGGCACTTACGCGCTCTCGGCCGGGCATTACGACGAATACTATGGGCGAGCGGGAAAGGTACGCACGCTCATCAAGCGCGACTTCGACGAAGCCTGGAAGAGTTGTGACCTGATTGCCGGGCCCTGCGCACCCTTCACGGCTTTCAAGTCGGGCGAAAAGTCCGATCCGCTCAGCATGTACCTGTGCGACGTGTTCACAATCCCGGCCAGCCTGGCGGGCCAATGCGCGCTTAGCCTGCCCGTAGGCTTTGACGCCGCTGGCCTGCCGATCGGCATGCATCTTCAGGCGGCGCCCTACGCCGACGCAGGATTGCTGTCGGCCGCCCACGCACTTGAGCAAGTGCTGAAGCCGAAAGTGGACCGGGTGCCTGCAATCGCATAGAATCGCCAACTGGTGGTTCATGAACGCGCCTGATCCCGGCAATACGCCATTGATGCCCGAGGATTCCCTCGACGATCCCGAATTGGGTTTTGGTGACGAGCAGGAGTTGTCGCTCGAGCCACAGGTCCACGACGTGACCATCAACGTTGAGCCCGAAGAGCCAGAAGACCTCTCTGCACAGCCTGAGCCGATGGATCTGACCGCGGACGCAAACGTTCCGCTCGACGTTGAGCCCGACGCCGACCTGAGCAACACGGTCGAGTTCACCGAAAACTCGCCCTCACTCGACAGTGAAGACAAGCGCGAGCTCGACGCCAAGGCCGCGGCCGACGAGCAGGATGAGCTGCAGCTTGAGCTCAAGAGTCTCAAGGCGGAGTTGCAGGGCCTTCAGGACGAGCGCGCGACCTTGCTCGAAAAGAACCGCGATCTGCAGGACAAACTGGAAAGCGCCGCGCCAAGCGGTGAGCTGAGCCGAATGCAGGCCCAGCTGAACGAGGCCAAGAAGCACCACGCCGACGCCGAGGCCGAGGTCAAGCGCCTGAAGGCAGAGCTGCAGACGGCGCAGCAGCGCGCAGAGAAGCTTGAGTTGGAGAACAGTGACGCGGCCGACGCCGTGCCGGACGACACCAAGAAAGAACTCGACTTCATGGACGCGCAGATCAAGGCGCTCCAGAGGGAGAACACCCAGCTCAAATCAGCGCTGAAAGAAGCGCAAGGAGCCGAAAACCGCACCGAGCACGCGCACGACCAGCTTGGCCGAAAGGTCGAAGAATTGGAGAGCGAGGTCAAGGATCTGCGCAAAGAGCTCGAGCTGGGAAACAAGAAGCTGGATGCCAAAATCAAGGAAAACGAAGAGATCGGGCGGGAGCTCGCCGTCGCAAAGAAGGAACTTGCCGACGGGCGCGACGCCAGCGACGAGGTCGAACGCAAGTCCCGTGAACTGGACGACCGCAAGGCCGAGCTGGATGCGGTGACCAAGGCGCTGGCGGAAGCCAAGTCCGAAATCGAGCGGCTGGCGCCCATGGAGGAAGAGGTCAAGCGCGTCGAAAGCCTCGAAGACCGCATCACCGACCTGCAGGAGTCGCTGGTCGCGAAGGAAAAGGACGTCGCCGAGTTGCAGGAGAAACTCGACAGCGAGGCCGCCCGCAGCTACCGCCTATCGCAGAGACGCATCCCGGCGCTCAACGCCGAGCTTGAGCAGTCTCAGGAAAGCGCCCGGGAGCTTGAGCGCAAACTCCAGAAGGCCGAGCTAAAGGCCAATACATTCGAAGAGCAGGCCAAGGAGCTTGAAAACAAGCTGGCCGACCTGCAGAGGGCCCTACAGGGCGCCAAGGCCCGTGCGCAGGACACGGCAATCGTGCAGCCCGGCGACATAGACTCACGACAGCTCGTCAGCGATGAGGTTCGCCGACTCACGAACCGGCTTCAGGAAGTTGAGCAGGAGCGAGGCCGATTGTTCGAATCGCTCAAGAAACTGGGCGAATTGCACAAGTCTGAACTTATGCAACACAGCAGCCGTGCAGACCGTCTTGAGCAGGAATCGGACGAGCGATACGAAGACCTGCTCAAGCAACGCACCCAGTTGCGAGTGCTGAAAGAGCGTATTCTGGGCATGTTGAAGCTGGCCGAAGACCTGACCAACACCGTCCAGGGACAGCGTCAACCACTTCTGGAGGCACTGCGCAAGCTCGCAGACGTGCCACCGGATACTAATTAGGCTGGTACATGACCACTTTGTTGCCGCTGGCTACCTTGGCCTTGTGAAGCGCCATGGATGCGCCGCTCAGTAGAGTGTTCAGCATGGCCAGCGGGGCTTTCTCGACGCAAACTCCGATGCTGACGCTTACCTCAAGAGTATCGTCGATCAGCTTGCGCAGTTGTTCTGCCAAGGTCTTGGCCGCGTTGCCGTTGGCAACGCGAGTAAGCACGCAAAAGCCGTCGTCTTCAATGCGCCCGAGCAGGTCGTCAGGGCCGATGCCACCCCGCAGGGTTTTTGCGACAGCGCGCAGACTATTGTCGCCTTCCGCAAACCCAAGATCGGAATTGATTCCAGCCAGCTCATCGACGTCTACATGCAGCACGGCCCAGTTCTGTACGTTGCTGCTTCCGGCGACAATCAACTGTCGCGCCAGGCTTAGATAGGCTTCGCGGCGGTAGACACCGGTCAGCCCGTCGAAATGGGCTTCAGCCAGGCGGCGTAGTTGTTCGGTCCGTTGCTTGCCCTCGGTGACGCAGTGGGTGATGCAGCGCTCCAACTGCTGGGCGTTCAATTTGTCCTTTGAGATGTAGTCAATCGCGCCGCGCTGGATGCTTCGGGCCGCGAGTTCTTCATCTCCGACGCCTGTTACTACCACGAATGCCTTGCAGGGGTCTTCTCGCAAGGATTCGCTCATCAGGTCCAGCCCGCTGCGGATTCCAAGTCGATAATCGATGAAATGCACGTCAAATCGCCGGTTGCGCAGCAGGTCGCGCGCAGAGTCGAAGTCGCGCGTTGTGGTCAGGTCAACACGGTAATCCGGCAGCTTGCCGACAAGGTGTTCGAAGATGCTGACGTCCTCAACATCGTCTTCCACCAGCAAAATACGCAGGGCGGAAGTCTCAATGTCGGTTGGTGGGTGATCGAGAGCTGCGACCATGGCTACCCTCTCTGCTTGACTTGTCCATTCAGGCTACCGGCGGTAATCGATTCCGCCAATGTGGAAATTCGCTCAAAACCTGTTTCCCGATTCTCTGTCCCAGTGATGCACGTTGTACCATGAAACCGGGCAGACATGTTCTTCCGGGCACCGGCATCGGGCGGCGCGGCTTTATGCGCCAAAGCGAGGCGAGCCATGCTTGACTGGTTGGACTGGTTGCTTGACTCAGAACCATTTGTTCCGCGGCCTCAGTGCGGCGGCTGGTCAGAAGGGCTGATCTGGCTCACGGTTACCTCGGACACTCTGATCTGGCTGGCCTACATGGCGATCCCGCTCGGTCTGTTCTATGTTGGGCGCAAACGCCCGGATTTCCCGCATCGGGGGATTATCTGGCTGTTCGTCTTCTTCATCGTGAGTTGCGGTTTCACACATCTTCTCGACGTGTTCACTTTCTATGACCCGATGTATCGCCTGTCCGGCGCGGTACTGGGTGTAACGGCAGTGGCGTCCTGGTTGACCGTTATCGCCATGGTGCCGGTCCTGCCGCGTTTCCTTTCCATGCGCAGTCCAGAGGCCTTGGAGAAGGAAGTAGAGCAGCGCAAGCAGGCAGAAGAAGCGTTGCGTGCGGCACATGACAAACTCGAGAGTCGTGTGGCCGAACGCACTCGCGTGCTTTCCGAAACCAATGACCGGCTGAAGGCCGCGTTGAAGAAGGGCGAAGAAATCGAGCTGCGACTGCGCAAGAAGACTCGTGAGCTCGAGGCTGCAAATACCGAAATGGAAGAGTTCGCCTACGTTGCGTCGCACGATCTTCAGGAGCCGCTGCGAAAGGTGCGCGCCTTCAGTGAAATGCTGCAAGAGACCCTCGGCGAGCGCCTGGAAGATCCCGGCAAGGACTACTTGCTGCGAATGCGCAGCGCGGCGGTGCGCATGAGCGTGATGATCAACGATCTGTTGCAACTGTCGCGCGCGTCGAAGAGGTCCGAGGGTCGAATGGACCTGGACTTGAACCTGGTACTGGCACAGGCCCGGGAAGACGTGGAAACCAGCCTGGGGGAGGCCCAGGCTGTGATCAACGCAGAAGACTTGCCCACCGTACATGTCGCGCCGATTGCGATCCGGCAGGTGTTTCTCAATCTGCTGAGCAATTCGGTGAAGTACCGCAGATCGGGTGTGCCCCTGCGGATTTCGATCCGCGCGCACGACACCGGCCTCGGCAGAGTAGAGGTCACGTATGAGGACAACGGAATCGGCTTCGAGCAGGAGTATGCAGAGCAGATTTTCAAGCCGTTCCAGCGTCTGCACACGCGTGAGCAATATGCAGGCACCGGCGTAGGCCTGACGGTCTGCAAGAGAATCCTTGAGCGGCACAACGGAACCATTGTCGCAGAGGGGCGCCCGGGTGAGGGTGCCACTTTTCGGTTCACGCTGCCAAAAACGGAGAGCCCATCATGAAGACCGAAGATGCAACGCTGCTGATGATCGCCGAGGATGACTTGGACGATCAGCTGATCCTGCGCCAGGCCCTCACCGACTCGGGCTTCAGGGGCGAAATGGAGTTTTGCAGTGACGGCAGGCAGCTGCTGACAAGACTCCGTGACCCGGCTCGCAGGCTTCCGGGACTGGTACTGCTGGACCTGAAGATGCCGCGTATGGGAGGGCTGGAAGTTCTTGTTCAGATGCGCAGGGACTCGCGACTGAGCAACATGCCGGTCGTGGCGTTTACGTCATCGGAATTGCCTCGGGATGTGCAGGAAGCCTATCGCCACGGAGTGAACGGCTACGTACGCAAGCCCGGCAGCCTGACGGAGTTGCGCGAGGCAATTCGTGCGCTCAAGCACTTCTGGCTGGACGTGGCAACGTTGCCTAACCATTCGGTTGCTTGACCGTGCCGGACCCACGCCCTATAAGCGGTTGAGCGTCGACCACATAGTCGACGCCTATTTTTTCGACTTTGATTGTCTCTGACGGATTTCGAGAAAGCATCGCGGCCATGGTTACCAGCCTGAATAAAGAGACTGCACGCATTACCGAACTGATCAAGAAGGAACAACTCGGCGAAGTCGAGACGGTGTGGACGGAGGCTCTCGAAAAAGCGCCGACCGAGATCGACACCTTCCTTTCACTTGCCGACAAGCTCGCCAAGGCCGGACACGGCGAGAAGGCCGGCAACCTCCTTGAGCAGGTGGTTAACAAGCTCGATGAACTGGGCGAACACAAGAAGGCTGCGACCGTTCTGGGGGAGCTGGCCCGAGTCGCTCCGCGCAACCCGAACCAGAAGGCACTGGCTGAGACCGTGTTCGGCAATGCCTACGGCGACTTGGCGGGGTACGCCAATTGCGTCGAGCGGGCAGAAGAAGCGGCCAAGGGCAGCGACAACAAGTTCGTCCGGGAGCTCTGGAGCCAGCTGATGTTCCAGCCCGGCGACTGGGTGTTCCACGACGCCGGTTGGGGCCTCGGTGAAGTGAAAGAAATCGACGCCGAAGCCGGCGAACTCAAGATCGACTTCCAGAGCAAGGAAGACCACAAGGTGAAGCTGGGCGCGGCTGCCAAATTCTTCCGCAAGCTTGGCGAAGACGACATCATGGTGCTGCGCGCCGCCCACATGGATGAGCTCAAGCAGCGCTGCAAGGACGACCCCGTTAGCGTGATCCTCACGGTGCTCAAGGCCCACAACAACAAGAGCAACCTCAAGCGCATCAAGGCCGAACTGGTACCTGCAGTAATCGAAAGCAAGAGCTGGGCCAAGTGGTGGACCGGCACGCGCAAGGAACTCGCGCAGCACCAGTACATCAAACTGGGCACGGGTACGAACCCGACAATCGACCGGCTGGTCACTGCCATGACGTTCGAGGACGAAACCCGCGAGCGCTTTGACAACGCCATCCACTTGTTCAACAAGCTCGACCTGCTGCGTCGCTACATCCGCGATTCCGAAAAGGGCGAGGCGCGCAAGGACCTGCTGCAGTATGTCGCCAACGAATTGAAGGAATCCGTCGGCGGAGACGGCGACCTCGATGAGCGCAGGCGCTCAGGCGGCACGCTGGCCGGCGACCGCATTGTCGTTTCGTTCCTCATTGATGACCTGCGCAAGGCCGAGAAGGAAGTCGAAGTTGAGCTGCCGTACGACGTCGACGAACTGGTGCGAGCCAGTGAAGACGTACTCAGCCGCATTGAGGACGTACGAGACGCGGACTACCAGCAGCGCAGTCTTGAGCGCAACCTCAAGCTGAACGAAGATGCATGGGCCAAGACCTTTGGTCAGGCATTCCTGAAGGACGTGCCCAGCCTGTGGGATTACATCGCTAAGAAGTTGATGGATGCCGATCACCACGCAGAGCTGCGCAAGGCGCTCGATGCGGTGAACGCAGATGGCGAGAAGTACCCCCTTCAGACGCTTTGGGTTTCGCGCCGTGGTATCCTCGGCTCTGACCTGCCGCAGGGCTTTGAAGTAGCACCCGCAAACGAGTTGTTCAGCAAGCTGCTCTGGACCATTAACAAGGTGCTGACGCGCATTGAGCGCGGCGAGAACCAGCTTAAGGAAGTACTGGCCAGCCTGCGTGCGGCAATGACCGAGCGTAGCTCGCGCTTGCTGACCACGGCGATGGACGGTCTCAGTGAAGATCGCGCTGCACACTTGCTGCACGAGGTGGAGCGCTGCCGCGGCTTGAGCGACATACACCAGTCAACCTTGCGTGAGCTGCTCATGAAGGCCTTTCCGGCACTCCAGGCAAAGGCCGCACTCACCGCTGCGGACATGCATGACGAGGACGGAAGCGGCGAAATCCTGGCCACCGAGCGCGGCTTGCGCAAACGCCAGGCCGAGCTCAAAAACATCCAGGAAGAAGAGCTGCCGGACGTTGCCAAGCAGATCGGCGAAGCGCTGGCCATGGGCGACGTGTCCGAAAATGCCGAGCTGGATGCGGCACGTGAGCGTGAAAGCCGCCTGAAGGAAGCCGCCAAGGAGATCATGGACGAGCTGAAGCGCGTGAAGGTGATCGATCCGGCCACGGTCGACGCCAGCGTCGCCGGCTTCGGCACCAAGGTCAGCCTCAAGCGTGAGGACGGCAAGGCCAAGAACTACACGATCCTGGGCCGCTATGAGGCCGACCACGAGAACTTCATCATCAGCAACGAGAGCCCGATCGCGCAGGGCATTCTCGGCAAGAAGCCCGGCGAAAAGGCCATGGTCGAGACCCCAGAGGGTTCGGTGGCCTACGAGGTCATCAGCGTTGAGCGGGCTGAATAGAGTTGCAGCCTTGCTACGGCCCCCGCGCCCGCGCGGGGGCCGTAGTTTTGAGCGGCAGGGTTCGCTGCGTTGACCCAAGCCGTGAAACCTTGGATACTTGCGGGAAATGAATGCGCGCGCCGTGGCGGCCGGGGGCCGTCATGGTGTCGTATGCGTATTCGGAGGCTGAAGCGTGCCACGACTGCTGGTCGAGAAAGGTCCTGACCGCGGCAAATCGGTAACGATTGCCGTGGGGGGCCAGATCGTGGCCGGACGTGACAAGGAGGCCAACCTCCAGCTCTCCGACACCATGGCCTCGCGCCGCCACTTCCTGATCGCCAGCAAGGGCAGCGTCTTCGGGCTGAAAGACCTCAACAGCGCCAACGGGACACTCGTGAACGGCCGTCAGGCCGCGGGAGCGCACAAGCTCGCGTTCGGCGACAGTATCCAGATCGGTGAAACGCTCATCTCGTGGCTGCCGGATGAGCAGACGGACACGCACGGCGGATTGATCGGCCAGCAGATTGGCGGCTACCGCATCGAAGAACGCCTCGGCCGAGGCGCGATGGGTACCGTGTACAAGGCCACACAGCTCAGCCTTGGCCGCACCGTGGCACTGAAGGTGCTGTCACAGGACCTGGTGAAGGACGAGAAGTTCTGCGAGATGTTCGTGAAGGAGGCGCGCGCTGCCGGCAGCCTGAACCACCCGAACATCATCCAGGTGTATGACGTAGGCGATGAGGGCGGGCAGTACTTCTTCAGCATGGAGTACGCGTCAAAGGGCAGTGTGCTGGAAGAGCTGACCAGCAAGAAGTCCATAACCCTGGCGCGCGCCGTAAAGGTCATCAAGGATGCCTGCAACGCGCTCGACTATGCCGAGCGCAAAGGTCTGGTGCACCGCGACATCAAGCCGGACAACCTGATGGTGACCGAAGACGACAGCGTAAAGCTGGGTGACCTCGGGCTTGCCATGAGTACACAGGAACTGCAGGCCGAGCAGGACGGCGTGTTCGGAACACCGCACTACATCGCGCCGGAACAGGCGATGGGGAAGGCCATCGACCATCGCGCCGATATCTACGCGTTGGGGGCCACGTTTTACCGCACACTGACCGGCAAGACGCTGTTCACCGGCGCAACGGTCAAAGAAATCTTGAAGAAGCAGGTACGCGAGCCGCACACACCGATCACCGAGACCGTGCCGGATTGCCCGCACGCGATCGCCCGCATCATCGACCGCATGCTCGCCAAGAACCCCGCCGAGCGTTACCAGCACGCCAGCGAGATCGCCAACGACCTCAGTGACTGGGAAAACCTGGCATCGCGCAAGGCGGCGTCAGACGGCAGTGCCTTCGCGGGGCGTGCAACCGGCCTGTCGGCAGACCAGTCTCAGCAGCTTGCCGACCTGACCCGGCAGCGCAAGCTGATCATCGTTGGCGTGATTGCGCTGATCGCTCTGTTTGGTGCTGCGTTCTCGATCTGGTTCTTTGTGTTCAGCGGAAGCAGCACGGCCAACAACATCACCAGCAACAGCAATGTTGCGCCCTCCAACAACACTCCACCAACAAACTCCGGCCCGGTGGTTTCTGACGAAGTGAAGGCGGCCAACAAGGCGCTAGATGACGCCCTGCTGTATGCGGAGTTCAAGATCAGCGACAGCAAAGATGACAAGGAGGCCTACAAGGCCGCCATTGCAAGGCTTGAGGAAAAGCTGGCGGAGAATCCCAAGGCAACGGACGAACGCAAGAAACTGGTGACCGACCGGATCAGCGAGCTCAAGGACAAGCTCGATGCGATTTCAAAGGGCGCTGCGGCCGTTGCTGACGAATGGGACCAGACATTCCGTGATTCGGAAGCTGCGATCACGGAGTTCCACTACCAGGCCGCAGCCGACCTGGTGCAGGGATTCATCAACAAGTACCAGGACTCGACGAATGAAGAGATCAAGAAAATCGTCGAGGAGCGTGCGAAAGACTACTACACGCGAATGTACGGCGCGAGCGTCAGGAACCACTACGAGACCTTCAGCAAGGCCATGACACGAGAAGTCGAAGACGCCGAGAAGTCCCAGACACCTGAGTTGAAAGCCGCTACAGCCGAGAGTGTGCTGGCCCGCGTCCGTGATGCGCAGGGCACGTGCGACCAGGCCGACTACATCGGCTACCTGAAAGTCCTGGGTGACAGCATCGAGCAGAAGCTTACGTTGTTCAAATCCCAGGCCGCGGCGGCCGAGCGCACAGCCGTCGAGGATGCGTTCACGCGCTGCAGCGGCGCGTTGCAGAGCGTGCTGGAGGCCTGCCGCCGCGACGCGGCGCGCGGTGACTCCAAAATGGTCTCGCAGCGGCTGCGCGACTTCGAGCTGAGCAACACCGACTACATCGCCTACAGCGACCGCCCGCGCTTCAAGCCGATCCTCGACGACATCAATCGCCGCGAAGAACAGACGACGCTCGAGTACCAGTCACTGCTCAAGCTCGTGCGCGCGGATGCAATGCCCGACATCATTGAAACCAACGACCTGCTGAAGGTTCACCCGTGGCCTGCGGACGTGGTGAGTTTCTTCGGAAGCGCGCAGGCGGTACTGACCATCCGCGTGAAGTCCGATCTGGACAACGAGCAATGGAGCATCGAGCTCTCGGACGCCAAGAGTGGAAAGGTCACCAAGATTTCGGCGGCGGAGATTGATACACGCGACAAGCGCATGGCGCTCGCGGCCGCGGTCACACACTTGATCACTTATCACGCCGGCACCTGGGCTGCTTTGCAGAAGCCCGTTGCCAGCGGCGGCCCGCCCATTCTCGTCGGACTGTTCGCGTGGATGTGCGAGCTTGAGGCGTATGACGCGGCATGGTCGTTGATTGATCACGCCTGGAAGAACCTGGATGCGAAAGACCCGTCCTATGCGTTGGTTCGTGAGTACTACGCGTGGGGCTTGTTGGGGCTTGCCAACTCAATGGCCGGGCGCGGCGACAAGAACGGGGCGCAACAACTGCTGAATCGCCTGGAATCAGAGTTCAAGGACACGCGCGCAAACCAGGGCAGGAAGTAGACGCCCATGACCTCGGATCGATGTTGCAGTAATGCTTACGCACGGCACTCATCGCGCGTTGATCGGTTGATGGAGCGGGCGTGGACATAGGCTCCGTACTCATCTTCCTCGGCATTCTCACGCTTTCCGGGCTGTTCTCGGGCACCGAGACCGCACTGACGGCCGTCTCCACGGTAACCCTTACCCGTCTTGCCGACCACGGCAATGCTTCAGCAAAGCTGTTGCTGAAGATGCTGTATGAAAAGGGCCGCGTCATCGCTGCATTGCTGGTCGCCAACAATGTGGTGAACGTGATTCTGGCTGTGTACGCGACCGTGGTCTTCGACGGATTCCTGCAGGGAAAAGACCTGATGCCGCAGTGGGCGGCGCCGATCGTGGCGTCGATCTGCTCGGTCGGCTTCCTGCTCGTGTTCGGCGAAGTTGTGCCCAAGTCGATCGCCGTGCGCATGCGGAACCAGTGGGCGCTGATGTCGGCGTGGCCTGTCGTCGTGCTGATGCTCCTTACCCGCCCGATCACCTGGCTGCTGATCCAGTTCAGCAACGCCATCATGCGCCTGATGGGCAGCCGTGCCGGCGACGAGGACATCTTTGACGTGCACGAGATCCAGGCTGTCGCCCACATGGGCGAGCAGATGGGCGTCATCGACACCATGGAAAAACAGCTGATCCAGCGAGCGGCCCAACTGAACGACACACGGGTGCGCGAGATCATGGCGCCGCGAACGGACATTCAGGGTGTTGAGTTGCAGACCAGCCTCGACGACATCCGCGCGCTGTTCCGCAAGACGCCATATTCGCGATTGCCGGTCTACAAGGGCGACTTTGACGACATTGTCGGCATCCTGAATTTCAAGGAATTCCTCAGGCACGAAACGAGTGAGGGCTTTGACCTGCGCTCATTTCTGCACAAGCCGCTGTTCGTGCCGGACTCCATGTTCATTGGTGACCTGTTGAACGAAATGCGCGCCAAGCGCAGTCACCTCGCGATTGTTCTGGATGAGTACGGTGGAACGTCCGGCCTGGTCACGCTTGAAGACGTAGTCGAAATGCTCGTCGGCCGCATTGAGGACGAATATGACGTAGTTGCCACACCCTTCGAGCAACTGGACGACCGCACATGGGAAGTGGACGGCCGGGTAAGCGATGAGCGGCTGGTTGCCCGTCTTGGCGTATCATTGCCCCCGGACGCATTGGAAGGCTTCGACACGGCCGCCGGGCTTGCGCTGAAAGCGTTCGGGAATATCCCGTCGGAAGGCGATGCCACGACGTATCATGGGATGGAGATCACGGCGACGCGCGTGAGGGGCCATCGTGTGCGCAGATTGCGCATCCGGAAGCTGACCCCCGAGGAGATCCAGGCGGCCGAAGCCGAAGATGTGGCAGGAGTCAGCGGGCGGCGCAGGCATACACGCCAGATCAAGGCTGCTGAAGAAACCGTGCACGGGCGAAAGTCGCTGGACCAGCCGCAGCTCGTGAGCGGCGACGACGAAGAGAAGGCCGAGTAAGAGTCGGAGTTGACCATGCGATACGCGATCTGCCTTTTGTTGGCCATCTGCACCGCGCAACTTTCCGCGCAGACAGCACCCCCGATCCCGCCGGGGACACCGACACCGGATCCTTCGGCGGCCAAGGAGTCGTTCGTCACCCAGCCGGCAGCTGTTGATCGCGGGGCGCGCGGCCTGGCCATGCGGCTGGTCGCGAATGACCCGGCCGGCTTTGCCAACAGCAGCAGCAAGCAGCCCGTGGTGCGCTTCAGCGCCGGCGTGACGCTGGTGCCGGGCAGTTTTCAGTTGCTCAACCAGAACGAAGCGCAATTCAGCATCGACGTTGACCAGGATGCCGACGGCACGATCGAAGTCAGCCTCGACCTGTATTCGGTGAATGGCACCAAGGTACTGAAGACTCTGCGCGGAACGCTCGGCATCAAGGGAACGACCGCGGTCAGCGGGTCGCAGGCCAAGGTCGGCGTGGAAAGTGTACTGCTGGTGCGGGTAAACAGCCCGGACCCCCAGCCGGCCGGCGTCATTGTCATTACCGGGGCCATTGCCGGAAGCGTTAGCATCAAGGCGCCAACGGGATGCGCATTCGATTCCGAGCCGACGGTGACCACGACCAGCGGCACCATCAACTCGCCCGCGTTGGCCCAGGCCAACACAATCTTCAGCTTTGCAATCGGCAATGCTGCCCTCGACACCGTGACCGTGCGGGTGGACGGCATCAAGTACAACACGCAGTACTTCGGCCTAGTGGGCGGCATTCAGGGCGACCTTGCCTGCGAGGTGAGTGGCGCGGCGCTGTCGAATCAGACCGCGCTGGTAGTAAACGCCTTCACGGCCAAGTCGGCTATCCAGGGAAGCAACGACAACGGAGATCCCGCACCCGCACCGGCGGAGACGCCATCGGGCAGTGAAAGCAGCGCCAGTACCTCTGGTTCATCGCCTTCGCCGTCGTCCATCAACACGGGCAGCCGCCCGCTGGACAGCTCAAGCAACACCCGCGGCAATCGCAACCGGAACGGCAATACCGGCAACACCGGGGGCGGTGGCAGCTTCGTCCGTCCCAGCACCAACAGCAGCGGGCCGTCACGTGGATCGGGATTTGCCCCGCTGCCAAATAACTCGCGCGGCCTGCCGAACCAGAGCCCTTCGGGCGGTCCCAGCGGCGGCGGCGGTGCGATCGGCAAAGGCACCGGCGGTGACCTCGCCGGAAGCGGCAGCATCACGCAGGACACCGTGCCCAAGGACGACCTCGACCAGAAGCTCGAGAAGAAGATTGAGCCCAAGGTGCTCGAGGTCAGCCCGGGCCTGCACTTCTGTGACAAGGACTTCAAGCCCGTCACGGCACTCGTGCTGGACAAGGCTGTCTCGGATGAGGCCGGCGGTCGCGTCTGGATCGTGCTGAAGCTCAAGAAGGACAAGAACCCCGAGAAAATCGAGACCGTGACGGTCAAGCTGACCGTCAATGGCACGTCTCGCGAACTGGCCTTGACCGAGACAGGCAAGAACACCGGCGAGTTCCGTTGCGGCAAAGACGGCATTCTTGTCGTCGCCAACGAAAACCCGGACAGCAACGCTGAGGAAAAAGCGGCTGAGCCGCCGAAGCCCCGAAATCCACGCTAGCCATGCCGCAAAGCCCCCGCCTAGCGCGGCGGCGGCGGGGTGTCTTCGTAGATACCTACCCACTCGTCGGCCAGATGCGCGTCGTGGAACAGCAGCCATGAACGGTTGGCCACGGCGGCGGCGCGCATGTGTTCATGGATGATCGGCAGCGCGGCCTGCACATCCGTCAGCGCGAGGTCGAGGTAGCTGTATTTCTTGCCGGTCCCGGTGCCAACAACAACGCCGAGCCTCGCCTCAATCAGCGCGTCATTGACGGCCTTTTCGACGGCCTTGCGTTCATCCATGCGGGCGGCGATCTTGCGGCCTTCCCCGTCGAACTTCAGGAAGCAGAACGTCTCGCCCGTGCGTGAGTAGCGGCGCGAGTCAAAGTTCTGTCCGAGTTGCGCGCAGGCGCTCATGTTGTCCAGCGCGCTGCTGCCCATGATCAGATCCTGCTGTCGCGGATACTCGTCCTTCTGCGGCGGACTCAGGCGCCAGAGGCTCCATTGCAGGCGATCCACGTTCATTACCAGCGGCGTGTCCCGCAGCGCGGCGTCAATATTCGCGACTTCGGCAAACACATGCCGCTTCAGCTCTTCCAGCGGCACCCAGTTGCTGCCCTCTTCGCGGTCGACGACCTCGATCCGGCCGGTCCATCGGGCAAAGGCCTCCTCGCCCAGCAGCGACTCGGCGGCGATCGCAGCCTGGACCGCGCCAAGTTCGCGATCGAGCACGTCCGGCATGAAGAACTTCAACGTGACACGGTTCATCTCGTCGGCGGTCGTCGAGACCTTGCAACGACCGAGCTCGATTTCGGTTTCTGCCTCAACAGCGGCGAGCGCGACGTCGGCCGGCTCGGCCGGGCGGGCGTGGTACAACTCGAAGCCGTCGATTCCTGGCGCGCGTGCGATGATGGCATCGGCGAGCGGGCGCAGGTACAGCCGGTGCTCCGGCGTGATCACGAGACGCTCATCGTCGCTTTCGAGGGCCGGGCCGAATTCCCAGCCGAGGCGCTGATCCACCTGCTCAAGGTGCTCTCGCATGAAGGCGGGGATATCAAAGTCGGAATCATCGCTGAATGACTCACGGATCTCTGTGGCGTGTTCTGCAAAGGCGCTCCACCAGCGCTCTATGCGCGTCTCCACTGCATGGCGCGCAGCGTTTTCTTCGTGATCGTTCGGGTCGGGGTACAGCCAGCGCATCGGCGCAACTTAGCCAGTCCACGCGGTCGGTCGAGGGGAGGGAAGCAAGTGTCGGCAAACTGCGTTAGAATGCCAGCGAGGTAGCCCAATGCTCTGATTGATCGAAAGCGGCGTCCGTTGGACGGTTCGAAAGCTTACCGGCTCGAAGAAGTCGGGTGATTATTGCTGGTCCATCTACAGCGGAAATGCAACGGCCGATCCGTGGTATCTCGGCGGGACTCCGCACGGGCAGCCGGAGCAAAAGCCGAGCGACCCATCCCCTGAAG
Organism: Planctomycetota bacterium; assembly: GCA_020425605.1. Classification (GTDB taxonomy): domain Bacteria; phylum Planctomycetota; class UBA8742; order UBA2392; family UBA2392; genus JACKID01. The sequence goes on along the minus strand of JAGQRH010000015.1, from coordinate 19,208 downwards.
ACTCAGGCGAGTTCAAGGCCACTGAATGAGTCATCTGTGGCCAGTGACCCGGAAATCTGTTTACTGGCTCCCGGCCACTGACTACTGGAGCACCGATGGCTCTCAAGATTGCACTCAACGGCGCGGGCGGGCGGATGGGGCGGCGCATTGCCGACCTAGCGGCTCATGCCGGACATGACGTTGTCGCGCCGATCGACCACAAGTTCATCGGCGAGCCTTACGGCAGCGTGATTGGCGACCACCGCTTTCGCAGTGAAGTCACCGGCGCATACAACGGCGGCGCAGATGTATTGATCGACTTCAGCCTGCCGGAAGGCTTTCGCGCGCGGCTGGCGGATTGCTTGAAGCATGGCACACCATTTGTATCCGGCACCACAGGCCTGACAGCTGAGGATTTCACGGGGCTTGATGAAGCGGCCGAGACGATCCCGATCGTCTGGGCGCCTAACATGAGCGTCGGCGTGAACCTGCTGTTCGCTCTGGCAAAGCAGGCGGCGGCCGCATTGCCGGAGACCTACGACATCGAGATCATCGAGATGCACCATCGCCGAAAGGTCGATGCACCAAGCGGCACGGCGTTGGGCATCCTGCGGGCGGTCTGTGCTGGCAACGGTCGCAACCCGAGTGAGGTCGTGCGCCACGGCCGCGAAGGCCACGCCGGTGAGCGCACACGCAAGGAAATCGGCATGCACGCCCTGCGGGGCGGCGATGTAGTGGGGGACCACACGGTCGTGTTCGCAACCGAGGGCGAGCGCATTGAGTTGACCCACAAGGCCAGCAGCCGCGATACCTTCGCAGGCGGCGCACTGCGCGCCGCCGAATGGCTTGTGGGCAAGCAGCCAGGCCTGTACGGGATGTCCGAGGTACTGGGGCTTAACGGGTAGGGGGCGCGATTGCTCACGCCCCCGGCCTGCACCGCGAACTGCCATTGGACACGTTAGGTGCCGAAATCGTCTTCTTCTTCCGGGCCTGCCAGAACCCCGCCGTGTGTCGTGCGATGCTGGTTCTTGGGAGGTGCTTTCCGGGTCATGCGGTCGTCGTCCTCGGCCTCGTCCTTTGGCTCAACGCGCTTGGTGAGTTTGCCGGTGATCTTGCCCGTGGTTGCACGGCCACTGGTGCCGACAATGACCGGGCCGATCAGGTTGACGATGCGCTCGACGAGCGTCTCTACTTCGAACGGTTTGGCGACGAAATCATCCGCGCCCGCGTCCAGCAGCGCGTCGATCTTTTCCTGGCTCCTGTCTGTGCTGATGCCGATCACGGCCGTGTCGCGCAGTTTCGGTAGGCTGCGGACCGAGCGGCATACACCGGCGCCGGTCATGTCTTGGCCGATCTCGAGCTCCACCAACACGACGTTCGGCTGGAATTTGCCCAGCAGGTAGCCGGCCTGGAATGAGTCCCGGGCGGCTTCCACTTGATACTCGTAGTCGCGAAGGGCCTTGGCCAGCGTGGCTGCGAACTTGGGATCCGGATCGAGAATCAGCGCGCGGTTGTTGCGCGAGATCAGAGAGGTCGTGGGCAGGCTGCGCCGATGACAGAAATCATCGAGGTCTTCCTGGGCCACGCGTGCGTGTCCACCGGGCGTGCGGTGGATCTTGAGCAAGCCCTTGCGAATGGCCCCGATGATGGTGTTTCGGTGCACATTGCAGATCTTGGCTACTTCGCTCGTGGTGTAATACTTGGTCACTGGCTGCGACTCCGCGGTGAGAGAATCCCTGTTGTGAAATCATCGTGTAAGTAGCGATTGTATTGTTGTTTGCCTTCCAAGTCGAAGCAAAATGAGACTCGAACTATTCGTCGGCCTCAAAGAATCGTTCGACATAGAACGCGTAAACATTGTGGATATAGTGACTTACGGGATTCAACAAATTGGGGCGAACGCACACTCGGTAGGGTGTCGGTAGACCGCCAACCGTGAGAACCACCACAGGTTGCACATTCTGCACTAAATCGACTGCGTCAGAATTGGGCGTTGTGGGACTTCGTGACTGTGCAATTTGTTTCCTGATGTGGAGAGGGACTTCGTCGATGTCGCGCGGTTTGCACTCGTGTATGCCGTTCGATTGGTTTTTGGCGCCTGATGCAAACTCGGGCGCTGGCGTTTCTCTCACAGGTAGGGCTACTCCCGTGCGAGTCCCTTGAGGCGCAGCAATTCGGCCAGCGCCTGCTCAGGCGTAATGCTCGATGTGTCGAGCGCATTCAGCTCTTTCAATGCCGCGTTCTCCGAGATGCTGAACAGGCTCAGTTGCACCTGCTTGGGCCGCTTCAGTTTCGGGCCGCCTGCAGGCTCGCCTTTCAGCGCCCTGCCGGACAGCACCGGGCTGTCCGCCTCAAGCTTGCCGAGAATTGCCGAAGCGCGCGTGACGACGCCCGCCGGGATGCCGGCCAGCTTCGCCACGTGAATGCCGTAGCTTCGGTCCGCGCCGCCTTCGGCAATCTGGTGCAGGAAGATCAGCTCGTCATTCCATTCGCGCACAACGACGTTCAGGTTCGTCACACCGTCGAATTGCAGCGCAAGCTGAGTCAGTTCGTGATAGTGCGTGGCGAAGAAAGTTCGTGCCTTCACCGTGCGCAGCAGAAACTCGCTCACGGCCCAGGCGATGCTGACGCCGTCAAACGTACTCGTGCCGCGCCCGACTTCGTCCAGCACGATCAGCGACTGCGACGTCGCGTGGTTCAGGATGTTCGCCGTCTCGGCCATCTCGACCATGAATGTGCTCTGGCCTTTGCCAATGTCGTCGGCGCTGCCGAGGCGGGTGAAAATGCGGTCCACGGCGCCGATGACCGCCTGCTTGGCCGGGACGAAGCTGCCCGACTGCGCCAGCAGCACGCATAGCGCCACCGTGCGCACGTATGTGCTTTTGCCGGCCATATTCGGCCCGGTCACAACGGCCATGGTGACGTTGTCCTCGAGCAATGCGTCGTTGGGAACGCACTTGCCCGGGTCCAGCGATTGCTCAAGCACCGGATGGCGCGCTTGTACGAGCCGCAGGGTGGTCGAGTCATCCAGCGCCGGTCGGCACCAACCGCGCTCATTTGCCACCTGTGCGAGCCCGGTCAGCGCATCGACCAGTGCCACCAGTCGCGCGCTGGCGATCAGCCGTGCCGTGTGTGACGTCAGTTCGTCTCGCAACTCGCTGAACAGCTGTGTCTCCAGCGCCAATATGCGTTTCTCGGCGTTCAGGATGCGCGACTCGTGGTCTTTGAGTTCCGGCGTGATGTATCGCTCGGCCGCCTTCAGTGTCTGCTTGCGGATGTAGTGCTCAGGTACCTTGCTGGCCTGAGCGTGCGTTACCTCGATGTAGTAGCCGAACACGTTGTTGAAGCCGACCTTCAGCGACGAAATGCCGGAGCGCCGCGCTTCGTCTTCCTGGAACTTCGCCATCCAGGACTTGCCGTCCCGGCCCAGTGCCCGCAGCTCATCAAGTTCCTCGCTGACTCCCGCACGGATCACACCACCATCCTTGATCGTGACCGGTGGGTCGTCTGCAAGTCGCGTCTCGAGCAGCGCCCTTAGGTCGGCCAGGGCATCCAACTGGTCACCGGCATAGCTGAGCAGGGAGCTTTCCGTTCCGCTCAGTGCGCTGCGAAGCATGGGCAGCCGTTGAAGCGCCAGGCGCAGGCCGCTCAGGTCGCGTGGCGTCACGCGACCGGTACCCAGCCGTCCCGCAAGCCGCTCGACGTCAGGTAGCCCCTGCATTGCTTCACGGATCAAGCTCAGGCGCCTTGGCGTGTGCACCAGCTCGTCCACGGCCGCGTGGCGCGCGTTGATCTTGCGTGGATCGGTCAAGGGCCCGGTCATCCAGTCGCGCAACTCGCGTGCGCCCATTGCCGTCAGCGTGCGGTCCACACAATCAAGCAGGCTGCCGCTGCGCCTGGATTCCCGCAGGGTCTTCGTGATCTCGAGCGCGTCGAGGGTTGCGCGATCCAGCGCCATGACGTCGCGCGGATTGAATCGCTCAAGCGAGCGCACGTGGGCCAGCTTGCCGCGCTGGTTCTCATGCAGGTACATCAGCAGGGCGCCGGCTGCAGCGACGTCGGCACTCTTGCCGTCATCAAAGCCGAAGCCCTGAAGCGTTTTCACGGCGAAGTGGCGGTGCAGCTCTTCCGTTGCGCGTTTGGTGTCGAAGCTGAAGTCCGCGGCGGCAGTCAGGCTGGCGCGCAGGCTGCTGCGCAGGTGGGTGACTTGCTCGCGGTCACTGGCCCAGAGCTTCTCGGGCAGTAGCAGCTCTGCGGGGTCCAGCCGCGCGATGGCGGCCTCCAGCTGGGATTCTGCAAGCAACGCGCACTGGAATCGCCCGGTACTGAGCTCGGCCCATGCAAGCCCGCCCTCGGTGCCCGCTTTGCGCGGCGGCAGCCACGCGGCGATGATGCTCGGTTTGCGGGCATCCAGTAGCGACTCTTCCAGCACGGTTCCAGGCGTGATCACGCGGGTGACGTCGCGTTTGACCAGCCCCTTGGCCTCGGCCGGATCCTCGATCTGCTCGCAGATCACCACGCGCAATCCGGCCTCGAGCAGACGGGGCAGATGCTGGTCCAGCGCGCGGAGGGGAAAGCCCGCCATATCGATCGGGTTGCCGTGGCTGTCGTCGCCGCGCGTGGTGAGCGTGATTCCAAGCGTGTCAGCAAGCTGACGGGCGTCTTCAAAGAAGGTCTCGAAGAAGTCACCCATCTGGTAAAGCAGCAACGCACCCGCGTGGGCGTCTTTCAGCTCGCGGTACTGCTTCATTGCCGGCGAGTCTTCGCCTTTGCCTGCCATGGCGGGCACGATAGCAGCGAGGCAGTCCATGCACAGATTGTGGATGCCCTATCGGCGGCTTCAGGCAGTTGAACTGCCCCAGCGCGAAGTAGAGATGAACGTCGCAGAAAGTGGTACTCACTGGCACGCTCGGCACTAGACTACCGTTCGTGGTAACCCCGAGATCATTGCCCTCGTGCTGGAGCCGCCATGCCCAAACGTAGCCGGTTTCTTGACCTGAACATCAAGCGCTGCCTGTTGCTTTCCAGCCCGATCTGGCTGGCTGCGGCGGCTTCGCAAGAGCTGTCGGCCCAGACGACGCTTGGCGTTTCAAACGTAACGCAGTTGCGTGCGGCCATTTCGACGGTCAACGGTGACAGCAACAGCTACATCATCGAAATGCAGTCGGGCACCTATGTGCTGACGGGCGCGGCGGGGGACAACGCAAACGTCTCGGGCGACCTCGACCTCGTGAAGGCGGCCGGCACCGTTGTGATTCAGCCCGCGTCCGGCGCGACAGTTGTGATCGACGCCAATGGCGTCGACCGGGTGTTCCATTTCAACAATGGCGTGAACGCGCCGGTTACTCTCAGCGGCTTCACCATCCAGGGAGGCGTTGCGATTGACGACGGCACCACCGCAGGTGAGGGCCGCGGCGGTGCAATCCTGAAAGAAGGCGCAGGCGCGCTGACCATGCAGAACATGGTTGTCAGCGACAACTCAGCCCACGGCGCGGATGGCGTCGACGGAACGGCCGGCGCACCGGCAGCGAATGGCACACCGGGCAGCGCGGGCGGCAATGCTCTTGGTGGGGGCATGTATCTCGCGGCAGGCAACGTGGACGTCACCGGCGGCAGTTGGTCGGCAAACGCTGCGGGCGGTGGGCGTGGCGGCAATGGTGGCGTCGGCGGGCTCCAGTCGGGAGTGACGGCCGGCAATGGCGCAGACGGCGCCTTCGGCGGTAATGGCCATGGTGGAGCGGCGTACATTGCCGGTGGCCAGCTGACAATCGATTCCGTGCAGGTTTCCGCGAACTCCGCATCGGGCGGAAATGGCGGAAATGGCGGCGACGGCGGCGTTGCACAAGGCTTCCCAGGAAATGGCGGCAGCGCATCATTCGGCGGCGCCGCGCGGGGTGCGGCGTTCTATGTGAACTCCGGGACGCTGACGATCGACACCTGCACCCTTGACCAGAATGTCGCTACCGGCGGCTCTGGCGGGATCGGCGGAAAAGGTGGCGGCGGGCTGACCGGCACAAGCGGGCGCGCCGGCCAGATCGGAGCCAATGGCGGCAGTGCGCAAGGCGGCGCGATCTTCGGGGCCGCCGGTACGGTCGACATTTCGAGTTCAACCCTAAGCAACTCGACAGCCGACGGCGGCGATGGCGGCGCGGGGGGCGACGGCGGCACCGGCGTGAGCGGCGGAAACGGCGGCCAGGGAGGCCTCGGCGGTTTCGGTCACGGTGCAGGCGTTTTCATCCAGAATGCAAGCGTCACCATTGTGCAGTGCACGATGTCCGGGAACGTCGTTGCTGGTGGTGATGGCGGCGCCGGCGGGGCAGGCGGTACTGCCATTGGAGTCGGCGGAAACGGCGGGCTGGGTGGCGGCGCCGGGCAGAGCCGCGGCGGCGCGATCTACGTGCGCGGAACCAGTGTCTCGATCACAAATTCGACTGTCGCGGCGAATACGGCGACCACGGCAACGCCGGGCGCGGGCGGGGCCAGTGGCGGCGGCGGAGGCTCGGGTGGCTCGGGTGGCGCCGCGAGCCCGAGTCTCGGCGCGGGCGCATTTGAAGACAACAGCAGCGGTGCGGCCATCAATGCTGAAAGCACCATCTTCGCTGACAACTCTGCCAGTTCGAACCCGGATGCGGACGGCACCCTGAACGCGGACAGCTGTGTCATTGAGAACGGAGTGAGCCCCGCCTCAGGTGCGGGCAACGTGATCGGTACCGACCCCGCGCTGGGAAGCCTCCAGAACAACAGCGGCCCCACGCAGACGCATTCCATCGCCAGTACCAGCGCGGCGCGCGATGCGGGCAGCAACCCTCAGGTGTTGAGCTTTGACCAGCGCGGTGCAGGCTTCCCGCGCAACGACGGCGGCGGAGTGGATATCGGCGCCTACGAGTTCAACGGGGCCGCTTTGACCGGACCGCCGATGGTATCTGACCCCGCGGCGGTGATCAGCGTGAACGCGGCAAGTTACGCGATCCTTGGTGGGGCACCATCCGGCTCGCTGGTACGTATCTACGTGGATGTGAACGACAACGGCACGATTGACACCGGCACCGACATGGTCGTCGGTCAACAGCAGCTGGTAAGCGGCGGGACGGCCTTCAGCATCACGGTCACGCTGGTACAGAACGCCGACAACAACTTCCTGGCAACGGCTGACGACGGCAGCAGCGGTGAGTCAGTGGAAGTGAATGTACCCACGATCACCGAAGACTCAATCTCACCAAACGGACCGGTGGTCACGACGCCGGCAAGCGCCACCAACACGACCGGCACCAGTTTCGCGATCGGCGGCACGGCCGAGGCGAACTCGCGCGTGCGCGTCTACATCGACTTCAACAACGACGGTCTGATCAATGGCGCAGACGCGGTAATCGCACAGCAGCAACTAACGGGTGGGGGCACGAACTGGAGCATCAACACGCCGCTCACGCAGAGCACGACCAACAACTTCGTCGTCACCGCGCAGGATGCCGCGGGCAATACGTCGGCCGCCGTGGACGTTCCGACGATCACAGAGACCACGACGCCGCCAATCATGCCGCCGGTGATCACCGACCCGACCGGGCCGGTCTCGATCGACGCACTTGCCTACGGAATTGCAGGCACGGCACAGCCCAACAGCCTCGTACGCATCTACGCAGACCTGAATGACGACGGCTTCGTGAACGGCACGGACAGCGTAGTGGCCAGCGTGCAGCTCACGGGGGGGGCGGCCGCGTTCAATCTGGCCACGCCGCTGGTGCAGGGAGCGGCCAACAACTTCCTTGCGACGGCAGAAGACGGAGTCGGCAACGAGTCGCTGCCGGTGGACGTTCCAACGATTACGGAGACCAACCCGAACAGCTCCGGCGGGGGCGGTGGCAGCTCCGGCGGGTGCAGCACGGAAGACACCCGGGGCCCGTGCTGGCTGCTGCTGACCGGCCTGCTTGGCGCGTTAGCCGCCGCGTGGAGGGCAATGCGTCACAGGCCGAGCCCGGCGAAGCAGGAGTAGCCCGCGGCGGTCATGTCGAAAAACCAGCGTCGCGCGTCGTCGCGCAACTGCTTGATCTTTGAGTTGGCCTTCGACGGGTTGCCCAGCACCAGCGCATTGCGGTGATGCGTGGCGCGATCGAGCAGGAGCGGTTCCATTCCCTCCGGCATGGCATTCAGGAGGCGGTCGGATTCCAGCAGCAGCTTGCCCGCCTGCCTTGTTTCGCCGCACAGGCGTGCGACTTGGGTGCAGCGAATCTTGCGCTGGACGGCATCCTTCTCGGGCGCGCCCGAACTGACCTCCTGTTTGTCCCACGTTTCATATTCGCGCCAAAGCCCGTGAGGGCGATCCCACGCTGCGCGCAGAACAAACTCGCCTACAGCGCGCCAATGGTCATAGAGGCGGCTAGTGACGCTGGAAACGCCAGCCATGTCTTTCGTGCGGACTCGAAGCAGCTTGCGCAAGCGTCCGGCATCCTCAAGCCAGGCGGCCCACTGGAACAGGTGACGTAGTTGGTAGACGCTGCGAGGCTCAGTCTTGAGGGCCTCTTCAAATGTGGTTACGCCGGCCATCATTCCGATGTTGGCGACCAGGGGCGCGGCGTTTATCCGTGAAACGAGCGGCCGATTTGCAATCCGCGTAAGGCCTCGACGCGCCAGGTCATGCATGCCCTCAATTACCCCGGTTTCAACGGCAATGTTCGCCCGCTGTACGTCGGCGAACCCTGAAAAATCGGGGTCATTGCCCGCCATGCGCGCCATTGCGAGTCCGGCGTCAAGTACAGCACGTGCTTCACGCATGTAGCCCAGGCGCATTGCGCCGGAAGCGTAGGTGGAAGCAGTGTCAATGAAGCGCGGGGCGGCGGGCCCGAATACCGAAAAGGAGATCAGGAAGCAGCGCCGCGCTTCGACCAGCGCATCGGCGAAGCGCGATTCACGGATCGCCACCTCCATTTCCATGAATGTTACGTCCAGCCTGCGCGCCGGGTCGTCCGTCAGTCGCTGCAGGAGTTGGGCACTTTGCAAGTGCGACTTTGCTCGACCTAGTGCCTCGGATTTGCCGTGGTCGTGCTCACTGATGGCCGCCGTGAACGACAGGTACAGATCCACCAGCGGCTGCCGAAGCTGCGCGCTAACGCGGCGCTGGGCGTCGGCGTGGGCGTCGATGGCGTCGTTAATCTCGGCCAGCGCGCGTGTGCGTTTGTTCGATACCAACTCGCCGAGGCGCAGACGTGACGCCGAGTCCAGAGAACGAGAGAGGCGTTTCACGTCGCCTGCGAACTGGTCCGCGTCGGGTGCGGCGTCGGCCGTGTACGGCTCGCCCTCGCCAGTCAGCAGCCACTGCGCGCTGACGCCGAGCTTTTCGACCAGCGCGATGCAGAAGTCGGCCGGCACACGCGTGCCATTGAGATAGTGGTGGACGTTTGACACCCAGGTGCCGGTGCGACGCGCGATTTCGGATTGCGTGTAGCGGCTCGCCACGATCTTCAGGCGCTCAACCAGGCCGGCATCGGCTCTCATGCTGTTTTCATAATTTGCAAAAGCATTTGGCGCAAGTGCCCTGTTCCACTTTGTGATTCTGAAAACGCCGGGCTACGGTTATCCCGTACGAAACACAGACCGCTCACGATTCGATTGGAGGGACCGATGATGACGACTCAAGACACGCGCTGGAGAGGGATCGACTGCCCGGACCGGGCTGAAGAAGAGAGGCTGGCGCTGGAGGCGCGCTTCGGGTGGGTTGAGGTGCTGCTGGCCATCGGCAGCCTGATCTTGCTGCTGACATTCTGCGGTGTGCTCGCGGCACAGGGCAGCCCGGAAATCGAGCTGCAGTGCCCGCCCGGCACCCCCGTTGCCAGCGGCAGCACAGTCTCGAACACCGGGCCCAGCATCGTGCAGGGCAAAGGCTACTACCTCACGGTACGGGTGGTGAACGTTGGCACAGCGCCCCTGACGATGCCTGACCACGGTTCAATCGCGACGTGGTCCAACTGTGTGTCGATCTGGTACCACCTCTCTCCACCGGCCTGGACCACGACGCTCGCGCCGGGCGAGTGGCAGGAATTCTCCATCGGCTGGCAGCCGAATTCGCCGGGCGCCTGGGACATCACCTATGAACTCGTAAACAACGACACCACGGGCAATGAAAGCCCCTACGTTGTTTCGTTCACCGGCAACGCCGTCGATTCGGATGTCGGGGTGGCGCCAACGCTGCGCGTCTTGAAGCAACCCATCGGCGGGCTGACCAGCACGGCGCTGTACCAGCAGCCCACGGTGGAGGCGCTGGATGCATCGGGCAGCCGCGATACGTCTTTCAACGGGCCGGTCACAGTCTCGATGTTCGGCGGCGCCGGCGCGACGGGCCAGCTTGGGGGCACGCTGACGGTCAACGCCGTAAACGGGCTCGCAAGCTTCACCGACCTCGTAGGCACCCAGACCGACAGCCTCTACGCGATGTACAACCTGAAATTCAGCACCAGCGGCTACTCGGATGCGCACTCGCAGGCCTTCATGCTCTGGAACTTCACGACCGTTCCAGGCGGCCCGATCGGCGGCGGCGGTGGATCTGGCAGTGGGTCGGGTGGCGGTGGTGGGGGCGGCGGCGGCTGTGTCGCGGCCCAAAGCAGTCTGAGCATTGCGATGCTGGCAGGCCTGACCGCAATCCTGATCTTCACCCGCAGGCGCCGTCTCGCCCGGCGGTAGCCGAAGGAGGCGTGGTGGGCGAGCAGCAGCCGCCCACCCCGCACCGGCACAATTGTACCTCACTGAGATCCAACGGAGACTGAAGATGAATCGATTCGTGTGGTACGTGACATTTGTATTGGCCGCTTTCTGCGGCGGGCTTGCGGCCCAGTCAGGTCCGGAAATTGAATTCCAGTACCCTGCGGGAACGCCCCACCCAAGCGGCGTGGCGGACACAAGCTGGGGACCTACCTACGTCTCGGGCACGTACTTTCGCACCGTTCGCGTGGTCAACCTTGGCGACGCAACCCTGACGCTGGACCCGAATTTTACGACCACGGAGTCCAACTGCATCGTCGGCCGCATCTGCCACGGCCCGCCCTACGGCAACGGCTGGCAGACTACTCTGGCCGCCGGTGAGTGGCAGGAGTGCTCACTTACCGTGACCCCACTCGCGCCCGGGCCCTGGAGCTTCACCTGGACGGTCAGCAACAACGACACGACCGGCGGCGAGGACCCGTACGTTCTCGAGTTCTCCGGTACGGGCCTGGCAAGCCAGGTCGGCATAGCACCCGCGCTGCGTGTCCTGACCCACCCGGTCGGTGGACTGATCGGGCCGACGCTGCTTGTGCAGCCGGTCGTGGAAGCCCTCGACGCCTCGGGCCAGCGTGACACGTCATTCACCGGGCCGATCACCATGTCGCTGATGGGCGGTGCGGGCTCCAACATGCAGATCACCGGCACCGTCACGGTAAACGCGAGCAACGGGGTCGCCGCTTACTACGGAGTCGGCGTAGACCTGACCGAGAGCCCGATCTCGGACGTGAACGCAGTGTTTTCCGCGTCTGGACTGGCGGAGGCGCATTCCGGTTTCCAGGTCCGTAACTTCACCTCGGGCAAGGGCAGCGTGAGTGCGAACGTTGCCGGATGCTCTACTTCCGAGGGCGGCGGGCTGGGATTGTTGGCACTGGGTGTATTGGCTGCGCTGCTGGTATTGATTCGCGGCCGCGTGTTCAGGCGGTCCGTCGGGGCGCTACGCCTGCCCGCGCTTGCGCAGCGCGATCAGCGGCAGACGGACCGCAGCTAGCGCGAGCAGAGCCCACAGTGGCCAGGCGCCGGTCGCGTTGACGGCGCAGCCCGATGAATTGCGTTCACCGCCACCGGAATCGGTGGCGGTGAACGTTACGCTGGTGCTGGCGAATGCGAGTGTGCTCGTCCCTTCCAGCACCAGGAACGTCACCGTCGCCGGTGAATCGTGGCTGAACGTGAATGTCAGGTCGCCGCCCGCTGTGACGCCGCTGGTCGCGCCCGTCAGCGTTCCGGTCACGCCCACGGGCGAGACGCTCAGGTTGTAGCTGCCTGCGGTGACCGGGTTGCCCTGGGCATCCACCACGTGAACCAGCAGGCCGAACGAGTCACCCGCGGGCACCTGCGTCGGTGTTGACGCGTCAATCTCGAGCCGTGTGGCCGTGCCCGGCGCGGCGATCGCGATGTTCACCGTACGGACTTCGCCGGCTACCAGGTTGTTTACGCTGATGACGGCGGTACCGGTGCCGGGCAGATCTGCCGTGAATGTGTAGCTGCCGGGCGCGAGATTCAGGAAGCACCAGAAACCGTCGGCCGCGCTCAGCGCTGTGTAGCTGCTTCCGCTGCGCGTGACGTGCACGTCCTGCAACGGAGTGCCGGTACCGAAGTCGGTGATGACGCCGTGGACAATCGCCGTGGACGGGCTGCTCAGCCACGGCAGGTCGGGCACGGCAGCCGGCTGCTCGTACGGCTTGCCCGCGGCCTTGAGTGTACTCCAGAAGTTCAGGCTGTTGGCGGCACCGTAGCTCCAGACCATCGTGCCCTGGCAGCCGAAGCCGCGCGCAGCCGTGATCTCGTTGACCGTCTCGGTCTCATCGGAGTCGCTGGTGACGCTCATTCCCGGGTAAACGCGACGGCCACTGGCGGCGGCCTGCCAGTCGGGCACAAGGTCGCTGAAGTCGGGCAGCCCGCCGGTGTCGGGCCAGTAGCACTGCGGCGCAATCCAGTCGATGGCACCGGCCGCCAGCCAGGCCTTCGCATCCTGGTGGCGCGGCAGCCCATAGTAGTAGCCGGTGGGATAGCCGCTGTAGGCACTGGCGTCGTACAGCCCAAGCGGCGCGGCGCTGAGCTGCAACGTCGGGTTCACGCTGTGAACCTCGGCGTAGACGTCGCGCAGAAAGCGGGTGATCTGGTCGGCGGTCCAGTCATCAAAGCCGAGGCTGTCGGGGTTCGCGCCACCAGTGCGGCGAGCTTCGCTGACGGCGTCGTGGCTGTAGACGGCCTCCGGGCAGCGGATGCGGTCAAAGTGAATTCCGTCAAGCGTGGGGTACGTGTTCACGATGTACATGATCTGCCGGCGCAGATAGGCCTGCACGTCCGGGTTGCCGGGCGCCAGCCAGTAGTAGCCATCCACGGGCGAGCTGATTGGCGTGCCGGCTGCGTCCGCGATCAGCCAGCTCGGGTTGGCGCTGGCGAACGCGCTCGTGCAGACGTGTGTGTTGAAGTAGCAGTGCAGCTGCAGGCCCTGCGCGTGCGCGGCGGCGATTGCAAACGCCAGCGCATCGTCGCCGCTGCCGTTGGTGATCAGGCTGCTGAGCGGCTCATAGGGCGACGGATACAGTGTGGTCGTGTCGCCGCGCATCTGCAGCACGATCGTGTTGAAGTTGCCCGCCTTGGCATTGGCGACGATCGAGTTGATGTTTGACTTCCATGTACTTGGTGTCGTGCTCGGCCACTCGTAGCGGCTGACCCATACCCCGCGCATCTCGTCGGCGGCAGGCGGCACGTAGCTGCTGGGCACGAAGCGCACCGCATCAGCGATCACGACCTGCCCCGCCTGGGCGTTGTTTGCCAGCTCAACGTACCCGCTGGTGCCCGCATTGAAGTTGAACGTGCCCAGACTCACCCATTGCCCGCCGTTTGTCTGCTGATTGACCCGAACGGTGGTCGGCCCGCTTGCGTCGTAGACGGTGTAGGGCGCATCGTTGGCACGGTTGCTGCCGGACGAGTACCAGACGCTGACTTCGTAGCTGTCCGTCGCCAACGTCGGCCGCCACTCGACGGTGCCGCTGTAGCTCGCACTTGAGCCGACGGCGCCCTTGTAAAGGTAATCGCTGCCGTACTTGCCCGAGGCGCTGCTGGCGGTCGTCCACGAGCCAAACGTGACGCTGAAGCCTGAGTCGACGTTGTCGATCGTCACTTGCGCAGAGAGTGCGCCGCAGAGGCAAACAAGAAGCGCAAGAACGAGCGCGCGGATGACGTTCATCAGGCCAGCCTCCGGCGAATCGCAATGCAGGCGGGCAAAGCGCCAAGCAAGGCAAGCCACAGCCACGAATCGGCGCCGTCCGTTGAGCAACCGCCGCTGTTCCCGCCGCCGCTGCCGCCGGGGCCGGTGCCACCGCTGCTGCTGCCGCCGGTTGTCGAAACCGACGTTGGTGTCGGATATGCGTGCGCGCCGCCCGCCGTGTTGTATGCAAACACGCGCCAGAAATAGGTAGTGCCCGGCGTCAGCCCGGTCCAATCAAGCGTTGTCGTGGTAGAACCGACGTTCATGTTCTGGAAAGTTGCGCCGGACGTGCCTGCCAGCAGATCGGCCGACGACTCCGCTATGTCCACCCAGTAGCCGTCGACCCCCGCGCTTGCGTTCCAGCTGAATCGAATCGAAGTGTCGCCCAGTACTGTCGCGGTCAGCCCAGTTGCCGCGGCGGGCGGTGTCCCGCTGCCCATGGTGAAGCTGGTCGGCGTCGGGTAGCCGTGGTTGCCCCCGGCCTGATTGTAGGCGTACACGCGCCAGTAGTACGTCTGGCCGGGCGTCAGCCCCGTCCACACGTGGCTGTTTGTGCGCCCGACGTTGGCGTTCTGGAACGTACCGGTGCTGCCGCCCAGGTCGGCCGCGCTCTCTGCAATGTCCACGTAGTAGCCGTCGGCCCAGGCCGAGTAGTTCCAGCTGAAGCTCACGTCCGTGCTGTTCACAACGTTGGCTGTCAGTGTGCCCGGCGCGGCCGGAACCGGTGCCGACGAAATCTGCTTGAACCACACCGCGTCAGCGATGACCACGCTTGGGTTTGAATTGTTCGTCAGCCGCAGATAGCCGCTGTTGCCGGTGAAGAAGTCGTAGTTGCCGATGCTGTACCAGCCGCCGCCGTTGGCCTGCTGGTTCACGGCCGTGCCGCTGCTGCCGTTTGCGTGATAGACCGTGAACGGCGCGTTGTCGGCGCGGTTGCTGCCCTGCGGGTAGTACAGCAGGACTTCGTAGACGCCACCTTCAGGCAGGTTTGGGCGCCACTCGCACTCGGCGGTGACGCTGGCGCTGTTGCCGGCGAAGCGATAGTCGGCGCCGTAGTGCCCGGCCGCGGATGTGCCGGTGCTCCAGGAGCCGCTGAGCACGTTGAAGCCCGCGTCACTGTTGTCCACGATTCGGTCGTTGCTGCCTGCGCCGAGCCGGTTGTTCACCTCGACGACGAGCTGATTCCAGTCGAAGTAGCTGCCCGGGTCGGTGCGGTTCCAGGGCTGGACCTGATAGTGCCCGACCAGACCGACGCCGTTGAAATCGTTCGTCTGCGGGCTGACCGTCGCCGTGCCCGCCGGGTGCACGACCTGCACGTTGTAGGTGTAGCAGAGGTAGGCCACTAGGTCGTACAGTTTGGGCAGGATGCCCTGCGTCCAGGTGCTGGCCTGTCCTGCGTATCCGGCGCACTCGATGCCGATGGCGCGGTTGTTGTAGTACGTCGCGTGCCACGCGCGGTCGGAGTCGGCCACGAGCTGCGTGATCTCGCTGCCGTCTTCCTTGATGACGTAGTGCGCGCTTGCGCCAGCCGAGGGGTTCTTGAGCCAGCTCACGCTGCCCGAATAGCTGCCCTCGGTCGTATGGATTACGATCGCGTCAATGGTGGTCGTTCGCCCGGATGTGTAGTTCGGCGAGGGGTCCCAGATACAGGTTGGCTTCGCCGGCTGGGCATGCAGCGTCGCCGCAAGCAGACAAACGACAGCACAAAGAAGCGGGAGCTTCAGCTTCATGGGATATCTCCGCACCGAGGCGCCATCGGATCCCGGCCGATGACGCGAGTCGCCCAGCAATAGTCACGCTTTTACTACTGCCTAGGGCGACACAAGGATCAAATCCCACAAGAAAAACCCAACGCGTGTGCAATCGCGACGCATGGCCAGCGGCCGTTGCCTTCAAGGTTGTAGTAGTCGCTGAACCGCTTGGAGGGTGTTTGTGGTCCAGTCCAGCCTTCTCGTGGTCGCCTTCCATAATCCTTGGGAAGCTCATCCGGCGCAGCGCGGCGGGAACTGGCGGAAGCGCCAAGGCGTCTTCGCTTGTATGTTGGGCGTCCAAAGGTGGATTGTTCGATGGCGGATCCAGCGGTGCAACTTCAGGAAGCCATGGCGCTTCACCGTGCCGGAAGACTTGCCGAGGCCGAACAGGGCTATCGCGCGATTCCCGAGAGCGCCCCCCAATTCGTAGATGCCGTCCACCTGCGTGGCGTGCTGGCATTGCAGCGGGGAAACCCATCCCAGTCCATACAGATGATCACTCGCGCCGTGCAGATGCGGCCGGATGTGCCGGCCATGCACTCGAACCTGGCCGAGGCCTACCGCGTGGTCGGGCGCAACGCCGATGCCATTGCCCACTGTCGTGTCGCTCTAAAGTTTGACCCGAACTACCACGCCTGCCGCAACAACCTCGCGCTGGCGCTGGCAGCGAACGGTGAAGTCGCGGAGGCCGAGAAAGAGCTGCGCTACACAGTCGACAAAGACCCGCGCAACGCGCTCGCCTGGAACAACCTTGGCAACATCCTGCGCACCGCCAAGCGCAATGAAGACGCACTGGTGGCCGCGCGCAAGGCTGTGCAACTTGAGCCGGCCAACCCGGAATTCCTGAGCAACCTCGGACAGATGCTGCTGGAAGACGGCGACGTCGACGAAGCACTGACGCGCCTCCAGAACGCCGTAAAGCTTGCGCCCAATCTTGCGGCCGCGCGCAACAACTACGGCAACGCCCTGCGCGAAACAGGTGAGCTTGATGCTGCGCAGGCGCAATACGACGAAGCCCTGAAGCTGAGCCCGCAGCTGGCGATCACGCACAACAACATCGGCCAGCTTGAGCAGCAGAAGGGCGAGTACCAGGCCGCGATCAGCTGGTATGAGCGATCGCTCAAGCTGGACCCGCGCTCGACCAAGACGATCTGCAACCTGGCCAGCGCGTTTGCGGACATGGAGCGCCGTCAGGACGCCGCGGCCTGGTTCCGCCGTGCACTTGAGATTGATGCCGATTGCGTGGAGGCGATGATCGGGCTGGCGGCCGACATGCGCAGGGGCGGCGAAGCACACACGATCGAAGAATCCGAGCGCCTGTTGCGGCGCGCCCTTGAGTTGAACCCACGATTGCCGGCCGCACACATGGGCCTCGCCCAGATCTGCTCTGAGCGCGGCGACTTCAAGGGCACGGAGGCTGCATGCCGGGCTGCGCTGCGCATCGAGCCACTGGTCGGTGGGGCGTATGAACAGCTAGCGAATTCCCTGCGCAAGGATCTTCCGGCCAGCGACGCCGGGGCGATGGAAACGGCCTTGCAGGCCGGGCCGCGTCTGCGTGAGCCCGCGCGAATCTCGATCCTGTACGGTCTTGGCGCCAACAACGATGCGGTGGGCGAACACGAATGGGCCGCGCGCTACCTGGATGAGGCCAACCAACTCAACAGCCGGAGTCGTGCAAAACGAGGGGTCGACTATCACCCGGAGGAACACACGGAGTGGGTCGACCGGCTCATGCAGGTATTCACAGCCGAGCATTTCGAGCGCACCAGGGGCTGGGGCAACGACAGCGATGTGCCGGTGTTTATCCTTGGGCTGCCGCGCTCCGGCACTACGTTGTCCGAGCAGGTGCTGGCCAGTCATCCGGAAATTTTCGGCGCGGATGAGTTGCGGCTTGCCCGCGAATCATTCATGTCCCTGCCCGGCGCCCTTGGGCTGACATGTGACGCGCCGGATGCCGTGCCGCAGGCGACAAAGAAGGCGGTCGGCGACATCGCCGCGGATCACCTCGACAAGCTGCAGGCCTATGACCGCAAGGCAAGGCGTATCGTCGACAAGATGCCCGAGAACTACGTCAACATCGGCTGGATCCTGACGATGTTCCCGAACGCGAAGATCATCCACCTGCAGCGCGACCTGCGCGACGTGGCGACCTCATGCTGGCAGGTCCACTTCGGCTCGATCCGCTGGGCCGAGCGCAAAGAGCACATCGTGAGCCACTTCCGCAATTACAAGCGCATCATGGCGCACTGGGACAAGGTGCTGCCCGGGCGCATCCTGCACGTGCCTTACGCCGCCATGGTAGAGGACCTGGAGACTCAGGCCCGTCGTATGCTCGATTGGGTCGGCATGGACTGGGACCCCAATTGCCTCGAATTCCACAAGACCGAGCGCAACGTGCGCACCGCCAGCCTGGCCCAGGTTCGTCAGCCCCTCTACAAAAAGGCCGTCGAGCGCTGGAGGAACTACGAGCCCTGGTGGGGCGACTGGTACAAACAGCTCAATGAGTTGCAGGCAAGCGAAGATCGAGGCAACGAACCAAACAGATCAGCGCAAAAGAGGCGATGAGCTACAAACCCAGTAAAAATAGGCCTATAAAAGTAGCCTGCCCCCTTTTTAGTTCCCCTGGAGCCAAGGTGGGTGGCTTGAGGACAACGGCCCGAATGCGGAAATCAAAGCGTGCCTTCATTGGGGCATGGAAGTGAACAACGACGGAACCGCTTCGTTTACAAGTGTGTCTGTTTCTTCTGGTATGACTGAAGTACATGCGGACGCGCTCAACCGATGGGAGTGGTACGATAGAAACGATAATACGGCGATATACCCCCGTGAGTCTTACACCAAGCCGGATGGAAAGATCGGCATACGCGTCAAGCGGTAGAGCCTGGACACACGGATTATCGGGTCTCATGGCTATTGTGGTTGTACTGGCTCTGCTTGCGGCGTGCGGAAACCAGTCAGAATCGTCGAACAATCAAACCAAAGCGGAACGAGTAATTCCGTTTGACGTGCGGGACAACGAGTTGATCAAACAAGTCACGAGCGCTGTCGAATTCGGCATTTCCGCAGAGGACATCACTTCCAAGGTGGCCCCCCCTCCCAACGTCCTAACGGATTATCCGATTCCAACGTACTCTCAGTACCGCGATGCAGATCGCTTTGACCCAGATGACTCTGCCCCGTCTAACTTCAACCCTGCCCTGGATCACGCAGTAAAACTCGCTGTCTGGGTACGTCCGACCCAGTCTGGGCTAAGGCACCCTAGGCTGATTGGGATTGTCTGGTATGGAGATGGTAGCTCTAGGATGTTCCTTGCGGTGGCAGGAGGTGTTGACAGATAGCAGTTTGGATGAGTGGTACCCTCCTGAATGGTTGTCAGTGTGCTCCGTTGAAAGCATACATTTCAAGCGGGTTTGGGGGTTGCTGAATCCGGCGACGCAAAAACAGTGCTATGTTGTGCGCGAGCACTCGCAGGCACAGCTCGCCGAACTGGCCGTTGATGCTGCTGGCCGACGACTGGC
>JAGQRH010000159.1 GCA_020425605.1 Planctomycetota bacterium | reverse complement strand
ATTGTACTATATCCTTTTTAGTATGTCCAAGCGTCGGACACCCACTAGAAAAAGCCCGTTCAATCATGAATATCGTACTCATATCTTGTTGCGCTGAGCGGCCCCATGCTATCCTCCGCGGATCCGGATCCGACACCGACCTCCCCCAAAGGAGCTTCAGCATGAAATGGACCGACCAGCTCACCGCCGCCATGCATTACAACTACCACGTGGCCGACAGCCTCATGGCCCTGGTGGAGGACAAGGACCTGAACTGGAAGCCCGCCACCGGCAAGAACTGGATGACCGTGGGCCAGCTCCTGCAGCACATCACCGAGGCGTGCGGCTTCTGCTGCAACGGCTTCGCCACCGGCGACTGGGGCATGCCCGAGGGCGCGGAGATGCCCGAGGGCGAGTCCATGCTCCCGCCCGCGGAGGCCCTGAAGTCCGTGGCCAGCGTGAAGGAGGCCCGAGAGAAGCTGGCCGCCGACAAGAAGGTGGCGCTGGACCTGGTGCAGTCGGTGGGCGAAGATCGGCTGGAGAA
>JAGQRH010000158.1 GCA_020425605.1 Planctomycetota bacterium | reverse complement strand
CTTGCGCACCGTGCCGGCGATGACCGAGCCGGGTGCGGCGACCGAGTGCACGGCCGACCAAGGATCATCGTCGAGCGCCTTCAGCGAGAGCGTGATCTTCATCTCGCTGCCCTTGCGCGTGATCTCCTGGATGATCACCTCGACGCGCTGACCGGTGGAGACCACCTGCTCGGGACGCTTGCGGCCGTAGGTCAGCTCGCGCGTCGGAATGAGCCCATCGATGCCGCCGAGGTCGACGAACGCGCCGAAGTCGACGACGCGCACGACCGTGCCCGAGACGCGTGCGCCGACGGCGAGCCCGCCGGCGATCTCCTCGCGCTTGCGGTCGCGCTCGGCGGCAAGGATCGGCCTCCTCGAGAGCACCACGTCGCGGTCGCCCTTGATCTCGGTGATGGTGAAGCGAAGCGTCTTCTGCAAGTAGACGCTCGCATCGGGCACGTAGCTCAGCTCGAGCTGGCTGATCGGACAGAAGGCCTGGATGCCGCCGAGGTCGACCTTCACGCCGCCCTTGTTGACGCCGCTGACC
>JAGQRH010000157.1 GCA_020425605.1 Planctomycetota bacterium | reverse complement strand
CGATGAGCTTGCGGGCGAACACGGGTTTATCGGAATTGCCTGGCCAGGGAAGTAGAACGCTCTCGTCAGCCTGAAGGAAGCAGAACGCCCGCGATTCACTTCTCGCGGGCGTTCTTAAAATCTGGTGCGCAGGGCGGGACTTGAACCCGCACACCCCGAAGGGAACCAGATCCTTAGTCTGGCGCGTCTGCCAATTCCGCCACCTGCGCAGTGGATCGGGGAAGGTATCAACGAACCCCGCACTGTCAACGGGGCGAGGTTGCAGGCACAGCCCGCGAGCGATTTGCAGCTTTAGACTAACTGCCCCGTTTGCTTGACGCGTACAACCCTTGTGAACTAGAGTCCTGTTTTCCCTTAGCATCACGCAGTGCTGGAGGCAGTCGGTGAGCGATTCCAATCATGACGGGCGCCCGGAAGTCGCGCCGGAGTTAGCAGGCGTAGACGGAGTACACGGCCCTGTCATTCATGACTCCGTGAAGGACGAGATTGTTGCTCATCCGCTGCTGGACGTGCAGGGGTTGAAAACCTACTTC
>JAGQRH010000156.1 GCA_020425605.1 Planctomycetota bacterium | reverse complement strand
CAACCCGATCCCTATCTCTGAGCCCGCCCGCGCATGTTCGCCATCGCCTTCCCCGCCATCGACCCCGTCCTGATCCACATCGGGCCGCTCGCCATCCGCTGGTACGCCCTGGCCTACATCGCAGGCATGTTCGCGGGCGTGGCCTATATGCACTGGATGGTGAAACATCCGCCCGCGCTGATGACCAAGGCCCAGGTGGACGACTTCTTCCTGTGGGTGCTGGGCGGGGTGATCCTGGGCGGACGCCTGGGCTATGTGCTTTTCTATAAGCCCGGCACCTACCTCCATGACCCCGTCGCGATCTTCAAGACGTGGGAAGGCGGCATGTCCTTCCACGGCGGGCTGATCGGCGTGGTCCTTGGCGTCATTCTGTTCGCGCGGCATGCCAAGGTGGACCAGTGGTACGTGGCCGACAATGTCGCCTGCGCGGTGCCGATCGGGCTCGGCCTCGGGCGGCTTGCGAACTTCATCAACGGCGAGCTATGGGGCCGCCCCGCGCCGGACGTGCCGTGGGCGATGATCTTCCCGGGTGCG
>JAGQRH010000155.1 GCA_020425605.1 Planctomycetota bacterium | reverse complement strand
CATGCGCTTCACCTGTATTGGCTGTTGGGGTGGGAATAAAGACGAGATCGACTTTGTTGGGAGATCCCGTCCAGGCATAGATCCGATATTCAGTGACAATTGCATCCACTCTTTGAAGCTTTGTTTAAAGGACAAGAGATGAGCGATTCTACCAAAAGTGCAAGAGCGAGCGATGCCTCATCCACTGGCCAGGCGGCCATTGAGATCCGAGGCTTGCTCAAAGAGTACGGCAACCACAAGGCCGTGAACAACGTTTCGTTTTCCGTCAAACAAGGAGAGATCCTCGGATTTCTCGGACCCAACGGCGCTGGCAAGACAACCACCATGCGCATGATCACGGGGTACCTTTCGCCGACCAAGGGCGCTGTCTACGTCAATGGTCGCAATGTGTTTGACTATCCCTTATGGGTCAAGCGCCAGATCGGATATCTACCAGAGACACCACCGCTCTACATGGAGATGACAACCCATGCCTATCTCGAGCTGGTGGCCAATCTCAAGGGGATTCCCCATCGCCATATCCGCGATGAGATCGCCAGCGTCGTGGCCCGG
>JAGQRH010000154.1 GCA_020425605.1 Planctomycetota bacterium | reverse complement strand
CCACGGTGCCAGCGCGTTCAGCAGGTTCTTGATGACGGACTCGCGTTCGTCCTTGAAGCCGGTCAGGTTGACCTTCAGGTTGTACTCAAGCAGAAAGTCGTGATAGCCAATCAGGCGCGTGAGCGCTTCGGCAGGCGGTGTCATGCCAAGCTCAGTCAGCCCGGCCTTCAGTAGTTCTATGTTTTCTGGTTTCACAGGGTGAATGTAGCCGCCGCAGCGTAACGCGCCAGCGGGCACAAAGGGGTCAGACCCTGTTTTCGCTGTGCGGGCTAAAGCGGACACTCAAAAACCTATGGGGCGAAAACAGGGTCTGACCCCTTCGCCTCTCGGGCGAATTCAGTGTCTCCCTCAAATGCTAGTATTCGCGGCGGAAGATCATGCCGAGCTCGGTGTCGCTGAGTTCAAAGCTTTCCAGCAAATCGAAGTCGAGAGCTCCGATGGACTGGGTGAACTGATCAGGGCTCCATCGAACGGTATATACAGGACCGTGTTCGGTCTCGACAAAGCCTTCTTCATCGCCAAGGGGCAGGCGCACGTACAGCAACCCGCCAGG
>JAGQRH010000153.1 GCA_020425605.1 Planctomycetota bacterium | reverse complement strand
AGTACCAGTGAGTGGATGGCGAATCCTGATTAGGGCCCGGCGTCTCGTCGCAAATAGGGATGCCGCATACGGGTGTTGCTCCAATGTCCGGGTGGAGATCTGGCATGGCTTCCGGGTTTGGTGGTTCGGTCCGGTTAGCGCACTTATGTCCGGCCTCTAGGGGCGCCGCATGATCCGCAAAGGGAGGTTATGTCTGGGACTCAACTGGCCGAGCGCTGGACTACCAGCCAGAACAGGGTCGGAAGGAGTCGAACCTTCAACCTCCTGATCCGTAGCAGCTTTTCTCGGCATCTCGGTCTGGAAGGCCGCTCCAGTGGCTGGACTCGAACCAGCAACCTGTCGATTAACAGTTAGTATCGAAGATTCACGAGTATCTCCACCAGAACGAAACCCCTTCCATGCATCCCATTGTAATGCGGAGCTGAAATCCGAACGAGCACTCTGTACAATGCCCGGCATGTATCGAGCATCATCATGCGTGGCGGGAGTTCAGCCATTTGCAGGCGAAGCGGATCGCGCGGATGAGCTATGTCTGGCGCTCCAGATCGACAAGAC
>JAGQRH010000152.1 GCA_020425605.1 Planctomycetota bacterium | reverse complement strand
CAAGTCGGCACCGAAGCCAATCGCGAAGGCTTCAGCCAAAAAGGCTGCAAAGCCGAAGCTTCTTTCCGGGGGCAATCCTCAAATCACGAAGGCCTATGGAGACGCTCCGGTGAAGGCTTACATCGCGGCGATGCCGGGCTGGAAGCATGAAGTCGGAAAGCGTCTCGATGCCCTGATCGAACAAACAGTTCCGGGCGTTTACAAAGCCGTCAAATGGAACACGCCGTTCTACGGCTTCGAGGGGGAAGGCTGGTTCGTCGCATTTCATTGCTTTAACAAGTATATCAAGGTGACGTTTTTTCGTGGCACCTCGCTGCGTCCCATTCCTCCCGGCACATCGAAACAAAAGGAAGTTCGCTACCTCGACATCTGCGAAGACGAACTTGATGAAACTCAATTCACCGCTTGGGTGAAACAAGCCAGCGAACTGCCGGGAGAGCGTTTGTGAACGAAACTAAGATGCAAGATGACTGGCGGAGCGAGATGCTGGATCGGATTCGGCGCCTCGTCTTTGAGGCGGATCCCAAAGCGGTCGAGGAGGTGAAGTGGAGAAAGCC
>JAGQRH010000151.1 GCA_020425605.1 Planctomycetota bacterium | reverse complement strand
GCTGCTAACCATCCGTGCCACGTCGAGACGCCGAGGCGTCCCAACGTCGAAGACTGAATCGACGCAGAGAGCCGCGTACGAAGCAAAGCCGAAAGCCGACGCAACCGACTCGTATACATGGGAACGTTGAAGCGAAACCCCGCACCGTTCAAAAACGCGTTGCTGTGCGGAGAAGGCAAATGCCTTGATGCTCATACTGTCTATCCTCAACAGAGGCCGCAGTGGGACTTGCGCACACGTTTAAGGTCCCGGCGGCCGGCCAAGGTCTAGATCAGTGACATTTCAGAAGCGGCCTGTTTTTGCTCGTGTGCAAGCAAGGCGGGCGCCTGCACTGAGTCTAGACCGGGCCGAGGGCAGGAGCAAATCATCGAACGACGCAGGTCGAAATCCACTGGCGAGCGAACACTTGCGACGCGACTTGAAGCCAAGCAGATGAAGTGCAAGCATGAACCAAGAGAAGGCAAAGCCATTGAAGAGAAGTCAGCGGTACCTCCAGGCACTTCCTCAACCTGCCGGCAACAGCCATAGCAGGGGAATAGTTCACTTCTCCTCCCCCA
>JAGQRH010000150.1 GCA_020425605.1 Planctomycetota bacterium | reverse complement strand
CCAGGTTCCGGTCCAACACGACCAAAGCGCCGATGCAGCAATTCTTGCATGTCGCCGGGTCTGAAGGCGAAGTGGCCTACATGCCGATAAGCGGCTTCACGGCAGTCGATCTCGGGTACCAAAAGGGTGATGCCGTCTCGAACTTCGTGACCCGTTTCGATGATCCGGCACACGCAAAGATGTACCTTCAGCTCTTCGATCAGATCTGGTCGGACCCGGACAAAGTGAAGGACGTCACCGCTGCCATTTGCGAGCACATCGAGTCCGTCTATCAGGAGAATTCCCCCGAGCGCATCTACTTCATGATGCTCTACAACATCTTCCACGACTTCCTCGATGAGGTCGATGAAGACGTCCTTCCGAACGATCTGACAGGCTACCAGGAGAGCGTGGTCTGGAACAAACTCTTCAACTACCAGAAGGACGCCGCCACGGGCATCATCAATAAGCTCGAGACCTACAATGGGTGTATTCTCGCGGACTCGGTCGGTCTCGGCAAAACATTCACCGCCTTGGCGGTGGTCAAATATTATGAGTTGCGGAACCGCTCGGTTCTCGTTC